>DATJDB010000126.1:0-4509 GCA_035497635.1 Pseudomonas sp. | reverse complement strand
CTGGGCCATCAGGCAATGACCGTCCCGGGCGGCGCGATACACCGATTCGGCCAGTTCGCGCTGTCCGGTGCGAAACGCCGGATGGGGAAAGCGCAGCGCTTCCAGGCCGCTGTCGCGGGCGCGGCGATGGGCGACTTCCTGTTCGGCCCAGGCAATGAAGCGTTCGCAGAGGGTTTCGAAGAAACGGCGCAACGCCCCAGCGCTGAAGGTTTCGCGAAACACCGTCTCCTTCTTGCTCAGCACGTTGAAATACACCACCGCCAGTTCGATTTCTTCCAGCTCGCGCTCAATACACATCAGCCAGCCGTAGACCCGGGCCTGCGCCCAGTGCAGCTGGCGATGGTTGTCGGGGATGCGCTCCACCACGCCGCGATGGGTCTTGATCTCCTCCAGCAGGTTCTGCGCCGGGTCGTAGCCGTCGGCGCGACCGCTGACGGTCAGCATCCGGTAGTCGCCGCTCAGGCGATATTCGGCCAGGTAATCCGCATCGCGCCGCGCCACCACCGCTTGGTGTCCGGCAATGCCTTCCTGGGCGGTGGGCGAGGGGGTGAAGCGCAAGTCCAGGTCGCCGACCTTGGCGGCGAACTCGCACAACGCGCGTACCGCGACCCGGTAGCTCACGGTGTCGTCCATTGCACGTAGCAGACTTCCACCGGCATGCCGTGCTCGGCGCAGAAGCTCAGCCAGCGGCGCTGATTGTCCTGCAGGCGGTCGCCCGGGCCTTTTACCTCGACCATCCGGTAGCGGTCCTCGGCCGGCCAGAACTGGATCAGGTCGGGCATGCCGGCGCGATTGGCGCGCAAATCGCCGAGCAGGCGCAGGCACCAGGCCTTGATGTGCGCGGCGGGAATGCACTGCAGCGCGGTCTCCAGCAGGGCTGTGTCCAGCACGCCCCAATGCACGAACGGCGACTGGATACCCTGCTTGGCGGCGTACATCTGGCGGATGTGCGCGCGGTACTCATCGCTGTTCAGGCGTTGCAGGCAGCGCTCGAACACGTCGGCACGGCGGCTGGGAAAGTCCGGGCTGTACAGGTCGGTCGGTCCGCTGTGGAACGGATGGAAAAAGGCGCCGGGTACCGGCGCGAAGATCGCCTCCCAGCACAACAGGCCGAACAGGCCGCAGACCAGGCTGTTTTCCACGTAATACACCGGTGCGCCTTCAGCCGTCAGATGCCCGGCCACGGCCAGCTCGACGCCTTCCGCGCTGGCCGGCAGGCTCAGATCCAGGCACCCGACCGATGCTTCGGGCGAACGCGCCCGCTTGCCCAGTCCGAGCTGTCGCTCCAGGCGAACCAGCGCGCGTTCGATCAGTTGCAGTTCGGCCTGGTTTTCCGGATTTCGCTGCGCTTCTAGCGCCAGGACGTGAGCCTCTTCGGCACGTTGTAGGCGCTCCAGCACCCGCACGCGCCGTTGTCGGGCACCGGGATAAGCGCACTCGCGATATAGAGCGAGCGCCGGTTCCAGCTCGGCATCGCGTTCCAGCTGCTGGGCGATCTGAAAGCGCAGCTTGTCGCGCCGGCGCGCCAGATAGGGGTTGGCGCAATCCAGTGCCTGCAGCGGGGCCAGCACCTCACCCAGCGGCTGATCCGCTTCCCAGGCCTCCCGGCAGTGCTGCACCGCCAGGTAGGTATCCAGGTCCTTGCGCTGGCGGAAACCACGCGATTCAGGACCGATGTCCACGCACTCGTAGCGGAAGATGCCCAGATCGGCGAGCACGAACTCCGACCAGTCCTGGCGCAGGTTGCCGAAGAACATCAGGCGCAGCCGTTCGCACAGGTCGTCGATGGTCAGGCTGAACAGCGGCTCGTCCAGCTCCGGGCACCAGTCGGCGAACGGCCGGGGCGCGGGAAATTGCGGGGTCAGCAGGTCGAGCAGTTCGTTTTTCTTCAGGCGGCCATGGGGCCGGGCAGCGGGTAAATGGCGGGTCAGCTCGTCCTTGCGCAGCTGCTCGAACAGCTCGGGCAGGCTCAGCCCGGCACGCGTGTCCAGCCAGCCGGCATCCAGCAACGGCGCGGCGGCGTCCCGGGCGCAGCCGATCTCCGGATACTCCAGCCTGCTGGTGCGAAAATGCGGACCCTTGCGCATGATCATGCGTACCAGTAGCGCCTGGGACGATTGTGCCAGGCCGGTGAAGCGCTCGATGAAGGCGCGCTCGGTCTCGTCCAGCAGGTCGGCATAGCGCTCGACCAGCCAGTTCAGGCCTTTGTGAAAATTGCTCAGGTAATAGAGTTCGGGAGGCATGCCAGGCTGCGAAGCTGTTTTTTTATACAGTACGCGAGGCGCTGTCTGTGCGGCAAGGCGCGGCGGACCGGGTGCAGCGCAACGGCCCTGGCGCGCGATGCGCGGCATGACCGATGTCAACGGAACAGCGGATAAGCGCTTGGTCGTCTATCCGACCCCTGGGTCATGGCCGTAGGATTTTCCTGACCCCACACAAGGAGCGTTCCCATGTTTCCCGAATATCGCGATCTGATCAGCCGCCTGAAAAGCGATGACGCCTTCTTTTCCCGTCTGTTCGACGAGCACAACGAACTGGACCAGCGCATCAAGAACATGGAAGCGCGCATCGAGCACGGCACGTCCGCCGAGATCGAGAGCCTGAAGAAGGAAAAGCTGCGCCTGAAGGACCAGATGCGCGTGGTGCTGAAGAAGGCCGAGGCCGGCGAAGGCTGATCTGCGCTTGCCCTGACGTCGCAATGACCACAGGGCAGTCCGGCGCATCGAACGGGTCTGAATGCACTCAAAGCCTGCACGGTTTCTCCGCAGGTGAGGTGCAGCATGAAGCAGTCAGAGCGGATTCAGACCCAGCGCGACCCGGGCGACAACCCGATCGAATTCCCCGGCACGCCCGGGCAGGAAGTCCCGCGCCGCGAGCCCGGCGTGGAGCAGGTGCCGGATGACGAGCGCGAGGAAGACGATGTCGGCGTCGACCCCGACCTGGGCGACCTCGACAACGGCAAGGCGCCGGCGCGCGAACAGCGCTGAGTGCGCGGGCCGCTAGCGGCGGTCCATCGAGAAGCGTCCCGGTCCGGTAATGCCCAGCAACAGCAGGCCGCCCATGATGCTGAGGTTCTTCAGGAACTGCGTCAGGTTGGCGGCGCGTTCCGCGCCGGCCATCTCCCAGAAGGGATGGCCGGGCAGCGCGGTGCCGAGTACGAACAGGGCGAACAGGGCGAACAGGAAGGCCAGCGGTCGGGTGTAGAACCCGAGCATGAGCGCGATGGCCACAAGAATTCCATGACCACGGCCAGCGCTGCGGCTAGCCAGGGCAGGGGGTGCGTCATCCTGTCTCAGCGTTAAATCCACATCGAAACAAGGGCCTTAATCTCCCCTTAACCTCCTCAGGGCACATTCACTGGCAGGGACAGGATGTCCGCCGATCCGCGATCCCCAACAGAGCGAACCGATGCTAAGTGTGAGTGCGGGCCCTCTGGCCCTGGGTATGTCTCATGTGCTGCTGATTGTCAGCTTCATCCTGGCCCTGCTGGTCGGCTGGTGGAGCGGCCGACGGTCCGCCTGTAATCCCGAACCGCAACTGTTTCGCCTGCTGCTGGTAAGCCTGCTGGTCGCACGGCTGTCTTTTGTCACCTTCTATTTCGATCTGTACCGTGACTCTCCCTGGCGCATGCTCGACCTGCGGGATGGCGGCTTCCTGGCCCTTCCCGGGCTGCTGGCCGGTCTCGTTCTAGGCGCGTGGCAGGCCTGGCGGGATGCGCGACTGCGCCGGCCGCTGGGCCAGGCGTTGCTGGTTGGCGTGCTGTTCTGGGGCGGCGGCCATTTGATCCTGCAGGCCCTGGAACGCTCCAGCCGGTTGCCGGAACAGGCGCTGATGAACCTCGAGGGTCAGCCGGTGCAGCTCGGTGATTTTCGTGGCCGGCCGCTGGTGATCAATCTGTGGGCCACCTGGTGCCCGCCTTGCCGGCGCGAGATGCCGGTGCTCGCCGAGGCACAGCAACGGGAAAGCGGCGTGACCTTTCTGTTCGTCAACCAAGGCGAGGGTGCGCGCACGGTGCGCGATTACCTGACCAGTCAGGGCCTGTGGCTCGAAAACGTGCTGCTGGACGGCGGCAGTCGCCTCGGTGCTCAGGTCGGTTCGGGCCTGTTGCCGACCACCCTGTTCTACGACGCCCAGGGCCAGCAGCGCGGCAGTCATCTGGGCGAGCTGTCGCGCGCCAGCCTGGCCCATGGCCTGCAGCGCATCATCCCTGATTCACCGGAACGCCCATGAACACGCGGGCCTGCGATTACCGCACCCGTAATGCTTTGAGTAGTGCTTGCGAGGAAACGCCATGAGCAAATCTGATGAAACGCCTTCGGTCGGCCGGCGCGGCCTGCTCAAGGACCTGCTGGGCCTGAGTGCCGCCGTGAGCCTGATGCCGCTGGCCAGTTCCGTCCAGGCCGGTGTCGGCGACCAGCCGCCGCGGCGCCCGGGCATCGAGGGCAAGCGTTACGGCATGCTGGTCGACCTGCGCAAGTGCATCGGCTGCCAGGCCTGCACGGTGAGCTG
>DATJDB010000125.1:0-24978 GCA_035497635.1 Pseudomonas sp. | reverse complement strand
CCCCGTGTCGGCGGTTCGATTCCGTCCCTGGGCACCATCTTCCAGACCCCTGAAGTCGCAAGGCTTCAGGGGTTTTGTTTTTTTGGCCCGCCTGGATCTGATCGCCGAGAGGCAATACTCGCGCGTCGCGCCACGTGGATCAGCCAGACGACATCCCGTAGAATGCCGCGCTTTCGCGCAGCGTAGCGGTCCGTTCGGGGCAGCTTCGCGACATTCATCCGCAGGGCCCGCACGCCCTGGCAACGCAAGGGCTGTCCTTTCTCGCCCAGTGCCAGCGTGCAAGCGACAACTGTCGCCTGCTGCGGAGTCAACAAGAGGGACATCATATGGTTCAGGCCACGCCTGCACTGGAAATCCGCAACCTGCACAAGCGTTACGGCGAGCTGGAAGTGCTCAAGGGCATTTCCCTCACCGCCCGTGATGGTGACGTGATCTCCATCCTCGGCTCGTCAGGTTCGGGCAAGTCCACCTTCCTGCGCTGCATCAACCTGCTGGAAAGCCCCAACGAAGGGGAAATCTTCGTCGCCGGTGAGCAGCTCAAGCTCAAGGCCGGCAAGGCCGGGGATCTGGTCGCCGCCGACAGCCGGCAGATCAACCGCCTGCGCAGCCAGGTCGGCTTCGTGTTCCAGAACTTCAATCTCTGGCCGCACATGAGCGTGCTGGACAACATCATCGAGGCGCCGCGCCGCGTGCTCGGTCAGAGCAAGAGCGAAGCCATCGAAGTGGCCGAGGCACTGCTGGCCAAGGTCGGCATCGCCGAGAAACGCCACGCCTACCCGAACCAGCTTTCCGGCGGACAGCAACAGCGTGCCGCCATCGCGCGCACCCTGGCCATGCAGCCCAAGGTGATCCTCTTCGACGAACCCACTTCGGCGCTCGACCCGGAGATGGTACAAGAAGTGCTTAACGTGATCCGGGCGCTCGCCGATGAGGGCCGCACGATGCTACTGGTGACCCACGAGTTGAACTTCGCTCGCCAGGTGTCCAGTGAAGTGGTCTTCCTGCACCAGGGGCTGGTCGAGGAACAGGGCTCGCCCGAGCAAGTGTTTGACAACCCGCAATCGGCACGCTGTAAACAATTCATGTCCAGCCACCGCTAACACGGAGCAATACCATGCAGACCTACAAGAAGTTCCTGCTGGCCGCCGCAACTCTCGTCGCTCTCGGCCAGGCCGTCGCGGCTGAAAAACTCAGAATCGGCACCGAAGGCGCCTATCCCCCCTTCAACCTGATCGACGCCAGCGGCCAGGTGGTCGGCTTCGACGTCGAGATCGGCCAGGCGCTGTGCGCCAAGATGAAGGTCGAGTGTGAAGTGGTCACCTCCGACTGGGACGGCATCATCCCCGCCCTCAACGCCAAGAAATTCGACTTCCTGATCGCCTCCATGTCGATCACCGAGGAACGCAAGCGCGCCGTCGACTTCACCGACCACTACTGGAGCAACAAGCTGCAGTTCGTGGCGCCCAAGTCCGCCGACTTCAAGACCGACACCGCCAGCCTCAAGGGCAAGGTGATCGGCGCCCAGCGCGCGACCATCGCCGGCAGCTGGCTGGAGGACAACCTCGGCAAGCAGGTCGACGTGAAGCTCTACGACACCCAGGAAAACGCCTATCTGGACCTGTCCTCCGGTCGCCTGGACGCCATCCTCGCCGACGCCCTGGTGCAGTGGGAATGGCTCAAGAGCGACGCCGGCAAGGACTTCGAGTTCAAGGGCGACGCGGTGTTCGACGACGACAAGATCGGCATCGCCGTGCGCAAGGGCGACCCGCTGCGCGAGCGTCTGAACCAGGCGCTGAAGGAAATCCTTGCCGACGGTACTTACGAGAAGATCAACGCCAAGTACTTCCCGTTCAGCATCTATTGATCGATCCCGGCGCGCCTTCTGGCGCGCCGGCCTTACGCCAGTCCCTCTCATGATTTTCGATCTTCACGGCTTCGGCCCGGCGCTGCTGGCCGGCACGCAGATGACCATCCAGCTCGCCCTGGCCTCCCTGGCGCTGGGCCTGGTCCTCGGCCTGCTCGGTGCGCTGGCCAAGACCTCGCCGCTCAAGTCGCTGCAATGGCTGGGCGGCACCTATTCCACCCTGGTGCGCGGCGTGCCCGAGCTGCTCTGGGTGCTGCTGATCTACTACGGCACCGTGAGTATGATGCGCAGCCTGGCCGACCTGCTGGGCATGGAAAGCCTGGAGCTTTCCGCCTTTGCCGCCGGCACCATCGCCCTGGGCCTGTGTTTCGGCGCCTACGCCACCGAGGTGTTTCGGGGCGCCATCCTGGCCATTCCCAAGGGCCATCGCGAAGCCGGCCTGGCCCTGGGCCTGTCCACCCCGCGCATCTTCTGGCGGCTGGTCCTGCCGCAGATGTGGCGCATCGCGCTGCCGGGCCTCGGCAACCTGTTCATGATCCTGATGAAGGACACCGCGCTGGTCTCGGTGATCGGCCTGGAAGAACTGATGCGCCGCTCGCAGATCGCCGTGACCGCCAGCAAGGAGCCGTTCACCTTCTACATGGTGGCGGCCATGATTTATCTCGGCCTGACCGTGATCGCGATGATCGGCCTGCATTTCCTTGAGCGGCGCGCCAGCCGCGGCTTCGTGAGGAGCGCGGCATGAACTGGGATGTGATCGTTCAATACCTGCCGCGCCTGCTCGACGGCGCCGTGCTGACCCTGCAACTGGTGGCCGTTTCCGTGCTGCTCGGGCTGATCCTGGCCCTGCCGATGGGCGTCGCCCGCGCCTCGCAGAACTTCTACGTGCGCGCCCTGCCCTACGCCTACATTTTCTTCTTCCGTGGCACGCCGCTGCTGGTGCAACTATTCCTCGTCTACTACGGCATGGCGCAGTTCGAGGTGGTGCGCAAGAGCGCCCTGTGGCCCTACCTGCGCGACCCGTACTGGTGCGCCATCATCACCATGACGCTGCACACCGCCGCCTACATCGCCGAGATCATCCGCGGCGCCATCCAGGCGGTGCCGCCCGGCGAAGTGGAAGCGGCGCGCGCGCTGGGCATGTCCCGCGTACAGACCCTGCTGCATGTAGTGCTGCCGCGCGCCATCCGCATCGGCCTGCCGGCCTACAGCAACGAAGTGATCCTGATGCTCAAGGCCAGTGCCCTGGCCAGCACCATCACCCTCGTGGAGCTCACCGGCGCAGCGCGCACCATCATCGCGCGCACCTACCTGCCAGTGGAGTTCTTCTTCGCCGCCGGGGTGATCTACCTGATCATCGCCTTCCTGCTGGTACAGGGCTTCAAGCTGCTGGAACGCTGGCTGCGCGTGGACGCCTGCCAGGGACGCTGACACTTTCTCCGTGCCCCTCACCCGAGGGGTGCGCACTATTCGACTCATCATGCTCACCGGCCCCGACCTGCTCGCTCGCTTCCAGGCCCTGGACGATTTCCTGATCGCCCACCAGGACCTCTGGCGCCCCAAGCCCTTCACCCACCGGCACCTGCCCTGGGAAGCGGACCATCCGCAACTGGCTCGCTGGTTGCGCGCCCGTACGCTGGAGCAGGCCGACGCCGACCATTCCCAGCCGGAACGCCTGCAAGCGCCGGCGCCATTTGCCGAACTGGCCGCCACCGCCTCGGAGCTGGGTCATGTGCAGGAACTGCCGGGCCATCCGGGCGCAGAGCCACCGGCGCGGCTGAGCGTCGACGTTCCGGGCCGCAAGTGGCAGCAGATCCGCGCCTTCGCTTCGCGCCTGCAGTTCACCGAGTCGCCGCGCCACTGGCTGGACTGGTGCTCGGGCAAGGGCTATCTCGGCCGCCTGCTGGCCCAGGACGGCGCCCGGCTCACCTGCCTGGAATATGACCCGTCGCTGGTAGAAGCCGGCGCCGCGCTCAGCCAGCGCCAGCAGTTGCAGGCGCACCATATCCAGCAGGATGTCCTCGCCGCCGACGCCATCCAGCAGCTATCCGCCGAGCACAGCCCGGTGGCCCTGCACGCCTGCGGCGACCTGCATGTGCGCCTGCTGCAACTGGCCAGCCAGCGCGGCTGCGCGCACCTGGCCGTGGCGCCCTGCTGCTACAACCGCATCGGCACCGAGGCCTATCGCCCGCTGTCGGCAGCGGCCCGGCAATCAGCGCTGCGGCTCAGCCGCGATGACCTCGCCCTGCCCCTGTGCGAAACCACCACCGCCGGCGCCCGGGTACGCCGCCAGCGCGACCAGTCCATGGCCCGCCGCCTGGCCTTCGACCTGTTGCAACGCGACCTATGTGGCCGTGACGACTACCTGCCGACACCCTCACTGCCCATCCACTGGCTGAACAAGCCCTTCGCCCACTACTGCCGCGACCTGGCCGAGCTGAAGGCATTGCCCGATCCGGGTGAACTGGACTGGGCTTCACTGGAAAACGCCGGCTGGCAGCGCTTGGCCGAAGTGCGCAATCTGGAGTTGCTGCGCAACCTGTTCCGCCGCCCGCTGGAGCTTTGGCTGGTGCTGGACCGGGCCCTTTTCTTGGAAGAACAGGGCTACCGCGTGCGACTGGGCCAGTTCTGCGAATACCGGCTCACACCTCGCAATCTGCTCCTCCTGGCCGAGCGCGAGATGCCCACAGAATCTGTGGATAACTCTGTGAATGATATTGGGGTAACCCCCTCAAAAGCCCGTCGCGCGGGCCTTTGCCCGGACTGATCCATTTCTGATCAGCCAGCAAATAATCAATGAAAACAATAGGTTGCAGATTTTGCCGAACGCTTCACAAATTCCACCTCATAACGTGTGGACTTCATTCACTTTGTGCATAAGGCCCGCCGGCGTGACCCTATCGACACCGCAACGGTTTACTCCGCCGCCCCAGCCGGTATAATGCGCGACGTTTTCGCCGGTATAGCTCAGCTGGTAGAGCAACTGACTTGTAATCAGTAGGTCCCGAGTTCGACTCTTGGTGCCGGCACCATATAAAACAACGAAAAAGGCTCACCGAAAGGTGGGCCTTTTTCGTTTTTGGGCAATCTGCGCCCCGTTCTGCATCCCGTTGGGGCGAGTGTTAGACCGACCCGGCCGCATACGATAGGGATACGGACTACTGCTGCAGTTCGAAACTCACACTCATCGGCTTACTTCCGCTGTGGCTCTGGTACTTCACCTGCCCGTGATAGCGGAAGGGCGCGGCCTTGCCGTTTTCCAGTTTGTTCTCGCGCACGAACAGGTGCAGAGCAATACCTAACGCTGCGTGGTGGATGATTTCCTTGCCGCGTTTATTGTCCGGCGCCGTCTGGTTCTGCGTTTGCCAATGAAAGTGTCGCTCGTCAATCCAGTGGTCTTGGTAGCGCAGGTCTTCGGCTTTGCCTTGTTTGTTTAGCGTCACCAGCAGCACATGCGCGTTGCGCTGCGGAATCACCACGTGCCCGCTGTTCCAACTGCCGGCATTGAACTCGGCGCCGAACAGCGGTGGAATTTCCTCGCGCATAAAGCGTTGGCCAAGCTGCATTTGCAGCGGGTCGATGATCGCTTTGAGGCGAGCGAAGGTGCGGAATTGCTCTCGCAATTCGTCACTGACCAGGATGTCGGCGTAGTCGGGATTATGGGCGCGCAGACGGTATTGGTCGTTCGGGTCTTTGAGCACCTTACGCAGCAGGTATTGGTTATCGCCGGTTTCGTCCTGGCGCTCGATGGCCATTACGTCACCGGTAATCTTGCCGGCGCTTTCGCTGCTGATGACTTCCAGCAATAGGTAATCCCCGTCCTGGATCGGCTGCTTGCCGCCATTCATGGAACTGCCGGATGCGCGGGCGAGGAAGTGGCGGGCAGGATCCAGACTGCCGTAATCCTGACCGAGCGAGCGGTACTCCTCGTAATCGGCATGGCTGGTACGGAAGTGGCCGCAGGCGATTTTCAGGCTGGGGAAATAGGCCAGCTCCACCTGTTCCGTGCAGCTCGGCAACGGATGTACCGTGGCGCTCGGCAGGCTGGCGCGAGCCGCGTAGGTAGTCAGGCGGTAATCCACCAGTTCCTGTACCAGCTCGCTCAACGGCGCTATTGCCTGCTCCTCAACCGGAACATTGCCGATAAACAGCCCCTCTTCAACGCTGAAATAGCGGCCACCGCTCCAGGCGTTGATTGGATTTTTCTTCCAATAGTTCAGCCAATCACCCGGCATCTGGTTCATGCCTTGATAGTCATCGGGCAGATCACCGAGCAGCGGACGGCGGCGTTGCAGGACTTGCCAGGAACGTTCGGCCAGTCGCTCCAGGCTGACCGCCTCGCGCCAGCCATCCAATTCGAGGAATGCTTCCAGCAAGACCATCTTGTGGCTCTTGGTCATGGCGGTGGTTTCCAGCTCGCGCAGGAAGTCGCCGTGCTTGCCAATGATGGTGCGCTGCACCTCCGGCAATTCGCTTTCCTCGGTGGTCACCAGGGCGAACCAATGGCCGAACTGACGGCGCATGTCCTGCAAACTGGCGCCCGAACGATAGAACTCGGTCAGGCTCGGTCGACGGCCCAGCGTGTCGCGCAGGCTGCGGTAGTCGGCTTGCACGCTGTCGCTGTCCAGCGACTTGAGGAAGTCGATAAAGCGCAGGTCGTAATTGACGAAGCAGCCTTCCGGCAATTCCAGCTGGCCCTGTTCCGCTTGCCGGGCGAACTCGGCCAGTTGCCGACGGTTCATGCTTTGATTCATTAACGCCATCGGCTTGTGCAAAAAGCTCTGATGATTGGCGACGAAGTCCAGCACCACCAGTTTGTCCTTGCCCCCGGCCCTGCGCAGACCGCGGCCGAGTTGTTGCAGAAAGAGGATTTTCGATTCGGTGGGGCGCAGCATCATCACCGTATCGATAACCGGCAGATCGACGCCTTCGTTGAACAGGTCGACGGAGAACAGCACCTGCAATTCTCCAGAACATAGTTGCTCCAGCGCCTCGCCCCGTGATAACTGCGAATCCGCATACACCGCTGCCGCGCGGACGCCTTGTTTACGGAAATATTCGGCCATGTAGTCGGCATGCCGAGTGGAGACGCAGAACGCCAAGGTGCGCGTTTGCCCATGCAGCCGCCAATTGCTCAACGCATGGCGGGCGCGACCGAGCGTGGCCAGTTTGTTGGCCAACAGCTCGGGGTCGAAGCGGCCGTTGCGCCACGGGATGCCTTGGTAATCCACGTCACTGTC
Source organism: Pseudomonas sp. (assembly GCA_035497635.1). Lineage (GTDB taxonomy): Bacteria > Pseudomonadota > Gammaproteobacteria > Pseudomonadales > Pseudomonadaceae > Serpens. The sequence goes on along the minus strand of DATJDB010000125.1, from coordinate 17,874 downwards.
GAAGATGCCGTAGTAGTGAAACGGCACCAACAGCTTTTCGCTCACGCCGCAAAACAAGTCGCTCTCGTAGACCAAGTTGTCGTCGCAAAGAGCGAGGATGTTGGCGTTGTCGGTGCGGTCCGGCGTCGCCGTCAGACCGAGCAGGAACGCGGGCGCGAAATGCTGTAGCAGACGGTGATAGGTCGGCGCCGAGGCATGATGAAATTCGTCGACCACGATGTAATCGAAGTGCTGAGGTTTGAAGCGCTCCAGGTGTTCAACCTTGCCGAGCGTTTGCACCGATGCGCAAAGGACGTCGACCTGACTGTCACGTTGCTGGCCACGATAGAACCCGACACGTGCCGAGGGCTGGATACGAGTAAAAGTTGCCGCCGCTTGATTGAGGATTTCCTCACGGTGGGCCACGAACAGCACGCGGCGTGCGCCCATTTGCTTAACGTCGAAGGCGGCCAGCCAGGTTTTACCCAGACCGGTGGCCAGCACCACCAAGCCGCGCAGATAACCCTGCACTCGCGTGGCGCTCAGGGCGTGCAGCGCTTCTTGTTGGATTTTGCTGGGTATTGGCGGCGGCTCGCTTTCTGTACTGCCCGGCTCAAGCGGCTGAACAGGTTTAATACGCCGCTGTTCATAGGCATCTATCCAGGCATCGTTCAACGCGGTGCAGCGGGGATGCTCGAATAATTCATCGAAACGCCGGCAGGCTTCCAGATAGCCGTCATCGCCGGGGTAGTTGATTCGATAGTTCCATTCCAGACCCTGCTGCAGGGCTTGCCGGCTAATATTGCTGGAGCCGATAAAGGCTCGGCCCCAATCCTGCCCGCTGAACAAATACGCCTTGAGGTGAAAGCTGCTACCGCCGCTCTGGTAGACGCGCACATGGGCGCCCTGCTCGGCCAGTAGCATCAGCAGGCGCAGCGCCTCTGGATCGGTGACGTGCAGATAATCGCTGGTCAGGATGCGTACTTGCGCGGCTGGCAACGCTGCCTCGTTGCGTTGCAGAGATTCCAGCAAGTCGGGCAACAACAGGCGCAGGCCAGTGACCTTGATGAAAGCCACCGCCATGTCGACCCGGTGCGCTTGGTGAATCGCGGCGCACAGGTGCGGCAGGAAAGGGTTGTCGTCGCCGCCGGTTACCAGCTTGCTAGATGCCTTGTGCAACAGGACATTCAGCCATTGCTCATCTCGACCCGGTCGTTGGTCTTGAGTCAGCCAACAGGTCGTACGGCTTAGACCAGGAAGCGTCTGGGTCCATAGGCCAATGCGCGTTTCGTCCGCGTCGGTGAAGTGCCGATCATGGTGTTGCCGCTCGCCCTGCCCCAGCTTGAAGCTGCAATACAACACCCCGCCGGGTTTCAGCGCGCGCCATAGCCGCTCGAAGACATTGGGAAGCTGGCGTTCGGGCACATGCAGCAAGCTGGCGCAGGCCCAGATGCCGTCGTAGCGCTCGGTCTCATCCACTTCATCGAAGCGCTTTACCGGAACGCTGAAGCCCAGCAACTGGCTGGCATGGTTGGCCAATGGTTCGCTGGCATCGAAGGCGCTGACGCGGTAGCCCTGTTGTTGAAACGCCAGCGCATCGCGGCCGGAGCCGCAACCGGCATCGAGGATATGCGCGGTAACCGGAAGCCCGGCGAGAAAGGGCGCATAAAGGCTATGCATGTCGACATGCAGCGTGTCGTCGACGAATTGCTGGGCATGGCGATTGTAATAGGCCTCGGTACTGCTCACCTAAACACTCCAAAAATCAGCTAACTGCCAGGTTATGGGCCTGTAGCTTCGATAGGGGTGACAGAGCATCGGAAGGCTGAAGCGAAAGAATCTTCCCTGAGTGTCACGATCTGCCATGAGATCGCCACCTTATGCGTGTGCTTAAGCAAGGTAAAGACGCTGCGCCGGCCAGGCCTGAAGCTACGCCCGAAATAGCCGGGCATAACCGCGCATTACCTGATCCAGTCGGGAGTTGCCATCAAGGCGAGCCAGTACCATGCCCGGCTTTCCATGACCTAAGGATGGTTCCTGATGCACCTTCGTTATCTTCTGCTGCTTCTCTCCCTGACGCTGCTTAGCGCATGCGAGGAAGAACATCTGCTACTGCGCTTCGATACGCCGGTCAGCGGCTTCCTGGGCATCGACGCGGAGTACAAGCAGGCGATTCTTCGCGGCCTGGATGAGGCCGGTGTGGACAGCAGTCAGGCTTCGCTCAGCATCCAGGAAGGCGGCCTGGTGGTCGCAGTGTCGCTGCCGGACAGCGCGCTGGACCAAGCCGGCCAACAGAGCCTGAGCCGTTATTTCGACCAGCAGGTCAGCGACCGGGCGAATGCCGAGAAGGTGCGTCTGCATATCCATACCGAGGCGCCAACAAGCCCCGAGGGCGCGGCATACGCTGACGTTCGCCAGATGCTGCACGACAAGGCCAGCAAGATGCGGCCGCTGTTTACCAGCCGGGTCGAGTACGTCGATGGGCCCGAACTGACTTATCAGGACCGCAACCAGAAGTCCTTGCCGTTCGCACAGCAGACCAGTACCACGTTCTGCCAGCTCACGGTCGGGCTGGAAAAACCGCTGCCGCAAATCGATCTGGTGTTATCGATACCGGGCTCGCCGCTCAATGCGTTCCTGGGTCTGCAAAGCTTCCGCCTGCCTTCGTCGCTGAGCATCGGCGACAGCGATCTGGACAAGGGCGTGGCCGAAAAACGCTATGAGTACCGGCTCACGAGCTCCGGCAATGCCGAGCGCGCAGACATCCTGGTGTTCACCTTTGGCGACCTGGGTCAGGTGCAGCACATGAACGGCACCGTTAGCGGCTCGCTTGATGATCTGGAAGCAGCCTGTCTGGCCCGCGTCGCCAGCGCCGGTCGTCCGTTCACGTTCCACCATGGACACACGCTGGATCGACTGGTCGCGGTGGAGTACCGCTTCGCCGACGCATCGATGGCTCAATGAACCGCCGGCCCCGCGACAACTCTGGTTGTGGCGGGGCCTGGAGATCCAGCCGCCTACACTTGCCCCAACACCTCCTTGCTCAACCAGTCCTTTACCGTGCGCATATGTATCTGCTCCTGGCTGAGCGCCTTGCCGAAGGAGTCGGCGATGTCGCCCTGGCCGGCGGCGTTGGCCAGGTCGATGAGCAATTCCCAGCCGGCGTTGTCGCTGAGTTCGGCGGTGAGCAGGGCGTTGAGGCACTGGGCGAGGCTGGTGCGCGGGTCGGTGATGGTTTCCATCACGCCCATGTTGATGCAGCCGGCCACGTCGGCGCAGGGGGTCATGGCGGTGGGGTCGGCGCCGAGCTTTTCCAGGGCGGCGGTAACCAGGCCCAGGTGTTCGGCTTCTTCCTCGCGAAAGTGCTGCAGGGTCTGCAGCATGGATGTGTCCAGGCTATCGATGGCTTTGACCTTGGCCAGCAGCGCGTCGTAGAGCCGCACCCCGCCGCGCTCGAAGGCCAGGCGTTCGCCGAGCTTGTCGATCAGCACTTCGGGGCTGACGCCGACCAGCTTGTTGGCGGCGGTTTTCAGCATGCCCTTGGCCGATCCGGGCACCGGCACCGAGCCGATGGAGTCGGCCCTGGCGGCTTCTTCGGTGCGTACCAGGGCCAGTTTCTCCGGGCCGCCCGGTACGTCCGGCGGCACTTCGCGGGAGGCCTTGACCAGCGCTTCGCTGTCCTTGGGCGACATCTGCGCGCCGGTGACGTTGTGTCCCATCTTGACTGCGGTCTGCATGGTGAAGTCCTCAGGAGGCTTTCTTCAGGCTGAGTTCGGTTCCCGGTGCCCACTGGTAGCCGGCGGAAACGGTTTGCGAGGCAACGCCGTCGGCGTGCAGCTGCTTGCGATAGTCCTTACTGGCCTTGCCTTCGTTCTTGCGGTCGACGAAGGCGTGCCCCTTGGCACGCAGGTCGATTTCCGCGGCCAGGGTCTTGCGCACGAAGTCGCGCTGGCTCTTGAACTCGATGAGCTTGGGCACCGAGCCGTTGAGAATTTCCGCCGGGTCGCGGCGCTCGTGCTTCTTGAGCAGTTCGCCGACCAGTTGCAGGTGGCCCTGCTCGTAGTCGACGAAGCGCTCCCAGATCGCCTTGATGCGTGGGTTTTCCTCCTGCTCCATGCAGCTGTTGTAGGCGTAGACCTCCATGGCTTCGTGGATCAGCCATTTCTCCAGGAAGCTCTCGTCGGGGTCCTGCAGCGAACCGTATTGAGTGACGTGCTGTTCCTCCACCGAGGCGATTTCGGCGTACAGCTGACGCGCCAGCGGATCGGAAAAGGTCGACCCGATGGTCATGTAGTAGTCGTGGGTCTGATATTCGGCGGCGGTGATCAGCGCCGCGTGGATCTTGGTGATCAGCGCGGCGGTGTCGCGCTGGTAGGAATCGCGCAGGTCATCTTCCGGGGCGCGGTGGTGATCGGTGGTCGGCCGACTGGGAATGATGTCCGTGTAGCCCTGCAGGATGTTGTTGGCATCCTTGCCTTCCAGGCGGTCGAGCATCGCCGAGTAGCGGTACAGGTGGTCGAAGTCCTCCAGCAGGCCGAAGCGATAGGTCTGCGCCTGGTAGGGATCGGGCTCGGTCTGCGCCACGGCGGCGGTCACTTCGATGGCCACCTGTTCATAGGCAACGGTGGTTTCCAGCGGCGAGTGGTCGGCCGAGAGCAGCCAGTTGACCATGGTGGCCTGGTGCTGCTCGGTGCGCCGCACCTGGGCCAGGGCCTCGCGCAGCTGGCCGTGGAAACGCGCACCGATATTCTTCAGGCGCAGTGCATCGGTTTCGATACCGTTCATGAGGATGATGCGCACGCGGGTGAAGGCGTCGTCGTCGAGCTTGCTGATGGGTTTGCCCGCCATCTCGCGCCAGGTGAATTTCTGCTTGTCCAGGGGCGTGCCCTTGGCATCGAACAGGCTGGTCAGGGTCTCCATGCTTACCTCCGTACAGTCGGTGGAAGGCCGCGAAAGCCACACTGTCCTGATCGGACCCCGCGCGCGGAGTTGCAGGCAGACGATGGGCGGAGCCCGGGCATTTCCACCCGTCCCCTTTCCTGAACACCGGGGGCACGACCCGCTCACAGCAGACGACCACTGCTATGGGAGGAACGAACAATGGCAACCGTTCAGGACAACCTGCTCGACTGGCTGCGCGACGCCCATGCGATGGAGCAGCAGGCGGAAAACATGCTCGAAGCCCAGGTCGAGCGGCTGGAGAACTACCCGCAACTGCGCACCCGTATCCAACAGCATCTGGAGGAGACCCATAAGCAGCGCGCCCAGCTGGAAACCTGCCTGCAGCGCCTGGGCAGCAGTCCGTCCACGCTCAAGGACATTTCCGCCAAGGTCATGGCCTTCGGTCAGGGCATGGCCGGCATGGTGATGAGCGACGAGGTGGTGAAGGGCGCGATGAGCGGCTACGTGTTCGAGAACATGGAGATCGCCGCGTACACCGTGCTGATCGAGGCCGCCCGGGTGGCCGGCGATGCCGAGACCCAGCGGGTCTGCGAATCCATCCTGCAGCAGGAGGTGGCCATGTCTGACTGGCTGCGCGGGCATTTGCCGGAACTCACCCAGGCCTTCCTGGTGCGCTCCGACGCGCCGGGTGTCGAGGCGAAGCGCTAGGCCGCACGCCCCATGCGTCAGAGATGACGGAACAAAACGTCACTGCCGGTTCATGTTCGCGCGCTTATACTGGCGACGCACGAACAAGGAGAACCGGCATGTATCACGGTGAACGCTTCAACGCCTGGAGCCATCTGGCTGGCGCCCTGCTGGCCCTGACCGGTTCGGTGTGGCTGATTGTGCTCAGCAGCCTGGATGGCGATCCCTGGAAGATCGTCGGGGTGTCCATCTACGGCGCCACGCTGCTGCTGCTCTACACCGTTTCCACCGTCTATCACAGCGTGCGCGGGAAGGCGAAGCGCGTCCTGCGCAAGCTCGATCACCTGTCGATCTACCTGCTGATCGCCGGCAGCTACACGCCCTTCTGTCTGGTGACGCTCAACGGCGCCTGGGGCTGGACGCTGTTCGGCATCGTCTGGGGTCTGGCGATCATCGGCATGCTGCAGGAGATCAAGCCGCGCTCCGAGGCGCGCGTGCTGTCGCTGGTGATCTACGCAGTGATGGGCTGGATCGTGCTGATCGCCATCGGCCCGCTGCTGCGCAACCTGGGCGGCGAGGGCTTCGCCTGGCTGCTGGCCGGCGGCGTGGTGTACACCGCCGGCATCGTGTTCTTCGTCTACGACACGCGCTTTCGGCACTGGCACGGCATCTGGCACCTGTTCGTGGTGGGTGGCAGCTCGCTGCACTTCGTGGCCATTGGCGGCTATGTGATCTGAGACTCCCCCGGCCGGCGTAAAGCCGGCCCCACAGGGCTCGGGGTTGCCCGCTCAGCGGGAAGACCGGTGAGGGCCACTGATGGCTACTTTGGACATCTGCGGCCTCGACAAGAGCTTCCCGCATGGCCGCGAGCGGCGGCAGGTGTTGCGCGGCATCGACCTGACCCTGCACGACAATGAATTCGTCTCGCTGGTCGGCACCTCCGGTTGCGGCAAGAGCACGCTGCTGTCCATCGCCGCCGAACTGGAGAGCTTCGACAGCGGCCAGGTGCTGGTCGATGGCGAGCCGATTCACGGCGCCGGGCTGGATCGCGGCGTGGTGTTCCAGTCCTACACCCTGTTGCCCTGGCTGAATGCCCGTGAAAACATCGAATTCGCCCTGAAGGCGCCGGCCACGCGCGCAGCGACTGCCGGCGCATTGCCGACGAGCATCTGCAACTGGTGGGCCTGAGCGACGCCGCCAGCGCCTACCCGAACGAATTTTCCGGCGGCATGAAGCAGCGCGTGGCCCGGCGCTATTGACGCATTCGCCAGCGCCTGGCCGGCCTTCCTGTTTTGGCACGAGCCGGTACCATTGGCCCGCGCCCGGCTAGCGGGCGCTGGTCATTGAGGAGATGTTCATGACACACAAGGTTTGGGACCTGCCGTTGCGGCTGTTCCACTGGTTGCTGGTATTGAGTGTGGCCGGCGTGATCGCGACGGGGCTGGCCGGTGGCAACTGGATGAGCTGGCATGGGCGCCTGGGCGTGCTGATCGCCGGCCTGCTGGTGTTCCGCCTGCTCTGGGGTTTCCTGGGTTCCACCTATGCGCGCTGGGGCACGATCCTGCGCGCGCCACTGGCCTTCGGCAGCTACCTGCGCGGCGAATGGCGCCAGCCGGGCCACAATCCGCTGGGTTCGCTGTCTGTGCTGGCGATGCTAGCCGTACTGGGCGCGCAGACCGTCACCGGCCTGCTGGCCTACGATGACATCGCCTTTCGCGGCCCGCTGACGCGCCTGGTCTCCACCGACACCAGCCTGTGGCTGACCGACATCCACCGTCTGCTGAAGAACCTGCTGATGCTGCTGATCGTGCTGCATGTCGTTTCCATCGTCGCGTATCAGCTGCGCGGCAAGAAGCTGCTGCAAGCCATGCTGCATGGCCGTGATGAGCAAATGAAACCGGAACAGGCGGCCCGTGACGGCGACCGGGTTGCCTTGCTGTTCACGCTGATTCTCAGCGTCGCGGCTATCTGGGCGTTGCAGCAGGCACCGCAATGGCTGGAACCGCCGAAACCCGCCACTCCGCCACCGGTGTTGAGCTGGTAGAGCAGTCGGCACAGCGTGCACGGTACAGCGGACAAAACGACGTTATCCGCCCACAGCTGACAGGGCGGACCTTGTGGGGCCGGGTTTATCCCGGCCAGGCGCTGCGGAATCCGGCGCCTCGACGGCGTTGACCCCTCCGACGGCCGGCATAAAGCCGGCCCGGGGCAGCCCCACAGAATTGGCGTACCGGAGCCAAAACCAAAAAGGCCGATCACTTGATCGGCCTTTTTGCATGACGCTTCAGCGCTTACTTGGCGCGGAAGTTGTCGTGACAGGACTTGCAGCCGGCACCGACGTCACCGAAGGCCTTGCGGATGCGCGCCTGGTCGCCGCTGGCGGCTTCGCTGGCCAGGGTGTTGGCGGCCTGCACGAACTTGCCGCCGATCTGGCCGGCCTTTTCCAGGTTCTGGAAAAATTCCGGCTTCAGGCGGGTCTTTACCGGGGCCTTGCCCTGCACACTCTCCGGGCTGTACAGCGCGCCCATACCGGAGTTGGCCAGCGCAGCGATGACGTTGGCGGCGGCCTGCGTCTGCGCGGCGTCGAACGGCACGCTGCCGTCGATGACCTGGGCCTTGATCTTGCCCATATTCCAGGACATGGACTGGTAACCGGCCTTGCGGTACTGGATCTGGTCTTCAATGCTCAGTTGAGCATTGGCGGTCAGGCTGACAGCGGCGAGTACGGCACTCAGGCTGCCGATGACAAAAGCTTTCACGGTGTTCTCCTTTGCGGTAACGGCACGACCTCATGGTCGAAGCGGCAATGGTCGCCTTCCGTTGGAGCGATGACAACCTTCAGGGCCTATACCCTGGGGCGTATAGAAACACGCGGCAATAAAAAACCCCGTGGCTTGCGCCACGGGGTTCGCCTGTTTGCACGCAGGCATTTTTTCTGTGTGGATCAGCTGTGGCGGATCAGGTGATCGAAGGCGCTCAGCGAGGCCTTGGCGCCCTCGCCGACCGCGATGACGATCTGCTTGTAGGGCACGGTGGTCACGTCGCCGGCGGCGAACACGCCGGGGACGCTGGTCTGCCCCTTGGCGTCGATCACGATTTCGCCGAAGCGGTTCAGTTCGACGCTGCCCTTCAGCCAGTCGCTGTTGGGCAGCAGGCCGATCTGCACGAAGATGCCTTCCAGCTCGACGGTGTGCAGCTGCTCGGTGGTGCGGTCCTTGTAGACCAGGCCGGTGACTTTCTGGCCATCGCCCAGCACTTCGGTGGTCTGCGCCAGGGTGTGGATGGTCACGTTCGGCAGGCTGCGCAGCTTGCTCTGCAGCACTGCGTCGGCACGCATTTCTTCACCGAATTCCAGCAGGGTGACGTGGCTGACGATGCCGGCCAGGTCGATGGCCGCTTCCACACCGGAGTTGCCGCCGCCAACCACCGCCACGCGCTTGCCCTTGAACAGCGGGCCGTCGCAGTGCGGGCAGAAACACACACCCTTGGCCTTGTACTCGGCTTCACCCGGCACGTTCATCTCGCGCCAGCGGGCACCGGTGGAGAGGATCACGGTCTTGGCCTGCAGACGGCCGCCGTTCTCGAACTCCACGGTGTGCAGGCCGCCTTCGCTGGCCGGGATCAGCTTGCTGGCGCGCTGCAGATTCATAATGTCCACGTCGTAGTGCTTGACGTGTTCTTCCAGGGCGCGGGCCAGTTTCGGACCTTCGGTGGCCGGCACGGAAATGAAGTTCTCGATGGACATGGTGTCCAGCACCTGGCCGCCGAAACGCTCGGCCGCCACACCGGTGCGGATGCCCTTGCGCGCGGCATAGATGGCCGCCGAGGCGCCCGCCGGGCCACCCCCGACGACCAGTACGTCGAAGGCGTCCTTGGTCTTCATGGTGTCGGCGGCGCGGGCGGCGGCGCCGGTGTCCAGCTTGGCAACGATCTGTGCAACGTCCATGCGGCCCTGGCCGAACACTTCACCGTTCAGGTAGATGCTCGGAACGGACATCACCTGGCGGGCCTCGACCTCGTCCTGGAACAGCGCGCCGTCGATGGCGACGTGGCGGATGTTCGGGTTCAGCACGGCCATCAGGTTCAGCGCCTGCACGACGTCCGGGCAGTTCTGGCAGGACAGGGAGAAGTAGGTCTCGAAGTTGAATTCGCCTTGCAGACCCTTGATCTGTTCGATGACGTCCTGGCTTTCCTTGGACGGATGGCCGCCGACCTGCAACAGGGCCAGGATCAGGGATGTGAATTCGTGGCCCATCGGCAGACCGGCGAAGGTCAGGCTGATGTTGCCGTTGATGCGGTTCAGGGAGAACGAAGGCCGGCGGACATCGTTGCCGTCGGTGCGCAGAGTGATCTTGTCACTCAGGCTGGCGATGTCCTGCAGCAGGCCCAGCATCTCTTGGGACTTCGCGCCATCATCGAGGGACGCGACGATCTCGAACGGCTGGGTGACCTTGTCGAGGTAGGCCTTCAACTGGGTTTTAAGATTGGCGTCCAACATGGTGTGCGATACCCCGTGTAGAAATTCCGGAAACAAAACGCCCGGGCGGATCACGCCCGGGCGTCGGGCTAGAGGGGAGCCGGTTGGCTCCCGTAGCGGTACAACCGTTGCGGGTTGCTTAGATCTTGCCAACCAGGTCGAGGGACGGCGCCAGAGTGGCTTCGCCTTCCTTCCACTTGGCCGGGCAGACTTCACCCGGGTGGGAAGCGACGTACTGGGCAGCCTTGACCTTGCGCAGCAGGTCGGAAGCGTCACGGCCGATGCCTTCGGCGGTGATTTCCACAGCTTGGATGATGCCTTCCGGGTCAACGATGAAGGTGCCGCGGTTGGCCAGACCCTGGTCTTCACGCAGGATTTCGAAGTTGCGGCTGATCTGCATGGTCGGGTCGCCGATCATGGTGTACTGGATCTTGCCGATGGTTTCGGAGCTGTCGTGCCAGGCCTTGTGGGTGAAGTGGGTGTCGGTGGACACGGAGTAGATTTCCACGCCCATCTTCTGGAACTCGGCGTAGTTGTCAGCCACGTCGCCCAGCTCGGTCGGGCAGACGAAGGTGAAGTCGGCCGGGTAGAAGAAGAATACGGACCACTTACCCTTCAGGTCGGCTTCGGTGACTTCGACGAACTTGCCCTGCTTGAAGGCCTGGGTTTTGAACGGCTTGATCTGAGTGTTGATAACGGACATTCACTGACTCCTTGGAGGGTGTGGGTTGAAACGTTTTGATGGGAGGCATCTTAGCTGACTGGGCCGAAAGCTCTAATTTATTAACTAAATCCGGCTAATAGCTTTAGGTAATACAGACGGCTTATAAAGGATGGGGTCGCGGGTTCGACCATTCAAGCTGTCCATCCGTCACGCTTGAACCGCGCCAGCGTTCCGGCGACCCTATGGCCTTGCCGAATCACACCAGTCCGCATGACCCAACCTTCCGCTTCTCCGAACCGACCCCGCTGGCGCAACCTGGGCATCCTCGCCCTGCTGCTGGCCCTGCTGCTCTGGCCGCTGCACGAGCTTGCCGAACGCTATTACAGCGCCCGCCTGGCCGAACAGAATCGCCAGACGCTGGACCTCTACGTCGGCAATCTGCTGGGCACGCTGCGCAGCTATGAAACCCTGCCCGGGATTCTTGGCAACCTGCCAGTACTGCGCAATGCCCTGCTCAATTCGGACAACAGCGCGTCGCTGGAACTGGCCAACCATCAGCTGACCCGGCTCAAGCATCAGACCGGGGCGGATGTGATCTACCTGATGCGCGCCGACGGGATGACCATCGCCTCCTCCAACTGGGACCAGCCGGACGCGTTCGTCGACCGCAATTTCGCCTTCCGGCCCTATTTTCTGGAAGCCATGGACGGACGGTTGGGGCGTTTCTTCGGCCTGGGCAACACCTCCGGCAAGCGCGGCTACTACTTCGGCCAGGCCATCGAACATGGCGACGAGCGCCTCGGCGTGCTGGTGGTCAAGCTGGACCTGGACCAGACCGAAACCCTGTGGGGCAATTCCCCCGAGCGGCTGCTGGTGACCGACAGCCAGGGCGTGGCGATCATCACGTCCTACCCGAACTGGCGCTTTCGCAGCACGCGTCCGCTGAGCGCCGAGGAACAGGAAGCCATTGTCCTGCACCGTCCCTACCCGACCTTGGACCTGCCGATACTGCGCCTGGATCCCAACCTGTGGCTGCAGCAGAGCCGCCACCTGAACGAGATCGGCTGGACGGTGAGCATCCTGACGCCGACCAGCCAGCTGGAGCGGCCGGTGCAAAGCATCCTGGCCGGCGGCGCCATCGCCCTGCTGGCGATCCTGGCGCTGTACGGCCTGTGGCTGCAGCGCCAGCGCCACTACCTGGATCGCATCGCCCTGAGCACGCGCGCACAGCGCGAGCTGGAAGGCCGGGTGCTGGAGCGCACCCGCGACCTGGAAACCCTCAACAGCCGCCTCAAGCAGGAAGTGCTGGAGCGTGAACAGGCCCAGCAGGAACTGGTGCGCGCCCAGGACGAGCTGGTCCAGGCCGGCAAGCTCTCGGCGCTGGGCACCATGAGCGCCAGCATCAGCCATGAACTGAACCAGCCGCTGGCGGCGATCCGCAGCTACGCCGACAACGCCCGCATCCTGCTGGAGCACCAGCGGCATGACGAGGTGAACACCAATCTGCAGCAGATCAGCGCGCTGACCGCCCGCGCCGCCTCGATCATCGCCCACCTGCGCGCCTTCGCGCGCCGCGATCGGCATGCGCCGGAAAGCATGGCCCTGCAGCCGGCCCTGGATGACGCTTTGGCCCTGCATGCCCAGCGTCGGCGTACGCTGGATGTGGGGCTGATTCGCGACCTGCCGGACGCGCCGCTGTGGGTGCAGGCTGGCGAAACGCGCCTGCGCCAGGTGCTCAATAACCTGATCGCCAATGCGCTGGATGCTCTTAGCGAGCGTCCACAACCGCGCAAGCTGTGGATCGCCTCGCGCCAGGACGACGAAGGGGTATCGCTGAGCATCCGCGACAACGGTCGCGGCTTCAGCACGGATGCGCTGGCCCGCGCGCTGGAGCCGTTCTACACCACCAAGACCAGCACCCAGGGCCTCGGCCTGGGTCTGGCCATCTGTGACAGTCTGATGCGTGCCCTGGGTGGCGAGCTGCTGATCGGCAACCACCCCGAGGGTGGCGCCCAACTGATTTTGCGCCTGCGTCTGGCCGAACCCGGAACCCACCCCTATCCGCTGGAGGATCTGTCCGTATGAGTCAGGATGCCGCGCTCGACCCCCAGCTGCAGGTGCTGCTGGTCGACGACGACCCGCACCTGCGCCTGGCCCTCAGCCAGACCCTCGACCTGGCGGGCCTGAAAGTGCGCGCCCTGGAACAGGCCCAGGGCGTTGCCGCGCGGCTGGACCGCGACTGGCCTGGTGTGGTGGTCAGCGATATTCGCATGCCCGGCCTGGATGGTCTGCAACTGCTGGAGCAGATCCACGCGCGCGATCCGGAACTGCCGGTGCTGCTGATCACCGGCCACGGCGATGTGCCATTGGCCGTGCAGGCCATGCGCGCCGGTGCCTACGATTTCCTGGAAAAACCCTTCGCCAGCGAGCAGCTGCTCGACAGCGTGCGCCGCGCCCTCGACCTGCGCCGCCTGGTGCTGGACAACCGCAGCCTGCGCCTGGCGCTGGCCGATCGTCAGAAACTGGATGTGCGCCTGCTCGGTCGCTCGCCGGCCATGCAGCGCCTGCGCGAACAGATCGCCGCGCTGGCCGCCACTTCCGCCGATGTGCTGATCCTCGGCGAAACCGGCGCCGGCAAGGAAGTGGTCGCCCGCGCACTGCACGACCTATCCAGTCGTCGCGACGGGCCATTCGTGGCGATCAATGCCGGCGCGCTGGCCGAATCGGTGGTGGAAAGCGAGCTGTTCGGCCACGAGGCCGGCGCCTTCACCGGCGCCGCCAAGCGCCGCATCGGCAAGTTCGAGTATGCCAACGGCGGCACCCTGTTCCTCGACGAGATCGAGAGCATGAGCCTGGACGTGCAGGTCAAGCTGCTGCGCCTGTTGCAGGAGCGTGTAGTGGAACGCATGGGCTCCAACCAGCTGATCCCGCTGGATATCCGCGTCATCGCCGCCACCAAGGAAGACCTGCGCCAGGCCGCCGATCAGGGGCGCTTCCGCGCCGACCTCTACTACCGCCTGAATGTCGCGCCACTGAAGATCGCCCCGCTGCGCGAGCGTGACGAGGATGCGCTGCTGCTGTTCGAGCATTACGCCAAGGGCGCCAGCCAGCGCCATGGCCTGGCCGGGGTGCCGCTGACACCCGCGCAGCGCGCCCAGCTGCTGCGCCATAGCTGGCCGGGCAATGTGCGCGAATTGCAGAACACCTCCGAACGCTATGCCCTGGGCCTGGGCCTGGGATTGGATAGCGAGACGCCGGACCTGCCCCTAAGCCTTGGCGGGCTGAGCGAACAGGTGGAAGCCTTCGAGCGCGCGCTGATCGCCGCCGAACTCGCGCGCCCGCACAATTCGCTGCGCAGCGTGGCCGAAGCGCTGGGTGTTCCGCGCAAGACCCTGCATGACAAGTTGCGGAAATATGGTCTAAGCGCACACGAGTCTGGCGGAAATCCGCCAGACCTGTAGAGCAAAAAGGCGGAAAGCCGCCAGCATTCCACTGACTGCGACAATCGCGGGTCTTTATGTAGTACGCCAAATGGCTTACTACAGAAGAGCGGGGAGATGGCATACCAATTGCTAGTCCTCTCCCCGCGTTTTTCGGTCCAAGCTGTACTCTGCATCCATTGCCGAAAAGTTCCTATAACCAAGGCATGGGTGCTGGCCTACCGAGTTCAGCGAAATCGCCTAGCGATACACACAACAAAGAGGATTTACCCCTATGTTCAAGCTAACTGCCAAGGCTGTCGCCTGCGCCCTGTCCCTGAGCATCGCCGGACTGGTCCACGCCGCCGACCCAATCACTATCAAATTCTCCCACGTGGTGGCGGAAAACACCCCGAAGGGTCAAGGCGCGCTGCTGTTCAAGCGCCTCGCCGAAGAGCGTCTGCCCGGCAAGGTGAAGGTCGAGGTCTATCCGAACTCCTCGCTGTACGGCGACGGCAAGGAAATGGAAGCGCTGCTGCTGGGCGACGTGCACATCATCGCCCCGTCGCTGGCCAAGTTCGAGCACTACTCCAAGGCCATCCAGATCTTCGACCTGCCGTTCCTGTTCGATGACATTCAGGCCGTTGACCGCTTCCAGAAGAGCGAAGGCGGCCAGAAGCTGCTGGCTTCCATGCAGGACAAGGGCATCACCGGCCTGGGCTACTGGCACAACGGCCTGAAGCAGCTGTCCGCCAATAAGAAGCTGGTCGAGCCGAAGGACGCCCGCGGCCTGAAGTTCCGCGTACAGGCTTCCGCCGTGCTGGACGAGCAGTTCAAGGCACTCAAGGCCAACCCGCGCAAGATGAGCTTCGCCGAGGTCTACCAGGGCCTGCAGACCGGCGTGGTAAACGGTGCCGAGAACCCCTACTCGAACATCTACTCGCAGAAGATGCACGAAGTGCAGAAGTTCATCACCGAGTCCAACCACGGTCTGCTGGACTACATGGTGATCACCAACACCAAGTTCTGGGAAGGTCTGCCCACCGACGTGCGCGGCGAACTGCGCACCATCATGGATGAGGTGAGCGTCGAGGTTAACCGTCTGGCCTACGAGCTGAACGAAGGCGACAAGCAGCGCATCCTGGCTGCCGGCACCACCGAGATCATCACCCTGACTCCCGAGCAACGTGCCAAGTGGCGTGCAGCCATGCAGCCGGTGTGGAAGAAGTTTGAAGGCCAGATCGGCGCCGATCTGATCAAGGCCGCCCAGGCCGCCAACCAGCAGTAATTCGCTGCCGGATGTAAAGGGGGCCCGCTTCGGCGGGCCCCCTCGATTGCCGCGGGACCTGCGGTACTGCACAACGGAACTGCCAGGTAAGGCTTCGGCTGCGTATTTGCGGCCCCCAACCAAACCCTTTGGGAGATGCATTCCATGAACGCCCTGCGGCGCATCTGGGACCACTTCGAGGAAATGTTCATCGCATTCCTCCTGGCGGCCATGACCCTGGTGACGTTTGTCTACGTCATCCTCAACAACATCTACACCATGTTCTATTCGTTCGCCGAATCGATGCCGAGCATGGAAGATTTCTGGTACGCCCTCGGCGATGCCATCCTGAGCCTGGCGCAAGCCATGACCTGGAGCAACGCGCTGACCAAGGCGCTGTTCGCCTGGCTGATCTTCTTCGGCATCGCCTATGGCGTGCGCACTGCCGGCCACATCGGCGTGGACGCGGTGGTCAAGCTGTTCAAGACCGGCACTCAGCGCACCATCGGCATCATCGCCTGCCTCATCTGCCTGGGTTACGCGGGCCTTTTGGCCGAGTCGAGCCTGGAGTGGGTCGCCACCCTGGCGAAGGCGCAGATCGGCGCCGAAGACCTGGGTCATTACGGCATCATGCAATGGCACATCGCGGCCATCGTGCCGTTCGGCTTTGCCATGTGCTTCATCCGCTTCCTGGAAATTTTCGTGCGCATCATCCGTGGCCAGCAGACCGGCCTGGGGCTAGCCGACGAGGCTGCCGACGCGGCCCATCTGGCTCAGCACGACGACACCGAGGAGCGCAAGTAAATGTCCATTCTTTTCCTGTTTGCACTGCTCTTCGCCCTGATGTTCATCGGTGTGCCGATCGCCATTTCCCTCGGTCTGGCCGGCTCGATGACCATCATGTTCTTCAGTAACGACTCCGTTCGTTCGCTGGCCATCAAGCTGTTCGAGACCTCCGAGCACTACACCCTGCTGGCCATCCCGTTCTTCCTGCTGGCGGGCGCCTTCATGACCACCGGCGGCGTGGCCCGTCGCCTGATCGACTTCGCCAACGCCTGCGTGGGCCACATCCGTGGCGGCCTGGCCATCGGCGCGGTACTGGCGTGCATGCTGTTCGCCGCGCTGTCCGGTTCCTCGCCGGCCACCGTGGCCGCGGTGGGCTCCATCGCCATCGCCGGCATGGTGCGCTCCGGTTACCCGCAGGCCTTTGGCGCTGGCATCATCACCAACGCCGGTACCCTGGGCATCTTGATCCCGCCGTCGGTGGTGATGGTGGTGTACGCCGCCGCCACCGAACAATCGGTAGGCAAGCTGTTCGTCGCCGGTGTGATCCCGGGCGCCCTGCTCGGCCTGGCGCTGATGCTGGCCATCTATATCGTCGCGGTGAAGAAGAACCTGCCGGCTCTGCCGCGCGCCTCCTTCCGCGAGTGGCTGAGCGCCGGCCGCAAGGCCATGTGGGGCCTGCTGCTGATGGTGATCATCCTCGGTGGTATCTACTCCGGCATGTTCACCCCGACCGAAGCGGCTGCCGTGGCGGCGGTGTACTCGGCGTTCATCGCGATCTTCGTGTACAAGGATCTGACCTTCAAGCAGGTCCCGCACGTGATCCTGGAGTCCGGCAAGCTGAGCATCATGCTGATGTTCATCATTGCCAACGCCATGCTGTTCGCCCATGTGCTGACCACCGAGCAGATCCCGCAGCAGATCACCGGCATGGTGATCGAAATGGGCCTGCAGCCCTGGCAGTTCCTGCTGGTGGTGAACATCGTGCTGCTGATTGCCGGCGCCTTCATGGAGCCGTCCGCGGTCATCCTGATTCTGGCGCCCATCCTGTTCCCCATCGCCATGGAGCTGGGCATCGACCCGATCCACCTGGGCATCATCATGGTGGTGAATATGGAGATCGGCCTGATTACGCCACCGGTGGGCCTGAACCTGTTCGTGACGTCGGCTGTGACGGGCATGACCGTGCCGCAGGTGATCCGTGCCGCCATGCCGTGGCTGGCGATCCTGATGTTCTTCCTGATGCTGATCACCTACGTGCCATGGTTCTCCCTGGCACTGCCAAACTGGCTGGGCATGCCGTAAGGCCTGACCCTGCAGTCACCGAAAGCCCGGCGCATGCCGGGCTTTCGCGTTTTCACCACCCGGCGGAGAACTCCGACCAATGGGTGACATCCGTGACTTCACGGTCAGACATCGCGTCAAGCAGTGCAGTCCCCCAGAACGTGCCTCGCTCGTAGGCGCGACGAATTTCCCGGTCGGTGCGCCTTGCCGCACCGACCCTTTGCGTGAGGAGTATCCCGGGTCATGTCTCGCTTACCTGTCATTGTCGGTTTCGGTGGTTACAACTCGGCCGGACGTAGCTCGTTCCATCACAGCTTCCGGCGCATGGTCATCGAATCCCTGGACAGCGAGAGCCGTCAGCAAACCCTGACCGGCCTGGCCGTGATGATGAAGCAGGTGAGCTACAGCGACG
>DATJDB010000124.1:0-3354 GCA_035497635.1 Pseudomonas sp. | reverse complement strand
GCCTAAGTTGGCGGCCATCAGGTCGAACACGGTGGCGACCTTGATCTGGCTGCCATCGGCCAGGGTCAGCGAACGCACCGGCACACGACGGAACTGCACGGCGTCGCCGTCCACGTTCGGGAAGTAGTCGTGCTGCTGCGCGCCGAAGTACGGGAAGCCGACTTCGGCCGCCTCGCCGCCGTCGATCTGGCTGAGGGTCAGGTCGGTTTCGCGGCCATCCTTGCCTTCACGGGCCTCGATGTTCCACTTGCCCTTCTCGCCCCAGCGGTAGCCGATGGAACCCTGCGGCGACACCAGCTCGCCGGACGCATCCACGGCGACGGTCTTCCACTCGGGGTTGTTGTCCTGGCCCAGGGCGTTATCCAGGTCCGAGGCGCGCAGGAAGCGCTCGGCGCGGTAGCCGCCCTCGATACCATCGAGGACCACCAGCATTGGCAGGTCGGTGTAGCGCTTGGCGTAGTCGCGGAAGTAGGCACTCGGATTTTCGAGGTGGAATTCCTTGAAGATCACATGGGCGAAGGCCTGGGCCAGCGCCGCGTCGGTGCCCTGCTTGGGGTTCAGCCACAGGTCGGTGAGCTTGGCGACTTCGGCGTAGTCCGGGGTGACGGACACGGTTTTGGTGCCCTTGTAGCGCACCTCGGTGAAGAAGTGCGCATCCGGGGTACGGGTCTGCGGGACGTTGGAACCCCAGGCGATGATGTAGTTGGAGTTGTACCAGTCGGCCGATTCCGGCACGTCGGTCTGCTCGCCCCAGACTTGCGGCGAAGCCGGCGGCAGGTCGCAGTACCAGTCGTAGAAGGACAGGCACACGCCACCGATCAGCGACAGGTAACGGCTGCCGGCGGCGTAGCTGACCATCGACATGGCCGGGATCGGCGAGAAGCCGACCACGCGGTCCGGGCCGTACTGCTTGACGGTGTAGACGTTGGCGGCGGCGATGATCTCGTTGACTTCATTCCAGCTGGAACGCACGAAACCGCCCAGGCCGCGCTTGCTTTTGTAGGAGTCGGCCTTGGCCTTGTCCTCGACGATGCTGGCCCAGGCTTCCACCGGCTCCATGTCGCGACGCGCTTCGCGCCACAGCTTGAGCAGCGGCTTGCGCACCTTGGGGTACTTCAGGCGGTTGGCGCTGTAGATGTACCAGCTGTAGCTGGCGCCACGCGGACAGCCGCGCGGTTCATGGTTGGGCAGGTCGTTGCGGGTACGCGGGTAGTCGGTCTGCTGGGTTTCCCAGGTGACCAGGCCGTTTTTCACGTAGACCTTCCAGCTGCATGAACCGGTGCAGTTCACCCCGTGGGTGGAACGCACGATCTTGTCGTACTGCCAGCGGCTGCGGTAGACGTTTTCCCAGTCGCGGGATTCCAGGCGGGTTTCGCCGTGACCGTCGGCAAATTCGCCCTGCTTGCGCTCGAAGAAGCGCAGTTGGTCGAGTAGATGACTCATGGATGTTTTCCTCTCAGGCCGGGCGCCGGAGCGCCCTGTCATGAATTAACGGGTTGCTCTAGCAGGAACGTTCCGCGCCACGGCGCGCGTACCACCACCAGGTCACGGCAATGCAGCTCAGGTAGTAGGCAATGAATACGTAGAGGGCGGCCTCGGCGCTGCCGGTCATGGCCAGCGAGGTGCCGAATGCCTTGGGGATGAAGAAGCCACCGAAGGCGCCGATGGCGGCGCTGAAGCCGATCACCGCGGCGGATTCGATACTGGCGTTGCGGTTCGCCTGTTCCTCGCTCGCCTGGCCACGCTGGCGGCGTGCTTCCCACTCGCCACGGAAGATCGCCGGGATCATGCAGAAGGTGGAGCCGTTGCCGATGCCGGCGAAGAAGAACAACAGGATGAAGGCGGCCAGGAAGCCCCAGAAGTTGCCCTCGCTGCCTTCGCCCGGCAGGAAAGCCATGACCACGAACACGAAGGCGGCCATCAACGCGTAGTTCCACAGGGTGATGCGCGCGCCGCCGAACTTGTCGGCCAGCATGCCGCCCAGGGTGCGACTCAAGGCGCCGACCAGCGGCCCGAGGAAGGCGTACTGCAGCGGGTTGATGTCCGGGAACTGGGTCTTGCTGAGCATGGCGAAGCCGGCGGAGAAGCCGATGAAGCTGCCAAAGGTGCCCACGTACAGCCAGCACATCAGCCAGTTGTGCTTGCGCTTGAAGATCACCGCCTGGGCCTTGACCGAGGCCTTGGCGTCGGCGATGTCGTGCATGCCGAACCAGGCGGCGATGGCGACCACGCTGATGAACGGTACCCAGATCATTCCGGCGTTCTGCAGCCACAGGCGGCTGCCGTCATCGAGTACCTGGGGCTCGCCGCCGAAGCTGCCGAACAGCCCGCCGAGCACCGCCAGCGGCACGGTGAACTGCATCACCGACACGCCCAGGTTGCCCAGCCCGGCGTTCAGCCCCAGTGCAGTGCCCTGGCGGGCCTTGGGGAAGAAGAAGCTGATGTTGGACATGCTCGACGAGAAGTTGCCGCCGCCGAAGCCGCACAGCAGCGCGATGATCACGAACACGCTGTAGGGCGTTTCCGGGTTCTGCACCGCGACGCTCATCCACAGGCAGGGAATCAGCAGCGAGGCGGTGCTCAGCGCCGTCCAGCGCCGGCCACCGAAGATCGGCACCATGAAGGAATAGAAGATGCGCAGCGTGGCACCGGACACCGAGGGCAGCGCCGCCAGCATGAACAACTGCTCGGTGCTGAAGCTGAAGCCGACGCTGTTCAGGCGCACGGTGACGGCGCTCCACACCATCCACACGGCGAAGGCCAGCAGCAGCGCGGGAATCGAGATCCACAGGTTGCGGGTGGCGATCTTCTGACCAACCGTGTTCCAGAACGCCGGGTCTTCGGGTCGCCAGTCACGCAGCACCGGCCCCTGCGGGACCGCCAGGCCGGCGACGGATTTTTCAAGCACGCTCATCGGTCATTCTCCTTGGGCAAGGGCGCTGGCTCGGCCCATGAGGGGGGTTTTGCGGATTTCGCTGAAGTACATCCAGATCAGGGAGACCCAGACCACGCCGTACAGCAGCATGAAGGCGGAGGAGCGCACGCCGGTGAGGTCCACCAGGGCGCCGAACATGATCGGCAGCACGAAGCCGCCGAGGCCGCCGGCCAGGCCGACGATGCCGGAGATGGCGCCCATGTTTTGCGGGTAGTCGTCGGCGATGTACTTGAACACCGAGGCTTTGCCGAAGGCGAAGGCGATGCCGATGACGAACATCAGCGCGGTGAACACCCAGACATTGAGGCCGAGGTGGAAGGTCTTCGGGCCGTTGACGGTCTGGATGGTGAAATCGGTCTGCGGGTAGGAGAGCAGGAACAGGCATACCCAGCTCACCCATAGCACCCACCAGGTGACGC
>DATJDB010000123.1:0-5341 GCA_035497635.1 Pseudomonas sp. | reverse complement strand
TCTAACCAACTGAGCTATAGGCCCCCAGAAGGAGGCCGGATTATAGCCATCGAGGCAGCGGCGGCCAACTGAAGCTGGAAAAGAAAACCCCGGCAAGCCGGGGTTTTTGGTTTTCGCTGTGCTTATTCGTCGAGGAACGAGCGCAAGTGTTCGCTGCGGGTCGGGTGGCGCAGCTTGCGCAGCGCCTTGGCCTCGATCTGGCGGATACGCTCGCGGGTGACATCGAACTGCTTGCCGACTTCCTCGAGGGTGTGGTCGGTGTTCATGTCGATGCCGAAGCGCATGCGCAGCACCTTGGCTTCACGGGCAGTGAGGCCGGAAAGCACGTCGCGCGTGGCTTCCTTGAGGCTTTCCACCGTGGCCACTTCGATGGGCGACTGCATGCTGGAGTCTTCGATGAAGTCGCCCAGGTGCGAGTCTTCATCGTCACCGATCGGCGTTTCCATGGAGATCGGCTCCTTGGCGATCTTCAATACCTTGCGGATCTTGTCCTCAGGCATCTCCATGCGCTCGCCCAGCTCTTCCGGCGTGGGCTCGCGACCCATTTCCTGCAGCATCTGCCGGGAAATACGGTTGAGCTTGTTGATCGTCTCGATCATGTGCACCGGAATACGGATGGTGCGCGCCTGGTCGGCGATCGAGCGGGTGATCGCCTGGCGAATCCACCAGGTGGCGTAGGTCGAAAACTTGTAGCCGCGACGGTATTCGAACTTGTCCACCGCCTTCATCAGGCCGATGTTGCCTTCCTGGATCAGGTCGAGGAATTGCAGGCCGCGGTTGGTGTACTTCTTGGCGATAGAGATCACCAGACGCAGGTTCGCCTCGACCATTTCCTTCTTGGCGCGGCGGGCCTTGGCCTCGCCAATGGACATGCGGCGGTTGAGGTCCTTGATCTCGGCGATGGTCAGGTCGACCTCGTTCTGAAGATCGATCAACACCTGCTGGTTGCGCTGAATCTCTTCCCGCAGGTTGCCAATCGCCTCGGCATACTTGGCCTTGCCCTTGGCGATCGGGACGCTCCACTCGAGATTGACTTCGTTGCCGGGGAACAGCTTGAGGAAGTCGGTACGCGGCATGCGGGCGTCACGCACACACAGCTGCATGATTGCGCGCTCTTGCTGGCGTACGCGCTCCAGAGCGCTGCGAACCATCACCACCAGGGCATCGAACTGCTTGGGGATCAGCTTGATCGGCATGAACAGTTCGGCCAGTGTCGCCAGTTCGGCGATGCTGGTCTTGTGGCTGCGGCCATGTTTGGCCAGGGCCTTCTTCGCCACGGCCATCTGATCGGCCACGGCATTGAAGCGGCGGGCGGCTTCTTCGGGATCCGGGCCGGTATCGACCTCGGTTTCTTCATCGCTGCTGTCGCTGCTTCCCTCTTTTCCCTCTTTTCCCTCTTTTTCTTCTTCCTCTTCTTCGTCCTTGGCAGCGGCAGGGCCGCCGCTCTTGACGATGACCGGCACGACTGCCTCGGCGGGCACAGTGCCGTCGTCGGGATCAATGTAGCCGTTGAAAACGTCGGTGAGGCGACCGCCTTCGGTGACGATGCGCTGATACTCGGCGAGGATGCTGTCGACAGTGCCAGGGAAGTGGGCGATGGCGCCCATGACTTCGCGCAGGCCTTCTTCGATGCGCTTGGCGATTTCGATTTCGCCTTCGCGGGTCAGCAGCTCCACGGTACCCATTTCACGCATGTACATGCGCACCGGGTCGGTGGTGCGACCGATGTCGCTATCCACAGCCGCCAGCGCAGCCGCGGCTTCTTCAGCGGCGGCTTCGTCGGTATCGGCTTCGGCCAGGAGCAGGGCGTCCGCGTCGGGGGCCACTTCGAAGACATTGATCCCCATGTCATTGATCATGCGGATGATGTCTTCCACCTGCTCCGGATCGGAAATATCCTCCGGCAGGTGGTCGTTGACCTCGGCATAGGTTAGATAACCCTGCTCGCGGCCTCGGGCGATCAACTCTTTAAGACGAGATTGCTGTTGCGCTTTTACGGACATGGCACCCTATCCACTGACGGTCTGGCGGGCTGAAAACAAGCCGGTGATTATAGCCTAAAAATACACCTACAAGCCAGAAGTGCTTGTTGAGGCGGTTTCGGCGTCGCGGCTCAGCAGCCTGCGCAATTGGTCTTTTTCATCTGTGCTCAGGTCGGTTAGACGTGCCTTTTGCAGCAGATGTTCAAGGCGGCGTTCGCGCTGGCGGGTTACGAGCCTAGTTATAGTGTCGAAAAACTGTTGTTCAAGGTTATCCGGCGCAATGAGCCACTCCTTTTCCGCCAGGGCCCGCAAGAGGCGGCCCTGTTCGGTTCCGTGCCAGCGAGCAATCAACTGCAGGGCCCGCAAGCGCGGGTTCTTCTGCAGGGCTTCCAGCAGCGCCACCAGCAACTGGGCATAGGTATCGTCTTCGGCGGCAAAGCCGCCGGCATTCTCCACTTTCTGTGCCAGTTCCGGGTGATGCAAAAGTGTGCGCAATGCGCTCAGATTCGGGGGTTCGACGCCGCTCGCGGCGCGGGAGGCACGCGCTGGAGCATTTCGCTGGGGTCGTTGCCCGCCACGGCGTGAATTGGATAGGTACGCATCGCGCGGATCGCCATAAGGGGGCGGGGTTTCGGCATGGGACGGCTGTGTCGGCACGGTGCTGGCAACTTGCAGCTGTTGCAGGGCCTCGCCGCCAAGGCCGGTCAGGTCGCTCAGCCGCTGCCGCATCAGGGTGCGCAGGTTGGCGCCGGGAATCTTTTCGATGAGCGGTGCGGCCAATGTGGCCAGATGCGCCTTGCCTTCCAGCGAGCGCGGATCGGCTTCCTCGCTGAGCTGTTCAAAGAAATAGTCGGCCAGCGAGCGTGCTTGCTGATGGATGCGTGCCTGGAAGGCTTCGGTGCCTTCGCGACGCACCAGGCTGTCCGGGTCTTCGCCTTCGGGAAGAAACAGAAAGCGCGCACGCCGTCCGTCCTGCAGATTCGGCAGGGTCGCTTCCAGGGCGCGCCAGGCGGCCTTGCGGCCGGCGCTGTCGCCATCGAAGCAGAACAATACGCTGGGCACCAGGCGAAACAGGCGCTTGAGGTGTTCTTCGCTGGTGGAGGTGCCGAGAGTCGCCACCGCGTTGCGCAGGCCGAGCTGGGCCAAGGCGATGACGTCCATGTAGCCCTCGACCACCATGATCTCGTCGAGGTTGCGGTTCTGCTGGCGCGCCTCGAACAGGCCGTACAGCTCCTGGCCCTTGTGGAACACCGGGGTTTCCGGCGAGTTCAGGTATTTGGGTTTGTCGTCGCCCAGTACCCGGCCGCCGAAGGCGATGACCCGCCCGCGGCTGTCGCGAATCGGGAACATGATGCGGTCGCGAAACCGATCATAGCGTCGGCCGTTTTCGGCGTTTTCGATCAGTAGGCCGGCATCGATCATGGCCTTCTGCTGCAGCGGGTCTTCGCCCAAGTGCTTGAGCAGGCCGTCCCAGCCGGGCGGGGCGAAGCCCAGGCCGAAGTCGCGGGCAATGACGCCGGAAACGCCGCGGCCCTTGAAGTAATCCACTGCGGCCTTGCGCGCCGGATGGTTCTTCAGTGCCTGTTTGTAATAGTCGTTGGCGGCGGCGAGCAGCGGATAGAGCGGGGAATCGACCGGCTGGCGCGAGCGGCTGCCGGAGCCACGCTCTTCGCGGGGCACCTCCATGCCGATGCGTTTGGCCAGGTCCTCGACCGCCTGGGGAAATTCCAGGTGGTCGTGATCCATCACGAAGCCCAGGGCGTTGCCACCGGCACCACAGCCGAAGCAGTAATAGAACTGCTTGTCCGGACTGACCGTGAAGGACGGGGTCTTTTCCTTGTGGAACGGGCAGCAGGCGCTGTAGTTCTTGCCGGTCTTCTTCAACTGGACGCGCGAGCCCACCACTTCGACGATGTCGGTGCGGTTGAGCAGATCATCGATGAAGGACTGCGGGATCAGACCGGCCATGGGACGTCAGGATACGCTCGTGCAGACGGAAGCGGAAAAGCCTCACCCTGGGGGCGAGGCTTGCGTGGCATCCAGAAATGCCAACGCCCGGCAGAGCCGGGCGTTGTGGTCAGCAAGCGCTGTAACTCAGTACAGACGCTCGCGACGGCGCTGTTCGCGCTGGACCTTCTTCGCGTAACGCTTAACGGCAGCAGCAGCCTTGCGCTTGCGCTCGGCAGTCGGCTTTTCGTAAAACTCGCGGCTGCGAACTTCGGCCAGGACGCCTGCTTTTTCGCAGGAGCGTTTGAATCGACGCAGAGCTACGTCGAAGGGTTCGTTCTCTTTAACTTTGACGGCGGGCATCCAGGTCGTACCTTTCAATTACCAGGTGTGATGAACGCTCTCCTGCAATCGGCACTGGAGGACGTGTTTTCAAGGGTTGCGGATGTTACCCCTTCGCTGTGCGGAATGCAAAGGCCTTCATCGAAAAGCACTGGCCGGGGCTAGGGGTGGGGATTATCATGCGCGCCTTCATTTATTACCAGGCTGGAAGCGGTATACCCATGCGCGTGCTGGGACTGGAAACCTCCTGCGACGAAACCGGTGTCGCACTTTATGACAGCGAGCAGGGCCTGCTGGCCGATGCGCTGTTCAGCCAGATCGATCTGCACCGCGCCTACGGCGGGGTAGTGCCCGAGCTGGCCTCGCGGGATCACGTCAAGCGCATGCTGCCGCTGATCCGCCAGGTGCTCGACGAAGCCGACTGCTCGGCCGACTCCATTGATGCCATCGCCTACACCGCCGGCCCCGGCCTGGTGGGCGCGTTGCTGGTGGGCGCTTCCTGCGCCCAGGCACTGGCCTTCGCCTGGGACATTCCGGCGGTTGGCGTGCACCACATGGAAGGCCATCTGCTGGCGCCGATGCTCGAAGAGCAGCCGCCGCAGTTCCCGTTCGTCGCCCTGCTGGTCTCCGGCGGGCATACGCAACTGGTGCGGGTCGATGGCATCGGTCGCTACGAACTGCTGGGTGAATCCCTCGACGACGCCGCCGGCGAAGCCTTCGACAAGACCGCCAAACTCATGGGTCTGCGCTATCCGGGTGGCCCGGAAATCGCGCTTGAGGCCGAGCGCGGCACACCCGGGCGCTTTGTGTTTCCGCGGCCGATGACCGACCGGCCCGGCCTGGAGTTCAGCTTCAGCGGCCTGAAGACCTTCACACTCAATACCTGGCAGCGCTGCGTGGCCGAGGGCGGCGACAGCGAGCAGGCTCGCTGCGACGTGGCGCTGGCCTTCCAGACCGCCGTGGTTGAGACCCTGACCATTAAGTGCAAGCGCGCGCTCAAGCAGACCGGCCTGAAGAGCCTGGTGATCGCCGGCGGCGTCAGCGCCAACCAGGCACTGCGCCGTTCGCTG
>DATJDB010000122.1:0-19205 GCA_035497635.1 Pseudomonas sp. | reverse complement strand
CTCACACCACTGTCCTTTTCTGGAGTTGGCCCGTTCAGCCTAGCTGCGGGGCGGTCGGTGCACGGTGCGGGTCGTCGGCGTCTCCTCGCCCGTCAGCTGCCGGTACCAGAGGGAGTGATGCTTGCGCGCCCAGGCGCGACTGACGGTGCCGAACAGCATCGCGTCCATCGAGCCCTTCACCCAGAGGCCGGCATACACGTGCACGATGATGCTCATCACCAGCAACCAGCCGGCCGCCGCGTGAATCACGCTGGCCAGGCGCAGGCTGGTGAGGTCGAACAGGTGGCTGAACCAGGCGCGCCAGATCACCAGGCCGCTGAGCAGCAGCACCAGCATCAGCACGATCAGCACCCAGAACAGCATCTTCTGCCCGGCGTTGTAGCGCCCCACTTCGGGCAGACGCTCCTCGCGATTGGCCACCACATCGTTCGCCTGCCTGAGCCATTGCCAGTCGCGCCGCTGCATGCCGTTGTGGCGGGCGAAGCGAATGACCAGCAACAGGAAGAACACGAACATGGCCACCCCGAACCAGGGGTGCAGGATGCGCGTCCAGGTGCCGCCGCCGAACAGGCCGGACAAGCCGAA
The DNA here is from genome assembly GCA_035497635.1 of Pseudomonas sp. Lineage (GTDB taxonomy): Bacteria > Pseudomonadota > Gammaproteobacteria > Pseudomonadales > Pseudomonadaceae > Serpens. The sequence goes on along the minus strand of DATJDB010000122.1, from coordinate 18,620 downwards.
CAGCCAGGGATGGAACAGCGCCAGCCCGGACAGGCCGGCGAGCAGGAACAGCAGCGCCACCAGCCAGTGGTTGATGCGCTGCCCGCCGGTGTAGCGAACGATGGGTCTGCTGCGGATCATCTCGGGGTTCCTCCGCTTCGCGGGTCGCGCGGATCGACCTGGTGTACCCCGGGGTCGACTCGATGCACCACGGTTTCGCCTGATCCATCGAGTGGCGATCCATCGGGAGGCGGGTCACCGGCCTCCGGGTCGTGCTCGTCATCGACGCGGTTCGGGCCGATGCCCACGTAGTGGAAGAAGCCACCGAGCACCGCCGCGCCCATGGCCAGCATGGCCAGCGGCTTGGTGATGCCCTTCCACAGGCTGACCAGCGGACTGATGGTCGGCTCCGGCGGCAAGCCGCTGTACAGCTGCGGCTGGTCGGCGTGGTGCAGCACATACATCACGTGGGTGCCGCCGACGCCCGCCGGGTCGTACAGCCCGGCGTGCTCGAAGCCGCGTTCGTTCAGGTCGGCGATACGCCCGGCGGCATGCAGGCGCATGTCGTCCTTGCTGCCGAAGACGATGGCGCCGGTCGGGCAGGTCTTCACGCAGGCCGGCTCCAGCCCCACCGCCACGCGGTCGGAGCACAGCGTGCACTTGTAGGCCTTCTTGTCCTTGCCCGAGAGACGCGGGATGTTGAACGGGCAGCCGGTGATGCAGTAGCCACAGCCGATGCAGTGGTCCTGGTTGAAATCGACGATGCCGTTGGCGTACTGCACGATGGCGCCGGGGCTCGGGCAGGCCTGCAGGCAGCCCGGCTCGGCGCAGTGCATGCAGCCGTCCTTGCGGATCAGCCATTCGAGGTTGCCCGAGTCCGGGTTTTCGTATTCAGCGAAGCGCATCAGCGTCCAGGACTCGGCCGTCAGGTCCATGGGGTTGTCGTAGATGCCGTGGTTCTCACCCACCTCGTCACGCAGGTCGTTCCACTCCGAGCACGCCACCTGGCAGGCCTTGCAGCCGATGCACTTGGAGGTGTCAATCAGCTTGGCCACCTCCATGGTGTCGCGCACCGAAGGCGGCTGGGTGGTGGTGGCGGAACGGGCAATCAGGTCTTGGGTCGCCATGTCATGCCCTCTCCACGTTGACCAGGAAGGATTTGAACTCCGGCGTCTGGGTGTTGCCGTCACCGACAAACGGGGTCAGGGTGTTGGTGATGTAGCCGTTCTTGGCCAGCCCCGAGAATCCCCAGTGCAGCGGAATGCCCACGTGGTGCACCGTGCGGCCGTCCACAGTAAGCGGACGGATGCGTTTGGTGACCACTGCCACCGCCTTGATGTAGCCGCGGTTGGACGAGACCTTCACCCGGTCGCCGGCCACGATGCCCAGCTCCTTGGCCAGCGCCTCGCCGATTTCCACGAACTGTTCCGGCTGGGTGATTGCGTTCAGCCGGCAGTGCTTGGTCCAGAAGTGGAAGTGCTCGGTAAGCCGGTAGGTGGTGGCCGCGTAGGGGAAGTCCTCAGCCGTGCCGAACAGCTCCAGGTCGTTCTTGAACACCCGGGCCGCCGGGTTGCTGCGCGCCAGCGGGTTGTCCGGGTGCAGCGGGTTACGGCCGATGGGCGTCTCGAACGGCTCGTAGTGCTCGGGGAATGGCCCCTCGGCCATCATGTCCACGGCGAAGAAGCGCGCCACGCCTTCCGGCGTCATGATGAACGGGCTCATGCCCTCTTCCGGCGGCGAGTCGAGCTTGAAGTCAGGGACATCGGTGCCGGCCCAGCGTTTGCCGTTCCACCACACCAGGCGCTTCTTGATCGGGTCCCAGGGCTGACCCTCGGGCCGGGCCGACGCCCGGTTGTAGAGGATGCGGCGGTTGGCCGGCCACGACCAGGCCCAGCCCAGGGTCTGGCCCATGCCGAAGGGATCGGCATTGTCGCGCCGCGCCATCTGGTTGCCCTGCTGGCTCCAGGCGCCGCAATAGATCCAGCAGCCGGAAGACGTGGACCCATCGGCGCGCAACTGACCGAAGCCGGCCAGTTGTTCGCCGGCGCGGGCTTCCAGCGTGCCGGTGTTGGGGTCCGTCAGGTCGCTCAGCGCCTTGCCGCTGTACTCCATGGCCAGCTCTTCACTGCTCGGTTCTTCGGGGCGCGCGTAGTTCCAGTGCAGGCCGAGGATTGGATCAGGGAATACCCCGCCCTCGGTGCGGTACAGGTCGCGCAGCCGATGGAACAGGCCGGCCATGATGGCCACGTCGGTGCGCGCCACCCCCGGCGGGTCACCAGCCTTCCAGTGCCATTGCAGCCAGCGTCCGCTGTTGACCAGCGCGCCATTTTCCTCGGCGAAGCAACTGGTGGGCAGGCGGAACACGGCGGTCTGGATGGCCGCCGTGTCGACCTCGTTGTATTCCTCGGCATTGCGCCAGAACTCGGCCGTCTCGGTCTGTAGCGGGTCCATCACCACCAGGTATTTCAGGCGTCCCAGCGCGGCGCTGACCTTGGCCTTGTTGGGGAACGAACCGATGGGGTTGAAGCCCTGGCAGAAGTAACCGTTGATCTGCCCCTGGTACATCATGTCGAACACTTTCAGCACGTCGTAGCCGGGAATATCCAGCTTCGGCAGCCAGTCGTAGGCCCAGTTGTTTTCCGCCGTGGCGGCGGGTCCGAACCAGGCCTTCATCAGGCTGACGTGGAAGCGCTCGTAGTGCTGCCAGTAGGACAGCTGGTTGGGACGCAACGGCTGGGGCGCCCGTCCGGCGATGTAGGCGGCGTAGTCCTGTTCGTTGTCCCGAGGCAGGGTCAGGTAGCCGGGCAGCAGGTTGGAGAGTAGGCCCAGATCGGTGAGCCCCTGGATGTTGGAGTGCCCGCGCAGGGCGTTCATGCCGCCACCGGGCATGCCGATGTTGCCCAGCAGCAGCTGCACCATGGCGCCACAGCGGATCATCTGCGAACCGACCGTGTGCTGGGTCCAGCCCAAGGCATACATGATGGTCATGACCTTGTCGGGCCGCGACGTTTCGGACACGGCTTCCCAGACCTTGAGCATGGTGTCCTGCGGCGTGCCGCAGATGCTGCTGACCAGCTCCGGCGTGTAGCGGCTGTAGTGCGTACGCAGCAACTGATAGACGCAGCGCGGATGCGCCAGGCTCGGGTCGCTCAGCGCATAGCCGTCCGGGCCGATCTCGTAGCTCCACGACGATTTGTCCGGGTAACCGCGCTGCTCGGCGTCGTAGCCGTCGAACAGGCCGTTCTCGAAGCCGAAGCCCTCGCGCACGATCAGCGGCAGGTCGGTGTAGTTGCGCACGTACTCGTGCTGGATCTTGTCGTTTTGCAGCAGGTAGTTGATCAACCCGCCGAGGAAGGCGATGTCGGTACCGGTACGGATCGGCGCATACAGGTCGGCCACCGAGGCCGAACGGTTGAAGCGCGGATCGACCACAATCAGCCGGGCCTTGTTGTGGGCCTTGGCTTCGGTTACCCACTTGAAGCCGCACGGGTGGGCTTCGGCGGCATTGCCACCGATGATCAGTACAAGGTCGGCGTTCTGGATGTCACTCCAGTGATTCGTCATCGCGCCGCGGCCAAACGTCGGGGCAAGACCTGCCACCGTCGGGCCGTGTCAGACACGCGCCTGGTTATCGAACCCCAGCATGCCGAAGGAACGCACCACCTTGTGGGTGATGTAGCCGGCCTCGTTGGATGACGCCGACGCAGCCAGGAAGCCGGTGCTCAGCCAGCGGTTGACCGTCTGCCCCTGCTCGTTGCGCTCGATGAAGTTGGCGTCGCGGTCATCCTTCATCAGCCGGGCGATACGGTCCAGCGCGTCATCCCAGCTGAGCGGCGTCCACTTGTCACTGCCCGGCTCGCGGACTTCCGGCTGGGTCAGGCGGTGCGGGCTGTGGACGAAATCGAGCAGGCCGGCGCCCTTCGGGCACAGGGTGCCGCGGTTGACCGGGTGATCGGAGTCGCCCTCGATGTGGATGATTTCCTGACTGACGTTCTTGCCGCCGCTGCCCTGGCTGTACAGGATCAGCCCGCACCCGACCGAGCAATACGGGCAGGTGTTGCGGGTTTCCCGGGTATGGGTGAGTTTGAAGTGGCGAATCGATTCGGCGTAGGCGGGTGGCGGAGCCATGCCCAGCGCCGCCAGGCTGGACGCCCCAAGACCGACGCCGCAGACCTTGAAGAATTGCCGACGGTTCATGTCCATCACGCTCTCCTGCATCAGGCTGGCCGGTGCCTGCGATCGTGCGGTGCCGCAGGCTGTGCCGGCAGGCGCAGCCCTGCCGGGCTGTCACCTCTGGTTAAACAGTAGCCAATGCCGGCCAGTTGGCAATCGACGGCCCGTCCCCCAACTCGCAAAGTCCCCGCGACAGCCTCTACACTGCGCACCCTATTCAACGGCAGGTCGATGCAATGCGGGTAGAAGGCTTTTTCGAACAAGTGGGCGAGGCGCTGGGCACTCTGCTGCGCTGGATCATCGACAGCCTGTACGGCCTGTTCGCGTTCATCGCCGATGCTGGGCGCGGTTTTCTCGACGGCCTGTCCGGCGCGCTGGGCATGGACGCCTCGCTGCTCAGCCTGGCGGCCCTGGTCATCGGCCTGCTGATCCTGGCGTCGGCGGTGCGCGCCTTTCTGCGCGGCGTGTTCATTTCCGGCATCCTGCTGCTGCTTCTCGGCCTGTGGCTGCTGAGCCTGTTCATCAACTGAACAGCCAATTGGGCAGCCTTTACTGCTTCGAGTAAACTGCGCCGTCTTTTACCCCGATGAAACGATCAGCCTGATGCCCAAGACGTTCCATGAAATCCCCCGCCAGCGTCCCGCCACGCCCCTGCTCGACCGGGCCGCTACGCCCGCCGAACTGCGCCGTCTGAGCGAAGCGGAACTGGAACAACTGGCCAACGAACTGCGCCAGGAGCTGCTCTACACCGTCGGGCAGACCGGCGGTCACTTCGGCGCCGGGCTCGGCGTGATCGAGCTGACCATCGCCCTACACTACATTTTCGACACGCCGGACGACCGTCTGGTGTGGGATGTGGGTCATCAGGCCTATCCGCACAAGATCCTCACCGGCCGCCGCGAGCGCATGGCCAGCCTGCGCCAGCGCGACGGCCTGGCCGCCTTCCCGCGCCGCAGCGAAAGCGAATTCGACACCTTCGGCGTCGGCCATTCCAGCACCAGCATCGGCGCGGCTCTGGGCATGGCCATCGCCAACCGCCTGCGTGGCGAGAAGCGCAAGGCCATCGCGGTGATCGGCGATGGCGCGCTGACCGCCGGCATGGCCTTCGAGGCGCTCAACCACGCCCCGGAAGTCGGCGCCGACATGCTGGTGGTGCTCAATGACAACGACATGTCGATCTCGCGCAACGTCGGTGGCATGTCCAACTACCTGGCCAAGATTCTCTCCAGCCGCACCTACGCCTCCATGCGCGAAGGCAGCAAGAAAGTGCTGTCGCGCCTGCCCGGCGCCTGGGAAATCGCCCGGCGCACCGAGGAATACGCCAAGGGCATGCTGGTGCCTGGCACGCTGTTCGAGGAGCTGGGCTGGAACTACATCGGCCCCATCGACGGCCATGACCTGCCGACCCTGATCGCCACCCTGCGCAACATGCGCGACCTGTCCGGCCCGCAGTTCCTGCACGTGGTGACCAAGAAGGGCAAGGGCTTCGCTCCGGCCGAGCTGGACCCGATCACCTGGCACGCCATCAGCAAGCTGGAAGACGCGCCCGAAACGCTGAAGAAGCCGGCCGGCCCGCGCTATTCCAATGTGTTTGGCCAGTGGCTGTGCGACATGGCCGCGCAGGATTCGCGCCTGCTGGGCATCACCCCGGCGATGAAGGAAGGCTCCGATCTGGTGGCCTTCAGCGAACGCTTCCCGGACCGCTATTTCGATGTGGCCATCGCCGAGCAGCATGCGGTGACCCTGGCTGCCGGCATGGCCTGCGAAGGCGCCAAGCCGGTGGTGGCGATCTATTCCACCTTCCTGCAGCGCGCCTACGACCAGCTGATTCACGACGTTGCCGTGCAGGACCTCGATGTGCTGTTCGCCATCGACCGCGCCGGCCTGGTCGGCGAAGACGGCCCGACCCACGCCGGCAGCTTCGACCTGTCCTTCCTGCGCTGCATTCCCGGCATGGTCATCATGACCCCCAGCGACGAAAACGAGCTGCGCCGCATGCTGACCACCGGCTTCCTGCACAACGGCCCGGCCGCCGTGCGCTACCCGCGCGGCACTGGTCCGAACGCAGCGCTGGAACCCGGCCTGCAGGCGCTGGAAATCGGCAAGGGCGTGATCCGCCGCCAGGGCGCGCGCGTCGCCCTGCTGGCCTTCGGCGTGCAATTGGCCGAGGCCCTGAAAGTCGGCGAAACCCTGGACGCCACCGTGGTTGACATGCGTTTCGTCAAACCGCTGGACGAGGCGCTGGTGCGCCAGCTGGCCGCCGAGCACGAGCTGCTGGTGACCCTTGAAGAAAACAGCATCATGGGCGGCGCCGGCAGCGCGGTGAGCGAATTTCTCGCCCGCGAAGGCACCCTCAAGCCGCTGCTGCACCTGGGCCTGCCCGACCGCTATGTCGAGCATGCCAAGCCTGGTGAAATGCTCGCCGAGTGTGGGCTGGATGAGGCGGGGGTCGAGGCGGCGGTGCGCAAGCGCCTGGACAGCCTGTAAGTCATGTTCCCTCGTAGGGCGGACAACGTTGTGTTGTCCGCCGCACGCGGCTTCGGTCGGGAACCATCGGCGGACAGGAAAGCGCTGTCCGCCCTACCCCCTGGACGCTTCGGCGCGGCAGCACCTCCCCTCTGACGCTTGTCCCGCCCGGCTCGCGGCAGTAAGGTTCCGCCGTCCCCTCTTTTCATCCTTCCGCACCGGCCCGCCCGGTGCTATCGAGCGCCTTGATGTCTTCCCTGCCCAACTTCAACCTTTCTGCCCCCGACAACGCCATTCTCCCCGCCCTGCGCCATGCCATCGACCGCAAGACCAAGCCGATCGGCGCACTCGGCCATCTGGAAGCCCTGGCCCTGCAGATCGGCTGGGTGCAGCAGACCCTCAGCCCCGAGCTGACGCGCCCGAGCCTGACCATCTTCGCCGCCGACCACGGGCTGGCCCGTGCCGGCGTCAGCGCCTACCCGGCCGAAGTCACCCCGCAGATGGTGTTCAACTTCCTCGCCGGCGGCGCCGCCACCAACAGCTTCGCCCGCCAGAACGGCTTTGCGTTCCAGGTGGTGGATGCCGGCGTCAATTTCGACTTCCCCGCCGATCTGCCGCTGCGTCACGAGAAGGTTGCCCACGGCACCGCCAACTGCCTGGAAGGCCCGGCCATGAGCCGCGAGCAGGCGCTGCAGTGTCTGGAGACCGGCCGGCGCATCGCCCATGAGGAAGTGGCCCAGGGCAGCAACCTGCTGGCGTTCGGCGAGATGGGCATCGGCAACACCTCCACCGCCACGCTGCTCAGCCATCTGCTGGCCGGGCTGTCGATTGCCGCCTGCACTGGACGCGGCACCGGCCTGGACGATGCAGGGTTGGCACGCAAGGTCGCCACCCTGCAGGCGGTGGCCGAGCGCGTCGGTCCCGGCCCGCACGACGCCCTGACCGCCCTTGCCGAAGTCGGCGGCTTTGAAGTGGCGATGATGACCGGCGCCATGCTCGGCAGCGCCGAGAAGGGCGCGCTGATTCTGGTCGATGGCTTTATCGCCACCGCCGCCCTGCTGGCCGCCATACAGATCGCCCCGGCAGTGCGCGACTACGCGGTCTTCGGCCACCGTTCCCAGGAAGGCGGCCATCCGCTGTTGCTGGCGTACCTCAAGGCCACGCCGCTGTTGCAGCTGGACCTGCGCCTGGGTGAAGGCAGCGGCGCGGTGCTGGCCTTCCCGCTGTTGCAGGCCGCCTGCGGCTTCCTCAATGAGATGGCCTCGTTCGAATCCGCCGGCGTTTCCGACAAGGGCGGCGACCGATGAGCGAGCGCTCCGCCCCGCGCCGGGAGATCGACCGCTTCCTGCTCTCGCTGCAGTTCTTCACCCGCGTGCCGATTCCGGCGCGGGTGCCCTACTCCGAGGACGAGCTAAACAAGGCGGTGGTCTACTTTCCGCTGATCGGCACGCTGATCGGCGCGGCCTGCGCGCTGGTCTACTGGGGCGCCAGTTTCCTGTGGGACGCGCCGATTGCGATCTTCCTGAGCATGGTCTTCGGCCTGCTGCTCACCGGCTGCTTCCACGAGGACGGCCTGGCCGACTGCATGGACGGCATGGGCGGCGGCTGGGACCGCGAGCGCATCCTCACCATCATGCAGGACTCGCGACTGGGCACCTACGGCGCCGCCACCCTGCTGGCGGCGCTGGGCGGCAAGTTCCTGCTGCTGGTGTCGCTGCCCGCCGCGCTGGTGATTCCGCTGCTGATCCTCGCGCATGCGGTCAGCCGCCTGAACGCGGCGACTATGATGCTCACCGAGTCCTACGCGCGGCCGGAAGGCAAGGCCAAGCCGCTGGCCGTACGCATCTCGCTGCTCGGCCTGCTGATCGCCGCCGCCCTCGCCCTGGCGCCCTTCATCTGGATAGAACTGCCGCCGCTGCTGTGGCTGGCGGTGCTGCCGCTGATCGCGCTGCGTCTGTGGTTCGCCCGCTGGCTGCGCAAATGGATCGGCGGCTTCACCGGCGACTGTCTGGGCGCCTTGCAACAACTGAGCGAGCTGACTTTCCTGCTCGGAGCCCTGGCGCTGTGCCGCTTTATCTGATTCGCCACACCCGCGTGGGCTGCCCGCCGGGGCTGTGTTACGGACAGCTGGATGTGCCGCTGGCCGCGAGCTTTGCCATGGAATCCCAGGCCATCCGGGATGAGTTGGCCAGAGAGTTCCCCGACGGCCTGCCACCGGTGTGGAGCAGCCCGAGCCTACGCTGCTGCACGCTGGCCGATGCCCTGGAGCTGCCCTACCGCACCGATGCGCGGCTGATGGAACTGAACTTCGGTGTCTGGGAAGGTCGCACCTGGGCCGAACTGGACTCGCCCGAAGCGCGTCACTGGGGCGACCACTGGCAGAGCGTCGCGCCGCCGGAGGGCGAATCCCTGCCGCAATTGCTGGCCCGGCTGCGGGCGTTTCTCGCCGAGCTGGAAACCGGCGACGCGCTGCTGATCACTCACGCCGGGCCGATCCGCGTGCTGCATCATCTGCTGCTCGGCGAGTCGCTGGAGCAGGCCTTTCGCCGGCCGGTGGGCTACGGCCAATTGCTGCGGCTGTAACAGAAGCGCGGCCTGCGCACTGACCTGTGGGAGCGAATTCATTCGCGAGCTCTTTGTGCGGTCCGCAGCCAAAAGCTCGCGAATGAATTCGCTCCCACAAGAACAAAAGCGGCGCCGTGCATAGGCGCTCACCACCCAGGCGGCCACCCTTCTTAATCCCGGTCATTGCCACCCATCGCCCCGCCCGTTATGGTGCACGCGTTTTTCTTGTCGGTGCGCAAGCGTTTTTGCGTTAAACGGGAAGCCGGTGGCGCTCTTCGGAGCCATCCCGGCACTGCCCCCGCAACGGTGAATGACCGCCCTCTCGGGCGGGCGACTTCAACAGCCACTGGGAATTATCCCGGGAAGGCGAAGTCGTCAGGGTCATGAGTCCGGAGACCGGCCGACGAGAAGCGACTGGTGTTGCGGAGGGCCGCACCGTCAAGCGCTGTCTCCGCGTCCGCGCTTGTGATCCTGCCCTCCTCAAAAGCATTGATCTTTTGAGGAATTCTCCTGATGAAACTGTCCCGTCCGGCCCTGGCAATCGCCCTGGCCTCCCCTGCGGCATACGCCGCCAATGAAAACCCGCGCTTCGATGAGCAGCTGAAACTGCCGGAAGTGGTGGTGACGGCGTCGCGTACCGCCGAAAGCAAAGGCGACACCTACAGCGCCGTGACTGTCTTTACCCGTGATGACATTGAGCGCTTGCAGCCCAGCACTGTGGCCGATCTGCTGCGTCGTACCCCCGGCGTGCAAATCATCCAGAACGGCGGTCGCGGCTCGACCACCGGCGTGTTCATTCGCGGTACCAAGACGGCACAGACACTGGTGCTGATAGATGGTCAGCGCGCCAACGACACCAACCTCGGTGGCGCGCCGCTCAACACACTAAGCGTCGACCAGGTAGAGCGCATTGAAGTCCTGCGCGGTCCGCGCTCGGCTATTTACGGTTCCGATGCCATCGGCGGTGTAGTGCAGATTTTTACCCGTCGCGCTGAGGGTCAGGGCTTGAAGCCGCGTATTCGAGTTGCTTACGGGACTCACGACACCTGGGAGCAATCCCTCGGGCTCTCAGGTGGAAACGCTGCCACCCGTTTCAACTTCAGCCTCAATAATGAGCAGAGCAATGGCTTTAGCCGCTCCGGCCAGAAGGGTGGTACGGATGCAGACAATGACGGCTTCGAGAACACATCCCTGGCCCTGAACCTTAACCACCGTTTCAATCCCCGCACCGAAGCCGGTCTGAGCATCAGCCATGCCGATAGCGAGTCCGAATACGATGCGTTCGGATACGGCGTTTATCCCTACGACGAAATCAAGAACAGCTTCTACTCCGCTTACCTGAGCAATCAGATCACCTCCGCCTGGAACAGCCGCATCGAAGCGGGTTACTCGGAAGGCGAAATGCTGAATCTGGATCGGGCGGTTGTGCGCGACAGCTACAGCGAAAGCGAACGGGAAAGCCTCAACTGGACGAATATTCTTTCGCTGAGCGACGCCCAACGCCTGCAGGTCGGCCTCGACTGGTATCGCGACCATATCGACAATTCGGAGAACTACACCGAAGACTCCCGCTACAACGCTGCCGCTTTTATCCAGCACAGCTACAAAGGCGAGCGCTTCGGTACCGAACTTGGCTTACGCCACGATGACAACCAGCAGTTCGGCACCGAAAATTCCTGGAACGCCGCTTTCAAGCTGCCGCTGAATGCGCAGCATGAGCTGACCCTTTCCTATGCCGAAGGCTTTCGGGCGCCGCTGCTCAGCGATCTGTATTACCCGGTAAGCTGCTTCCCGGGTTGGGGATGCTCGGGCGGAAATCCCGACCTCCAGCCGGAAACCTCGAAAACCTACGAACTGCGCTGGGTGGGCCAGCTCACCCCTCAGCTGGATGTCGAGGCGGCCGCATACCACACCGACCTGACCAACGCGATTAACAATTGGCCGCCGGTCAATGTCGACGAGGCCCGTATCGACGGCTTCGAAGTGGCGGTGTCGGCAGATGTGCTGGGCTGGCAGAACCAGCTCAGCCTGAGCCTGCTTAAAGCCAAGGACGAAAGTACCGGCAATGATCTGGTGAACCGCGCACGCAAGACGCTGAGTTGGGATATCGATCGTCGGTTCGGTCAGTTTGCTGTAGGAGCCAACTGGACCACTTCAGGCCAGGCCTATTCCGACGCCGCCAACACCACTGTGATCCCGGGCAATGGCCTGCTGGGGTTGCGCGCGAGTTGGCAAGCACATCCGGAGCTGGAGGTGGCCGTTAAGGTAAACAACCTGCTGGACAAGCAGTACTACACCACTACCAACTTCGGCGTTCCTTATCAGGAGGATGGCCGCTCCGCGCAGCTGGCCTTCACCTGGACCCCCTCCCTGTAAACACCCCCGTGGTTGCCGGCGCGCCGGCAACCCGCCATATTCCGCGGGCGCCGCAGACGCGGCGCCTCATTTGATTCAACGAGGCGGTTGTCTTGCTGCGTGCCCTGTTCCTGCCATTGCTCTTGTCGCTTGCCCTGCCGGCGCTGGCAAGCAATGCGCCGCAGCGCATCCTTTCCCTCGACCTGTGCCTGGACTGGATGGTCGCCCACTACGTTCAGCCGAAGCGGGTGATCGCCCTGTCTTCCATGCAGCTGCGCTACCCCGTCGACTGGATCGGCCCGCAATGGCCAAGCCACAACGGCAGTCTTGAGCAGATCTATGCGCTGCAGCCCGATCAGGTGGTGGTCGGCCAGTTCACCAATACCCTGCTGCGCCAGCGTCTGCAGGCGCTCGGCCTGTCGGTGGAGGTGCTGGCGTTGCCAACGACCCTGGCGCAGGTGGCGGCCTATGAGCGGCAATTTCTGTACGCCGTGAAGTTGCCCGAATCGCTGGCCAGCGCGCCACCGTCGGCGCTGCCTGCACCGCGCACGCCGCAACGCCTGCTGCTGCTCGGCGCCAATGGCATCGGTACCGGGCGCGGCACGCTGGAGAACGAGATCCTCGAACGCGCCGGTTGGAGCAATTACCTGAGCGCCAACGGCTACCAGCGCCTGGATCTGGAACAGGTGGTGGCCGATCCGCCGGATGCGATCCTCTGGGCCGCGCCGGAGCATCAGGCGCTGGCCAACCAGTTCGCCGAACATCCCGCGCTCAAGCACGCCGTGCCTGCCGAGCGCTGGCTCACTACCGACTACTGGCGCTGGCAATGCCCCGGACCCTGGACCTGGGAACTGATAGGACAACTCCACCAATGGCTCGACTGATCACTCCCTTGCTCGCCCTGCTGGCGTTGTGCCTGGCGCTGCTGTCGCTGGGGCTGGGCTCCACGCAGGTGTCGGTCCTGACCGGTCTGCTCGACTGGCTGAGTGGCGGCAACGGCCCGGAAGCCATCGTGATCGGCGAGATCCGTCTGCCGCGCACGCTGCTGGCGCTGGCGGTGGGCGCCGCGCTGGGCCTCTCCGGCGCCGCCCTGCAGGGTCTGCTGCGTAATCCGCTGGCCGATCCGGGCCTGACCGGCGCTAGCCAGGGCGCGGCGCTGGGCGCGGCCACCGTATTCTATTTCGGCCTGCTGCCCTGGGCCGGTGCCTTCGCACCGGCATTGACCGGTCTGTGCGGGGCGGCTGTCGCGCTGGTATTGATGCTCGCCCTGGCCGGTTCCAGTGGCGCCGGCATGGTGTTGCTGGCCGGTCTGGCGATCAGCACCCTGAGCGGTGCGCTGCTGGCGGCGGTGCTCAATTTCGCGCCCAATCCCTATGCCATGCAGGAGCTGGTGTTCTGGCTGCTCGGTTCGGTGTCCGAGCGCGGTCTGGAGCATTTACTGCTGCTCGGCCCGGCGCTGTTGATCGGCTTTGCGCTGATCTGGAGCCAGCGCCGCCTGTTGCTCGGGCTGAGCCTCGGCGAGCAGGTGGCGCAGAGCCTGGGGCTAGCGCATAAACGCGGCAGCCGGTTGATCGTACTGGGCTGCGCGTTGCTGGTGGGTGCCGCCGTGGCGGTGGCCGGCGGCATCGGCTTCGTCGGGCTGCTGGTGCCGCATCTGATTCGTCCGCTGGTGCGCCATCGCCCGGATCGTCTGCTGATTCCCTCGGCGCTGGCCGGCGCCAGCCTGGTCTGTCTGGCCGACATGGCGGTGCGTCTGCTGCCACCGGGTCGCGAACTGAAGCTGGGCGTGCTGACCGCGCTGATCGGCGCGCCGCTGTTCATCTGGCTGGTGTGGAAGGAGCGCAAGCAATGGATCTGATCCGTCTCGACCGGCTGGCCGTGCCCGGTCGTCTGCAGCCGGCCAGCTTCGCTCTGGCGCCGGGGGAAATGCTCGGCATCATCGGCCCGAACGGCGCCGGCAAGTCCACCCTGTTGCAGGCGCTGGCCGGCATTCAGGCGTACCAGGGCAATCTCGACTATTTCGGCTTCGATGCCGCGCGGTTGTCGTCCCGCCACCGCGCCCAGCGCATCGGCTTTCTGCCGCAGGCCAACCAGAGCGCCTGGTCGCTGTGCGTGGAAGACGTGGTGACGCTGGGTCGCCTGCCGTGGGGTGACGAGGACGCCGCGCTGATCGAGTCGGCCATGACACGCACCGGTGTACTGCCCTGGCGTCAGCGCAAGGTGGCGCAGTTGTCCGGCGGCGAGCAGGCGCGTGTCTGGCTGGCCCGTGTGCTGGCCGGTCAGCCGGTGCTGCTGCTGGCCGACGAGCCGGTGGCCAGCCTGGATCTGCTGCACCAGCGCAAGGTGATGGAACTGCTGCGCGAGCACGCCCGCCAGGACCGCGCGGTGGTGCTGTCCATTCACGACCTGGGCCTGGCCGCGCGCTACTGCGACAAGCTCTGCCTGCTGGCCGAAGGGCAGGTGCTGGCGTTCGGCACGCCGCGCGAGGTGCTCACCGAGGCCCATGTGGCGGCAGCCTTCCAGGTCGAAGTGCATGTGGATCTCGACGCCCAGCCGCCGATCATCCTGCCCAAGTGAGTTCGTCATGGTGTTGAAACTGAGCAAGAACCTCGACGAGGTCTGCTACCCGTTCATTCAGGAAACCTCGTACCTGTGCGATTTCGAGGTGGTCACCGATGAACTGTGCGCGCTGATCGGCGGTGCGCTGGCCTATCTGTCGGAGGATATGGCTGACCTGCGGACCGATCTGGACCGGCTGCAGCCGCTGGCCTTCCATGTCAACGGCTCGGTGCGCGGACGCTTGGCCATCGAGGAAGCGGATATCCAGTGGCTGGGCAAGCGCCTGGCTCATTACCGGGTAGAAGTTGCCGAGCAATTGAAAGGCTTCGTGCTGCCACGTGGCTTGCCGCCGGTACCGCAGCTGCACCAGGCGCGCTCGGCGGCGAAGAAGGCGATTCGTGCGCTGGTGCGTGTCGATCTGGAGGGCATCGAAGTGCCGCCGATCCTGCCGCGGATGTGCAACCTGATGTGCAACTTCTTCTTCGTGCTAACGCTGGTGGTGAACCAGCGTCGAGGTTTCAGCGAGAGGTACTTCGCCAGCAAGAGCTACGGCAAAAGCACCTGACGCGGGATTCGATAGACGAGGGCAAACAGCACGCTACCGGTGACCAGCAGCAGCCCCGCCACGCCTTCCAGACCCAGCGGGCTGGCCAGCGCGGCCAGCCAGGCCGGCAGGCTGGCCCAGAACATGCCGTGACGCTGCGCTCGGGCCAGGGCCGCCCAGCGCGCTGGCTCAAGGGATTCGTCCACCGGCGGATTGAGCGCCCAGAGGGCGCGCTTGTAGGTGGGGAACACCTTCAGGGTGGGCAGCAAACCGCACAGGCCGATGACGAACAGCAGCATCGGCGGCAGTTCCGCCACTTCCGCAACATTGACTAGCACCAGCCAGGGCAGCACGGCGGACAGCAACAACAGCCACCAGTGACGATTCAGCCGACGGTACTGCGCGAGGCGATCCATCATGCTTCTGACGACTCGTCCTGATGCAGATTGCCGAGCATGTGCCCGAGCTTGCCGGCCTTGGTTCGCAGGTAGTTGCGGTTATACGGGTTGAGGCCCGTGACCAGCGGCTTGCGCTCGGCGATGCGGATGCCGAAGCCTTCCAGCGCCGTGACCTTGCGCGGGTTGTTGGTCATCAGCTTGAGTGCGTGAATGCCCAGGTGGTCGAGCATCGGCAGGCAGATGCTGTACTCGCGCTGGTCGGCGGCGAAGCCCAGGCGCTCGTTGGCTTCCACGGTGTCGGCGCCGTTATCCTGCAGGTGATAGGCGCGGATCTTGTTCAGCAGACCGATGCCACGGCCTTCCTGACGCAAGTAGAGCAGCACGCCGCGCCCTTCCTTGGCGATGGCCTGCAACGCAGCTTCCAGCTGATAGCCGCAATCACAGCGCTGGCTGAACAGCGCATCGCCGGTCAGACATTCGGAATGCACGCGGCCGAGCACCGGGGCACCATCCTCGAAGCTGCCCATGGTCAGCGCCACATGCTCCTTGCCAGTGGCCTCGTCAAGGAAGCCGTGCATGATGAACTCGCCAAAGGGCATGGGCAGTTTGGAAGCGGCGACGAAAACGACGGACACCGGAGAGGCTCCAGAGAAGTGAAAGGGCGCGATTATACCCTCAGTGAAGCGGCTTGCGGGCGACGCCCGGCCGGCTACAGACGCGACTCCAGCACCAGCACGCCATGCTCCTCGCGCCAGCGCACGCGGTTGAGGAAACTCATGCCCAGCAGCGCCTCGTTGAGCGCATTGCCCTGCAGCACCACAGCCTCCACGCCGGGCACTTCCAGACCGCCGACATTCACACGGTCGAGATACACTCGCCAGCCATTGACCACCCCGTTGGCAGTGTTGGCGCGCATCGGCGTGCCGTTGCGATAGTCCAGGCCGAAACGCCGCGCCTGCTGTTCATTCATCGCCAGGCTGGTGGCGCCGGTGTCCACCAGCAGCGGCAGTGAAAAGCCGTTCACCGCGCCGATCACCCGGTAATGGCCACCCTTACCCCGCGCAATGCTGACCTGCTGGCGGGTCGGCGGGCTGTAACCACCCGCCTGCTCGTGGCCCAGCTCGATACGCCGCGTCTGGCCATCGATGCGCAACAGCGCGCCCTGCGCATCGGCACTGACCAGTACTACGCCACCAGGGCCGGTCTCGCCGACCCGCACCAGCTTGCGCTCGCCATCTACCGTGAGTACGGCCGCATTGGGAAACAGACCGACTACTTGCACATGCCCCGGCGCTGCCTGGGCCAGCGAGGCGACCAGCAGCAGGCTGGTGAACAAAAGAAAACGGGGCATCGGCACTCCCTGCGCGGCATCGGAAAGGGATGGGCAGGATAGCCAGCTTGCTGCTAACCGAAGCGGGGGCGGTTCACAGACACGCAGTGGAGCTGCCATCCAAACATGGCTCGAAATGGGGCCGTATACGCGTTAGCGGAGTGAGGGTATGCAGCTCCGGCGTCCGGCGTAAAGCCGGCCCCAACAGAAACGGAGTCGCCACAGAACCCGTGGGGGCCGGGTTCATCGCGGCCAAGGTCGGTGTCAGCCGCCCCTGGCATGCACCTCAGCATCCTCGGCCGGCATAAAGCCGGCCCCACGAGGAGCGGAGTCGCCACAGAACCTGTGGGGCCGGGTTCATCGCGGCCAAGGTCGGTGTCAGCCGTCCCTGGCATGCACCCTGGCACCGTCGACCGGCATAAAGCCGGCCCCACGAGGAGCAGAGCAGCCGCAGGTTCGTTGCACCGGCGGCAATCGCTTGCCGGAGCCGGCAGGATTGTCTGTGAATCCCTGGCCAAGTCGTTAGCCGAGCCCATAGCCACGAGAGTTGCGGGCAATTGGCATGCAAGCTGCTATCTCGTTGTTGTGCATTAACAACACTGCGATAAGGAGATCCAGCATGCAGATCAACTCGCCTTCGGTATCACCGATCCAGGCCTTCAATCCTAGCGCTGCCAAAACGGCTCATACACCGACTGACGCCACGCCCAAATCGTCCAACAGCCTCGCCGATCGCGTCACGCTGTCCGAAGCCGGCCTACGCGCCGCCGGCACGGCGCAAACGCACGATCATCCAGTGGAGCTGTACCAGTTGCCTGCCTGGATGGCCGGCAGCTATATCGAGGTGCCCAATACCCTGGGGGCAAGCGCCAACTGGCTGGAAGAGCGCTATCCCAAGGTTGCGGCGGCCTCGTCTGCCGAGCGCAGCGAGTACTCCAGCCTGCTGCAGAGAACCTACCAGGCGCTGCTGAAGGACAACGGCATCCAAGGCGTGGAGGATCATTACCGGGACATGATTCTTGACCACGAATCCAGCGAGTCGCTGCGGCTGCAGATGCGGGAGCGAGTGGCGGCCAATCCAAGGCTGCTGGAACTGATGAATCAGTTGGGGCTGGGGAAGGCGCTGACCTAACCTCGTGGGAGCGAATTCATTCGCGAGCTTCTGATGATGGCCTGCATGAAGAGCTCGCGGACGAGTCCGCTCCCACGGGCTGCGGTGTGGCTGTGCAGGATTGACGTCAGCCACCCTACAGAAACGGTGCTCCCTTCAGCCGACCAGCCAGATCAGCCCCTGCATACCCAGCCAGGCGAATACGCCGGCCAGCACGTCGTCGAGCATGATGCCGATGCCGCCGTGCACGTTGCGATCGATCCAGCGGATCGGCCAGGGCTTGAGGATGTCGAAGAAGCGGAACATCAGAAAGCCCGCGATCAGCCAGTACCAGCCTTCCGGCACCAGCCAGAGGGTGATCCACATGCCGACCATTTCATCCCAGACGATGCCTTCGTGGTCATGCACGCGCAGGTCATTGGCCACCCGGCCGCATAGCCAGACGCCGAACAGCATGGTGACGCCGAGCATCAGCCAGTAGCCCCAGTCCGGCAGCATCTGCCAGAGCGGCACGAACGGCAGCGCCACCAGCGAGCCCCAGGTGCCGGGCGCCTTGGGCAGCGTGCCGGAGCCGAAGCCGAAGGCCAGGAAGTGCCAGGGGTTGCGCCATACGGACGGCGGCACGGGGACGGTCTGTTCGGTCACGGAATCATCCAAAGTGTTGGTAACCACGGGCAGCCAGAGCCAGCTCGCGTCCTTGCTGATCGTAGAGGTGAACGCCCTCGCCCGCCTCGACCCGACCGATCACGGCTATCTCGGGGAATTCGGCCTGCAGTGCGCTGAGGTTGCTGGGCGGGAGGGTGAAGGCCAGTCGGTAGTCGTCGCCGCCGGACAGCGCACAGCGCAGCGCCTCGTCGGGATCATGTTGCTCGCGCAAGGCCGCCGACAATGGCAGGCGCGCGCGCTCGATGTACAACGCCACGCCGGAGGCGCGAGCGATATGACCGCAATCGGCCAGCAGGCCATCGGAAATGTCCAGCGCCGCGGTGGCCCGGCCGCGCAGCGCCTGGCCGAGGGCCAGTTGCGGCTGCGGCCGCCAGTAGCGCGCCAGCAGATAGTCATCCGCCCCGCCCTGCACCGGCTGTTCGCCAAGTACCCACGGCAGCGCAGCGGCGCCGTCACCCAGGCTGCCGCCGACGC
>DATJDB010000121.1:0-7466 GCA_035497635.1 Pseudomonas sp. | reverse complement strand
TTTCACAGGTGATCGCCGAGCGCACGACGATCTCGTCGATGCTGTTGCGCTCGATGAACTCGACCAGCTTTTCGTCGATCAGCGTACCGGCGGGCAGCAATACTTCTTCGCTGCCCGGCTTGACCACATCCTTGGCCACGACACGGCCCAGCACACGCTCGCCGAGCGGCTCGACCACGTCGCCGCCTTCGATGTGCGGCGTCATGACCAGACCGTGTTCGGTACCGCAATCAACCTCGGTCACCACCAGATCCTGGGCCACGTCAACGAGACGACGGGTCAGATAACCGGAGTTCGCAGTCTTCAGGGCAGTATCCGCCAGACCCTTACGCGCACCGTGAGTGGAAATGAAGTACTGCAGAACCGAAAGGCCTTCACGGAAGTTGGCGGTAATCGGGGTCTCGATGATGGAGCCGTCCGGCTTGGCCATCAGGCCACGCATACCCGCCAGCTGACGAATCTGGGCCGCGGAACCCCGCGCACCGGAGTCCGCCATCATGTACATGGAGTTGAAGGACTCCTGCAGAACTTCCTTGCCCTCGCGGTCGATGACCTTGTCCTTGGACAGGTTGGTCATCATCGCCTTGGAGACTTCGTCGTTCGCCTTGGACCAGAGGTCGATCACCTTGTTGTACTTCTCGCCCTGGGTTACCAGGCCGGAGGCGTACTGGGCTTCGATCTCCTTCACTTCCTCGGTGGCGGCATCGATGATGCGAGCCTTCTCCTTCGGAATCTCGAAATCGTTCACGCCGATCGACACGCCGGAAATCGTCGAGTAGGCGAAACCGGTGTACATCAGCTGGTCAGCGAAGATGACGGTGTCCTTCAGACCAACGGTGCGGTACGCCTGGTTGATCAGCTTCGAGATCGCCTTCTTCTTCATCGACTGGTTGACGACGTCGTAGGACAGACCCTTGGGCACGATCTGGAACAGCAGCGCACGACCGACAGTGGTGTCGACGATACGGGTGTTGTGTACCAGGGAGCCGTCCTTCTGCTTGACGACTTCGTTGATGCGCACCTTGATCTTGGCATGCAGGGACACTTCGCGCGCACCGAAGGTGCGGTCGACTTCCTGCAGATCGGCGAACACGCGACCTTCGCCCTTGGCGTTGATCGCTTCACGGGTCATGTAATACAGACCCAGCACCACGTCCTGGGACGGCACGATGATCGGCTCGCCGTTGGCGGGCGACAGTACGTTGTTGGTCGACATCATCAGCGCGCGCGCTTCCAGCTGAGCCTCGAGGGTCAGCGGAACGTGCACGGCCATCTGGTCACCGTCGAAGTCGGCGTTGTACGCAGCGCAGACCAGCGGGTGCAACTGCAGTGCCTTGCCTTCGATCAGCACCGGCTCGAACGCCTGGATACCCAGACGGTGCAGGGTCGGTGCACGGTTGAGCAGGACCGGATGCTCACGGATGACTTCGGCGAGAACGTCCCAGACCTCGGGCAGTTCGCGCTCGACCATCTTCTTGGCGGCCTTGATGGTGGTCGCCAAGCCGCGCATTTCCAGCTTGCCAAAGATGAACGGCTTGAACAGTTCCAGCGCCATCTTCTTGGGCAGACCGCACTGGTGTAGACGCAGGGTCGGACCCACGGTAATCACGGAACGACCGGAGTAGTCCACGCGCTTGCCGAGCAGGTTCTGACGGAAGCGGCCCTGCTTGCCCTTGATCATGTCGGCCAGGGATTTCAGCGGGCGCTTGTTGGAACCAGTGATGGCACGACCACGACGGCCGTTGTCCAGCAGCGCATCCACGGCTTCCTGCAGCATGCGCTTTTCGTTGCGCACGATGATGTCCGGCGCGGCCAGATCGAGCAGGCGCTTCAGACGGTTGTTACGGTTGATCACCCGACGATACAGATCGTTCAGGTCAGAGGTCGCGAAGCGGCCACCATCCAGCGGTACCAGCGGACGCAGGTCCGGCGGCAGCACCGGCAGCACGGTCAGCACCATCCACTCCGGCTTGTTGCCGGAATGCTGGAAGGCTTCCATGAGCTTCAGGCGCTTGGACAGCTTCTTGATCTTGGTTTCCGAGTTGGTCTGCGGGATTTCCTCACGCAGGCGAGCGGTCTCGTGATCCAGATCGATACCCATCAGCAGTTCGCGGACCGCTTCGGCGCCCATGCGCGCATCGAAATCGTCACCGAACTCCTCGAGGGATTCGAAGTACTGCTCGTCGTTCAGCAGCTGACCCTTTTCCAGGGTGGTCATGCCCGGATCGATCACCACGTAGCTCTCGAAATAGAGCACGCGCTCGATGTCACGCAGGGTCATGTCCAGCAGCAGGCCGATACGGGACGGCAGGGACTTCAGGAACCAGATGTGGGCAACGGGCGATGCCAGCTCGATATGCGCCATGCGCTCACGACGAACCTTGGCCAGCGCCACTTCCACGCCGCACTTCTCACAGATCACGCCGCGGTGCTTGAGGCGCTTGTACTTTCCGCACAGGCACTCGTAGTCCTTCACCGGGCCAAAGATCTTGGCGCAGAACAGACCATCGCGCTCAGGCTTGAAGGTACGGTAGTTGATGGTTTCCGGCTTTTTCACTTCGCCGAACGACCAGGACCGGATCATTTCCGGCGAAGCCAGACCGATACGGATCGCATCGAACTCTTCTTGACCCTGGTTTTTCAGCAGATTCAGCAAGTCTTTCAAGGCCTTTCCTCCTCACAGACCTGCGGCGGCCGGTCGTACCGGGCGCCGCATGGCGGTCGTGTTATTCGGTTTCCAGTTCGATGTCGATACCCAGGGAACGGATTTCCTTGATCAACACGTTGAAGGACTCGGGCATGCCGGGCTCCATGCGGTGATCGCCGTCCACGATGTTCTTGTACATCTTGGTCCGGCCGTTCACGTCGTCCGACTTGACGGTCAGCATTTCCTGCAGGGTATAGGCGGCGCCGTAGGCTTCCAGCGCCCAGACTTCCATCTCCCCGAAACGCTGGCCACCGAACTGTGCCTTACCACCCAGCGGCTGCTGGGTAACCAGGCTGTAGGAACCGGTGGAACGCGCGTGCATCTTGTCGTCGACCAGGTGGTTCAGTTTGAGCATGTACATGTAGCCGACGGTGGTCGGACGCTCGAAGGCGTTGCCGGTGCGGCCGTCGTACAGGCACATCTGCCCGCTTTCCGGCAGGTCGGCCAGGCGTAGCATGGCCTTGATCTCGCTTTCCTTGGCGCCATCGAACACCGGCGTTGCCATTGGCACACCGTTGCGCAGGTTGGCTGCCAGCTCAAGGATTTCCTTGTCGCTGAAGGTGTCCAGCTCTTCCTTGCGGCGACCACCGATGTCGTTGTACACCTGACCCAGGAACTCGCGCAGCTCGGAGACCTTGCGCTGCTCTTCGAGCATGCGGTTGATCTTCTCGCCGAGGCCCTTGGCCGCCAGGCCCAGGTGAGTTTCCAGAATCTGGCCGACGTTCATACGCGACGGTACGCCGAGCGGGTTGAGCACGATGTCGACCGGCACGCCATGTTCGTCGTGGGGCATGTCCTCGATCGGCATGATCACCGACACCACACCCTTGTTACCGTGACGACCGGCCATCTTGTCGCCCGGCTGGATGCGGCGCTTGATGGCCAGATAGACCTTGACGATCTTCAGCACGCCCGGAGCCAGGTCATCGCCCTGCTGCAGCTTGCGCTTCTTGTCTTCGAACTTCTCGTCGAGCAGCACACGGCGGTCAGCCACATAAGCCTGAGCCTTTTCCAGCTGCTCGTTGAGCGCGTCGTCGGCCATGCGCAGCTTGAACCATTGACCGTGTTCCAGTCCGGCGAGGATCTCGGCGGTGATGACGGTGCCCTTCTTCAGACCGGCGCCGCCTTCGGCGGTTGCGCCCACCAGGGCAGCACTCAGACGCTCGAAGGTTGCGCCTTCAACGATGCGGAACTCCTCGTTGAGATCCTTGCGGATCTCGTCGAGTTGCTGCTTCTCGATGGCCAGGGCGCGGGTGTCGCGCTCGACGCCGTCGCGGGTGAAGACCTGCACGTCGATGACGGTACCCTTGGTGCCGGTCGGCACGCGCAGGGAGGTGTCCTTCACGTCGCTGGCCTTCTCGCCGAAGATGGCGCGCAGCAGCTTCTCTTCCGGCGTCAGCTGGGTCTCGCCCTTCGGCGTGACCTTGCCGACCAGGATGTCACCCGCCAGAACTTCGGCACCCACATACACGATACCGGCTTCGTCCAGCTTGTTCAGCGCCGCTTCGCCCACGTTGGGGATATCGGCGGTGATTTCTTCCGGGCCGAGCTTGGTGTCGCGAGCGACACAGGTCAGTTCCTGGATGTGGATGGTCGTCAGGCGATCTTCCTGAACCACGCGCTCGGACAGGCAGATGGAGTCTTCGAAGTTGAAGCCGTTCCACGGCATGAACGCCACGCGCAGGTTCTGACCCAGTGCCAGTTCGCCCATGTCGGTGGAGGGACCATCGGCCATGATGTCGCCACGCGCGACCAGATCACCCTTGTTCACCAGCGGACGCTGGTTGATGCAGGTGTTCTGGTTCGAGCGGGTGTACTTGGTCAGGTTGTAGATGTCGACGCCGGCTTCACCGGTTTCGACTTCATCATTGTTGACGCGTACCACAACGCGGCTGGCGTCGACCGAGTCGATCACGCCACCACGACGGGCCACCACGCAGACACCGGAGTCACGGGCGACGTTGCGCTCCATGCCAGTACCGACCAGCGGCTTGTCCGAACGCAAGGTCGGCACCGCCTGACGCTGCATGTTCGAACCCATCAGTGCGCGGTTGGCGTCATCGTGTTCGAGGAACGGAATCAGCGATGCCGCAACAGAAACCACCTGCTTGGGCGAAACGTCCATCAGGGTGACGTCTTCCGGCGCCTTCACGGTGAATTCGTTCAGGTGACGCACGTTGACCAGCTCTTCGACCAGCTCGCCCGCCTCGTTCAGCTTGGCGGAAGCCTGTGCGATGACATGGTCGGACTCTTCGATGGCCGACAGGAACACGATCTCGTCGGTGACCTTGCCGCCATTCACCACGCGATACGGGCTTTCCAGGAAGCCGTAGCGGTTGGTGCGCGCGTAGGTGGCCAGCGAGTTGATCAGGCCAATGTTCGGACCTTCAGGGGTCTCGATCGGACAGACACGTCCATAGTGGGTCGGGTGCACGTCACGGACTTCGAAGCCGGCGCGCTCGCGGGTCAGACCGCCCGGGCCAAGTGCGGAGACGCGGCGCTTGTGGGTGATCTCGGAGAGCGGGTTGTTCTGGTCCATGAACTGCGAGAGCTGGCTGGAACCGAAGAATTCCTTCACCGCCGCCGCAACCGG
The DNA here is from genome assembly GCA_035497635.1 of Pseudomonas sp. Taxonomy (GTDB): domain Bacteria; phylum Pseudomonadota; class Gammaproteobacteria; order Pseudomonadales; family Pseudomonadaceae; genus Serpens. Next base: position 2,166 of record DATJDB010000121.1, on the reverse strand, counting down.
CTTGGCGTTGATCAGATCCTGCGGCATCAGGCCTTCGCTTTCGGCCATGGACAGGCGTTCCTTGACCGCGCGCTCGACGCGCACCAGGCCCACACGGAACTGGTTTTCGGCCATTTCGCCCACGCAACGGACGCGACGGTTGCCCAGGTGGTCGATATCATCGACCACGCCGCGACCGTTACGGATGTCGACCAGGGTCTTGAGCACATCGACGATGTCTTCCTTGGACAGTACGCCAAGGCCTTCGATCTCGGTGCGACCGATACGACGGTTGAACTTCATACGACCGACTGCGGACAGGTCGTAACGCTCGGCGCTGAAGAACAGATTGTTGAACAGGGTTTCGGCGGCATCCTTGGTCGGCGGCTCGCCGGGACGCATCATGCGATAGATCTCGACCAGCGCTTCCAGTTGGTTGCTGGTGGAGTCGATCTTTAGCGTGTCGGAGATGAACGGACCGCAGTCGATTTCGTTGGTGTAGAGCGTCTCGATGCGGGCCACCTGAGCCTTGACGATCTTGGCCAGCGCTTCGGTGGTCAGCTCGGTGTTGCACTCCAGAACGATCTCGCCGGTCACCGGATGCACGATGGCTTTGGCCGTGGTGCGACCCAGCAAGTACTCGAGCGGAACTTCGAGTTCCGTGAGACCAGCCTTCTCGATCTGGTTGATGTGGCGGGCGGTGATACGACGGCCCTGCTCGACGATGAGCTTGCCGGCGGCGTCCTTGATATCGAACGCCGCGATTTCACCGCGCAAGCGCTGCGGAACCAGTTCCAGGTTCAGCATCTCACCCTTGAGGTGCAAAACGTTGGAGTCGTAGAACTTATCGAGGACTTCCTCGGCGCCGTAGCCGAGCGCGCGCAGCAGCACGGTCGCCGGCAGCTTGCGACGACGGTCGATACGTACGAACACGGCGTCCTTCGGGTCGAACTCTAAGTCCAGCCAGGAGCCACGGTAGGGAATGATGCGTGCCGAATAGAGCAGCTTGCCCGAGCTGTGGGTCTTGCCACGGTCGTGGTCGAAGAACACACCCGGAGAGCGGTGCAGCTGGGAAACGATCACACGCTCGGTACCGTTGATGATGAAGGTACCGTTTTCGGTCATCAGGGGGATTTCCCCCATGTAGACTTCCTGTTCCTTGATGTCCTTGATCGCCTTGCTCGACGATTCCTTGTCGAAAATGATCAGGCGAACCTTCACGCGCAGCGGAACCGCGAAGGTCACACCACGCAATACGCATTCCTTGACATCAAAAGCCGGCTCACCAAGACGGTAGCCGACGTATTCCAGAGCAGCATTGCCCGAATAGCTGATGATCGGAAACACGGACTTGAAGGCCGCGTGCAGGCCAACGTCGCGGAACTGCTCCTTGCTCACTCCTTGCTGCAGGAATTCGCGATACGAATCCAATTGGATGGCCAGGAGGTAAGGCACATCCATCACGTCCGGCAACTTGCTAAAGTCCTTGCGGATACGTTTTTTCTCAGTGTATGAGTAAGCCATCAGCGTTCCCCAGCTTGGTCACCTGCTTGTTTGGCTTCTCCGACGGGAGCAGCCAGCAAATCGTGCAGATCAAAATCTGCGCCACCTGTCGGTGGGTTGTCATAGGCGACCCATAGAAAGTCTACCTATAACGGAAAAAGGCCGGTGGCAATTGCCACCAGCCATCAGCCTTACGCGAAACGCCCAGGCTGTAGACGCAAGGTCCGAGCTTACTTGAGCTCGACCTTGGCGCCTGCTTCTTCCAGAGCCTTCTTGGCAGCTTCGGCTTCTTCCTTGGAAGCGCCTTCCTTCACCACGCCAGGAACGCCGTCGACCACAGCCTTGGCTTCCTTCAGACCCAGACCGGTCAGTTCGCGAACAACCTTGATGACGTTGACTTTCTTGTCGCCAGTTTCGGTCAGGATGATGTTGAACTCGGTCTGCTCTTCAACAGCAGCGGAAGCGGCAGCCGGGCCGGCAGCAACGGCAGCAGCGGCGGTAACACCGAACTTCTCTTCCATCGCCTTGATCAGTTCAACGATCTGCATGACGGACATTTCGGATACGGCGTTGATGATGTCTTCGTTGGTCAGAGCCATGACTCTAATTCCTGTATTGGGGGATGGCTTGCGGCCATCTAATTAAACGAATAAGCGAGTAGACGGTGCCCTGCGCACTTAGGCT
>DATJDB010000120.1:0-14193 GCA_035497635.1 Pseudomonas sp. | reverse complement strand
CGGTGATCTGGTCATGGAAGTGGAGGCCGAGAACAGCCAGCTCAGCGGCTATATCAAGCCGTTGCTGCGCAACGTCGAGGTGTTCGACTGGGAACAGGACATCAAGGCCGAGGACAAGGGTTTTCTGCGTGGGCTGTGGGAGGCCATCGTCGGTGGTGGCCAGACCCTGCTCAAGAACCAGCGCAAGGACCAGTTCGCCACCCGAGTCGAGCTGTCCGGCACCATCAGCGATCAGGATGTCAGCCCCTTCCAGGCGTTCATCGCCGTGCTGCGCAATGCCTTCATCGAAGCCTTCACCGCCCGCTTCGAGCGCTCGCTGAGCGAGGAGGGCGAGTAGCCGGAATCTGTAGTGGCGCACTTCCGGCTGGCGCCGACCTTTGGCCGGGATAAACCCGGCCCCACCAGACAGGCACATTTCTGTGGGGCCGGCTTTACGCCGGCCGACGGGGGCGAGCGTTTGCGCAGTGGGCCGGCTGGCGCCGACCTAATGGGGTCGGCTGGCGCCGACCTTTGGCCGGGATAGATCCGGCCCCACCAGACAGGCACCTTTCTGTGGGGCCGGCTTTACGCCGGCCGAGAAGGGCGAGTGTTTGCGCAATGGGGCCGGCTGACGCCGACCTTTGGCCGGGATAAACCCGGCCCCGCCAGACAGGCATCTTTCTGTGGGGCCGGCTTTACGCCGGCCGACGGGGTTGAGCGTTTGCGCAATGGGGTCGGCTGACGCCGACCTTTGGCCGGGATAAACCCGGCCCCACAAGACAGGCATCTTTCTGTGGGGTCGGCTTTGTCGGCTGATACCGGCCCGACAGCCGGCCTTCGGCCGAAACGTGACCGGAACCTGTCGTCGCGTTCACAGAATCCCGGGTGCGGGGTATAGTCGCTGCCTGTTTTCGCCGCGACGGGCGGCCCCACCGAGGAATATTTCCCGATGAAGTTCGAAGGCACTCCTTCCTACGTCGCCACCGACGATCTCAAGCTGGCGGTCAACGCCTCCATCACCCTGCAGCGACCGTTGCTGGTCAAGGGCGAGCCGGGCACCGGCAAGACCATGCTCGCCGAGCAGCTATCGGCCGCCTTCGGCGCCCGGCTGATCACCTGGCACATCAAGTCCACCACCAAGGCGCACCAGGGTCTGTACGAGTACGACGCCGTGAGCCGCCTGCGCGATTCCCAGCTGGGCGTGGACAAGGTCCACGACGTGCGCAACTACCTGAAGAAGGGCAAGCTCTGGGAAGCCTTCGAGGCCGACGAGCGCGTCATTCTGCTGATCGACGAGATCGACAAGGCCGACATCGAATTCCCCAACGACCTGTTGCAGGAACTCGACAAGATGGAGTTCTACGTCTACGAGACCAACGAAACCATCAAGGCCAAACACCGCCCGATCATCATCATCACCTCGAACAACGAGAAGGAGCTGCCCGACGCCTTCCTGCGCCGCTGCTTCTTCCATTACATCGCCTTCCCGGATCGCGAGACCCTGCAGAAGATCGTCGACGTGCACTACCCAGGCATCAGCAACGAGCTGGTTGCCGAGGCGCTAGACGTGTTCTTCGATGTGCGCAAGGTGCCGGGCCTGAAGAAGAAACCTTCCACCAGCGAGCTGGTCGACTGGCTGAAACTGCTGATGGCCGACGACATCGGCGCCGAAGTGCTGCGCGAGCGCGACCCCACCAAGGCCATTCCGCCGCTGGCTGGCGCCCTGGTGAAGAACGAGCAGGATGTGATGCTGCTCGAACGTCTGGCCTTCATGAGCCGCCGCGCTTCCCGATAGGCACGTGAACGTAGGGTGGGTTAGCGAAGCGTAACCCACCAACCAGCCGCCAGGCTGGCCAGGCACGAGACGGTGGGTTACGCCGCTGCGCGGCTAACCCAGCCTACGACCGCAACATGGGAGAGGGGACACAGCGATGCATAACGGCAGTTGCCTGTGCGGGGCGGTGAAATACCGCATCGATACCGCCATCAAGGAGGTCACCCATTGCCATTGCGGCCGGTGCCGCAAGGCGCATGGTGCGGCCTTCGCCTCCTATGCCGGCGTGCCGCCTGCGGCGTTTCACTTCACCGCCGGGGAAGCGCTGGTCGCCCGTTACCCGTCTTCGCCCGGCATCACGCGGACCTTCTGCAGTCGCTGCGGGGCCACCCTGCAGTTCATCGACGAGCGCGCCGGGGAAATCGGCGTGGCCGCCGGTACGCTGGATTCGTTGCTGGGCGAGGTGCGCCAGGCGCATATCTATGTGGACTCCAAGGCGGACTGGTACCGCATCCAGGACGATCTGCCCCAGCACGTCGGCGACCTGTGAATCGCCCATCGAGGTAAGCAATGCTGCTTGGTTTGTTCAATGAAATGCGCGCGGCCAAGGTCCCGGTGTCGCTGCGCGAGCTGCTGGATCTGATCAACGCGCTCAAGCACAACATCGTGTTCGCCGACATGGACGAGTTCTACTACCTGTCGCGCGCCATCCTGGTGAAGGATGAGCGCCACTTCGACAAGTTCGACCGCGCCTTCGGTGCCTACTTCAAGGGGCTCGAGGATCTGGATCGGCATATCGAGGCGCTGATTCCCGAGGAGTGGCTGCGCAAGGAGTTCGAGCGCCACCTGAGCGAGGAGGAGCGGGCGATGATCCAGTCCCTCGGCGGTCTGGACAAGCTGATCGAGGAATTCAAGAAGCGCCTGGAGGAGCAGAAGGAAAAGCACGCCGGCGGCAACAAGTGGATCGGCACTGGCGGCACCAGCCCGTTCGGTTCCGGCGGCTACAACCCGGAAGGCATGCGCATCGGTGACGCCGGCAAGCGTCAGGGGCGCGCGCTCAAGGTCTGGGACCAGCGCGAGTACAAGAATCTCGACGATCAGGTGGAACTCGGCACGCGCAACATCAAGGTCGCCCTGCGCCGCCTGCGCAAGTTCGCCCGCCAGGGCGCGGCGGAAGAGTTCGACATCGACGGCACCATCGACCACACCGCCCGCGACGGCGGCCTGCTGAACATCCAGATGCGCCCGGAACGGCGCAATACGGTGAAGCTACTGCTGCTGATGGATATCGGCGGCTCGATGGACGCCCACGTGAAGGTCTGCGAGGAACTGTTCTCGGCCTGCAAGACCGAGTTCAAGCATCTGGAGTTCTTCTACTTCCACAACTTCATTTATGAGTCGGTGTGGAAGAACAACATGCGCCGCAGCACCGAGCGCTTTTCCACCTTCGACCTGCTGCACAAGTACGGCGCGGACTGGAAAATCGTGTTCGTCGGCGACGCCGCCATGGCGCCCTATGAGATCACCCAGGCCGGCGGCAGCGTCGAACACTGGAACGAGGAAGCCGGCTACGTGTGGATGCGCCGCTTCATGGAGAAATACAAGAAGCTCATCTGGATCAACCCGTACCCCAAGCACACCTGGGACTACACCGCCTCCACCTCGCTGGTGCGCGAGCTGACCAACGACCAGATGTACCCGCTGACGTTGCAGGGGCTGGAAGAGGGGATGCGCTTTTTGTCCAAGTAGCCGGGTCGGTGCTTCACATTCGATGGACCTTGCCGAAGGGGCATTACCTGTGGGTCCGGCTTTACGCCGGACAGCGGAGTCGAATTCCCGATCTCGCTATCGATCCCACCTTCGTCGGCCGGGATAAACCCGGCCCCACAACAGGCTGTGTGGAAACGTTTTCAGAAATGAGGCATGGTCAGAAAACGCACAAATTCCGCGTTTTGTCGTGAATTCCAGGCAGGCCAAACCGGAAAAGTTCCGCACATTTCGCGTAGCAACGCGAACCTTGGAATTGAGCGGGAGTTTCCACACTGCCTGCACAAGGTATGGCACCGCAGGTTCGTGTGTTTCTAAGCCTGCCCGTATTCCCCGGCCGCCTTTTCCAGCCAGGCCTGCAATTGCTTGCGCGGCACCTTGTCCTGTTTCGCCTGCTCCAGGCGCTCCAGCATGTAGGCCCGCTTGGCCGCGTCATCGCCGGCCATCGACAGCGCCAGGTCGCGGTCGCTCCAGCGACGAATGCGCACCATCAGCCACCAGTGAAAATACAGCCCACTGGCCGTGGCGATGAAAATGATGAAGTAATCCATGAAGCCGATCCCGCCGGAAAAGCCGCTACCCTAACGGAACCGCCAGTCGTCTGGAAGTCACGCCCATGCCGCAGGCTCGCGGCATGCTTCTGGTGGACATCGTTTCGGCTCCTGCGGAGGAATTCATGCGTAAATCCCTGATCCTGATTGCCAGTGTTTCCCTGAGCGGGCTGGTGCTGGGCGGCTGCGCCTCGAGCCTGACCGGCGATACCTATTCGCGCAGCGAGGCGCGTACCGTGCAGCTGGTACGCATGGGCACCATCGAGTCATTGCGACCGGTACGCATTGAAGGCACCAAGACACCCATCGGCTCGGGCGCCGGCGCGGTGGTCGGCGGCATCGCCGGCAGCGGCGTGGGTGGCGGTCGCGGCAGCGCCGTGGCGGCGGTCATCGGCGCGGTGGCCGGCGGCATGCTGGGCGCGGCGGCGGAAGAGGGCGTCACCCGCACCCAGGGGGTGGAAATCACCGTACGCGAGGATGACGGCAGCATGCGCGCCTATGTGCAGGCCGTGGAGCCGAACCAGACGTTCCGCGTCGGTCAGCGGGTGCGCATTCTCACCGTGAACGGCACCAGCCGCGTCGCGCCGCAATAAGCCGGCGCAGAGCGGCCAGCGCTTTCTGGCCGCCGCTCCGGCGGACTATCCGACTATCCGAGCGGCGAAACAGCGGACATCGAGCACCCAGTCGCCCGACGCGCATCTGTGCGCGCCTGTAGGACTGATGGCTAATGGTCATGGCTGCTAATTGTCTTTAGTAATAAAAAAGACCTAGCGGCGATCGTTTGTTTATTTAAAATTGCTGCCGTTTCGCTCTACGTGGGCGTCGAACTCTTAACAACCGACTCACGAGGTGCGATGGATGACTCTGGCACTGATACTGCTGCTGCCCTTTCTTGGCGCCTTTTTGCCGACCCTGGTCGAAGGGCGTGGGCGTCTCGCCTGCGCACTGGCCACCGCCCTGGCACCCGCGATTGCTTTCGGCCTGCTGCTGAATGAAGCCGGCCGGGTATTTTCCGGCGAGACACTGATTGTCTACCAACCCTGGCTGACCGAGCTCGGCCTGAACCTCAGCCTGCGTCTGGACGGCCTGGCATTCCTGTTCGCCCTGATGATCCTCGGCATTGGCCTGCTGGTCATTCTCTACGCCCATTACTACCTCGGTCGCCACGAGGCGGCGGGCCGCTTCTTTACCTACCTGCTGCTGTTCATGGGCGCCATGCTCGGCGTGGTGCTTTCCGAAAACCTGCTGCTGATGCTGGTGTTCTGGGAACTGACCAGCCTGTCCAGCTTTCTGCTGATCGGCTTCTGGTCCCATCGCCGCGATGCGCGCATGGGCGCCGGCATGTCGCTGACCATTACCGCCGGTGGCGGCTTCGCGCTGATGGCCGGCATCCTGCTGATCGGCCATATCGTCGGCAGCTTCGAGCTGAGCGATGTGCTGGCCGCCGGCGATCTGATCCGCGCGCACGAGCTGTATCCCGTGGCGCTGATTCTGGTGCTGCTCGGCGTGTTCACCAAATCCGCCCAGTTCCCGTTCCATTTCTGGCTGCCCCGGGCGATGGCCGCGCCGACGCCGGTCTCCGCCTATCTGCACTCGGCGACCATGGTCAAGGCCGGCATCTTTCTGCTGGCGCGCCTGTATCCCGCGCTGGCCGGTACCGACTGGTGGTTCTACCTGGTCAGCCTGACCGGGCTGTCGACGCTGTTGATCGGTGCCGTGCTGGCGCTGTTCCAGACCGACCTCAAGGGCTTGCTGGCCTATTCCACCATCAGCCACCTGGGCCTGATTACCCTGCTGTTCGGCCTGGATGCACCGCTGGCCAACGTGGCGGCCATCTTCCACATCATCAATCACGCCACCTTCAAGGCTTCGCTGTTCATGGCCGCCGGGATCATCGATCACGAGACCGGCACCCGGGACATGCGGCGCATCAATGGCCTATGGAAATACATGCCGCATACCGGCGTGCTGGCCATGGTGGCCTCGCTGGCGATGGCCGGCGTGCCGCTGCTCAACGGTTTCCTCAGCAAGGAAATGTTCTTCGGCGAAACCCTGCACCAGAGCCTGTTCGGCGGCTTCAACTGGCTGGTGCCGACCCTGGCGACCGTGGCGGGGATGTTCTCGGTGGCCTATTCGCTGCGCTTCATCCACGACGTGTTCTTCAACGGCGAACCCATCGACCTGCCCAAGTTTCCGCCCCATGAACCGCCGCGCTACATGAAGATTCCCGTGGAAATTCTGGTGCTGCTGTGCCTGGTGGTGGGCATGCTGCCCGCCCTGACGGTGGCGCCGCTGCTGGCGTCGGCGGCGCAGGCCAGCCTCGGCAGTCCGTTGCCGGAATACAGCCTGTCGGTCTGGCACGGTCTGAACATGCCGCTGGCCATGAGCGTGCTGGCGCTGCTGGGCGGGCTGGGGCTGTATGCGGCGCGCAAGGCGCTGTATGCCTGGTTCGAAGGCCTGCCCGCCATCAATGCCCTGATGCTCTTCGACCGCTGGATGACCTATCTGGTGAATGGCGCCCGCCGCCTGACCCGCACGCTGGAAAACGGCTCGCTGCAGAGCTACCTGATCTGGGTGCTGATGCTGGCGATGCTGCTGGTGGTGGTGGCGCTGTCCCCGCTGCGCACGCTGACCGGTGAGCTGGCGCTGACGGCGCTGGACCCGATCACCGCGCTGGGACTGGTGGTGCTGATGCTCGCCGGGGCCCTGACCGTGGCCTTCCACCTGCGCTACCTGACCGCGCTGGCGCTGCTCAGCGTGGTGGGCCTGATGGTGTCGCTGACCTTTGCGCGCTTCTCGGCGCCGGACCTGGCCCTGACCCAGCTGTCGGTGGAGGTGGTGAGCATCATCCTCATCCTGCTGGCGCTGTTCTTCCTGCCGATTCGTACCCAGGTGGAGACCAGCAGCCTGCGCGGCCTGCGCGACATGGTGGTGGCCATTGCCATGGGCATTCTGGTGGCGGTGCTGGCCTTCGCCGTGCTGACCCGTCCCTACGAGACCATCGCAGGCTTCTTCCTGGCCAACAGCGTATCGGGCGGTGGCGGCACCAACGTGGTCAACGTGATTCTGGTGGACTTCCGCGGCTTCGATACCCTGGGTGAAATCAGCGTGCTGGCCATCGCTGCGGTGGGTATTTATGGCCTGCTGCATGGCCTGCACTTGCCCCATCCGCGGCGCGACTATCGCGGCCAGCTCTGGTCCACCGACAGTCACCCGATGATTCTCGACGTGCTGGCGCGCACCATGATGCCGCTGGCCCTGCTGGTCTCGGTGTTCATCTTCCTGCGCGGCCACAACCTGCCGGGCGGCGGCTTCATCGCGGGCCTGGTGACAGCAGTGGCGCTGCTGCTGCAATACATTTCTCACGGGGTTACCTGGACCGAATCGCGTCAGCCGTTCAGTTATCACGCGGTTGCCGGCAGCGGTGTGCTGATTGCCGCGCTGACCGGTCTGGGGAGCTGGCTGCTCGGCTCACCGTTCCTGACCTCGGCTTTTGGCCATTTCCATATTCCCTATATCGGTGAACTGGAGCTGGCGAGCGCCATGCTTTTCGACCTGGGGGTCTATCTGGCGGTCGTCGGCGCGACCCTGTTGATCCTGTCCAACCTCGGCCATGTGAGTCAGGCCGAATGTGAGGAAGTGCTCTGATATGGAAGCTTTGTATGCCGTCACGTTGGGCGTGCTGGTTGCCAGCGGCATCTACCTGCTGCTGCGGGCACGCATCTTTCCCGTGGTGCTCGGCCTGACGCTGATCTCCTATGCGGTCAACCTGTTCCTGTTCGCCATGGGGCGGCTGGTGACCGGTGCGCCGGCGGTGATTGGCAAGAGTGTCGAATTCGCCGATCCGCTACCCCAGGCGCTGGTGCTGACCGCCATCGTCATCGGCTTCGCCATGACCGCCTTCGTGCTGGTGCTGGCGTTGCGCGGGATGGGTGAGCTGCGCACCGACCATGTGGATGGCCGGGAGCCGCACCCATGAGCCACGCCATCATCCTGCCGATCCTGCTGCCGCTGTTCACCGGCGCCCTGCTGCTGGTGTTGCACGGTCGCAGCAAGGTGTTCAAGCGCGCACTGTCGCTGCTGGCCACGGCGGCGCTGATTCCGCTGGCCCTCTGGCTGGTCATTGCGGCCGGCGACAGCGAGGTGCGTATCTATGCCCTGGGCAACTGGCAGCCGCCGTTCGGCATCATCCTGATGCTCGACCGGCTCAGTGCCGTGCTGCTGTTACTCACCGCCGTGCTGGCCGGCTTCGCCATGCTGTATGCCAGCGCCGGTGAAGACACGCGGGCGCCCAACTTCCATGCCCTGTTCCAGTTCCAGCTGGCCGGCATCAACGGCGCCTTCCTGACCGGCGACCTGTTCAACCTGTTCGTGTTCTTCGAAATCCTGCTGATCGCCTCCTATGGCCTGCTGGTCTACAGCAACGGTGCGGCGCGGGCGCGGGCCGGCATGCATTACGTGGTGCTCAACCTGCTGGGGTCGTCGTTCTTCCTGATCGGCGTCGGCACCCTGTACGGTCTGCTGGGCACCCTGAACATGGCCGACCTGGCGGTGCGGGTTGCCAGTGCCGGGCCGGAAACGGCACCGCTGGTGGCCGCCGCCGGCTTCCTGCTGCTGGTGGTGTTCGGTCTAAAGGCGGCCATTCTGCCGCTGTATTTCTGGTTGCCACGCACCTACTCGGCGGCCAGTGCGCCGGTGGCCGCGCTGTTCGCGATCATGACCAAGGTGGGGCTGTACGCCATCCTGCGGGTGTTCACGCTGATCTTCGGCAGCGCAGCCGGCGATCTGGCCTTCTTCGCCGTCGACTGGCTCTGGTGGCTGGCCCTGCTGACCCTGGTGGCGGGCGCCATCGGCGCCCTGGGCGCCCGCACCCTGCAGGAGCTGATCTCCTACCTGCTGCTGGTCTCGGTCGGCAGCCTGCTGGCGGTGTTTGCCCTGGGCAGTCAGGCCAGTCTTGGCGCGGGCCTCTACTACCTGCTGCACAGCACCCTGGTGTGCGGCGGCCTGTTCCTGCTCGCCGACCTGCTGAGTCGTCAGCGCGGCGAAATGGCCGGCGCTCTGCAGGTCGGCCCGGTGTTGCGCCAGCCCATGCTACTCGGCGGCCTGTTCTTCCTGGGCGCGCTGGCGGTAGCAGGCCTGCCGCCGCTTTCCGGATTTGTCGGCAAGCTCATGATGCTGCGGGCGGTTGGCACCGGCGCCATCGCACTGGAATTCTGGCCGCTACTGCTGATCGCCGGGCTGGCGTCCATCGTCGCCCTGAGCCGGGCCGGCAACCGCCTGTTCTGGCGCAACAACGGCCAGCCGGCCAGCGGCCCATTGGCCGACCCCGTGCGCCTCGTGGCCGCCAGTGGTCTGCTGTTGACCAGCGTGCTGCTGGTCGTTATCGCGCAACCTTTGCAGAACTACCTGGACGCCACGGCCGCGCAATTGCTGAACCTGGCGCCCTATCTGCGCATCGTTGAAGGAGGTGGAGCATGAAGCGCTTCGCCTGGCTGCCCCATCCGGGCCTGACGCTGCTGTTGACCCTGGTCTGGCTGATGCTGGCCAATCAGGTCAACCTGGGCCATGTTCTGCTCGGCCTGTTCCTCGGCTGGGGCATTCCGCTGCTGATCGGTCGCTACCTGATCTTCGTGCCACGGGTGCGCAAACCGCTGCAGCTGTGCCTGTTCGTGCTCAAGGTGTTCTGGGACATCGTCATCGCCAACCTGCATGTGGCGCGCCTGGTGCTGGGCCCCGAGAAGCGGCTCAATCCGGCGTTCGTTGAAGTGCCCATGGAGATCGAGGACGAGTTCCTGCTGGCGACCCTGGCGTGCATCATCTCGCTGACCCCCGGAACGGTGTCCGCCGGCCTGACGCCCGACCACAAGACCCTGCTGCTGCATGCCCTGGATGTCACGGACATCGAGGCGCTGATCGCCGAACTCAAGGAACGCTACGAAGCCCCGTTGCAGGAGATTTTCGAATGCTCACCTACGTGATTCCGTTGTGCATGGTGATGCTCGGCCTGGCCCTGGCGCTGAACATGCTGCGACTGATACGCGGCCCCTCGGTGCCGGACCGGGTGCTGGCGCTGGACACCCTGTACATCAATGGCCTGGCGCTGATCGTGCTGTTCGGCATCTGGCTGGCGTCCGACATCTTCTTCGAGGCGGCGCTGCTCATCGCGGTGTTCGGCTTCGTGGGTACCGTGGCAGTGGGCAAGCACCTGCTGCACGGCGACCTGATCGACTGAGGAACACGAGCCATGTCTTTCTGGATTGAACTGATCATCTGCGCCTTCCTGCTGCTGGGCAGCCTGTTTGCGCTGATCGGCGCCATCGGCCTGTATCGTCTGCCGGATTTCTTCACCCGCCTGCACGCGCCGACCAAGGCCACCACCCTCGGCGTGGGCGGCATCATCATCGCCTCGGCGATCTACTTCAGCGTGTTGAAGCAGCAGCTGAGCCTGCATGAGCTGCTGATCACCCTGTTCCTGTTCATCACCGCCCCGGTCAGCGCCCACATGCTGTCCAAGGCCGCGTTGCAACAAGGTCTGCCGGCGATTGAGAAGACGCGCGGCAAGCGCTGGGAAGATGACGGGTTTTGACAGATCCGTGCCTGCCGCCGCCAAAGAGCTCGCGAACGAGTTCGCTCCCACAAGGTCGGTGCCGGGTTGATCCGCTTTTTGTGGGAGCGGACTTGCACGCGATAGGCTGCACTGAAGCGCCGCAGGGTGGACAACGCTTTTCCTGTCCGCCATTGACCCCGCACGGCGGCCAGAACAGCGCTGGCCGCCCTACGTGGGTGCTCACGCCCGCTTCAACTTGAAAAATTTTATTCCGGATTCGCCATGAGCAAGTTCAGCCCCCTCATCGATCGCTCCCGCGACGAGCATTTCATGCGTCTTGCGCTGGAACAGGCACGCCTGGGCGCGGCGCAGGGCGAGGTACCGGTCGGTGCGGTGCTGGTGCGCGACGGCGAAATCATTGGCAGCGGCTTCAATGCGCCGATCAGCCGGCACGATCCCAGCGCCCATGCCGAGATGGTCGCCATTCGCGCCGCCGCCGAGGCGGAGCAGAACTATCGCCTGCCGGCCACGACCCTCTATGTGACCCTGGAGCCCTGCAGCATGTGCGCCGGACTGATGGTGCATTCACGCGTCGCCCGCGTGGTGTACGGCGCCAGCGAGCCGCGCGCCGGGGTGGCGGTCAGTCAGGGGCGCTTCTTCGAGCAGAACTTCCTCAACCACTGGGTGCGCGTCGAGGGTGGCGTGCTGGCGGAGGAGTGCGGGGCGGTGCTGAAGGAATTCTTCAAGGCCAGGCGCTGACAGCATCGCGGCTGAAGCCGCTCCAAAAAAGCGGCGGCGTCGCTGCGGCCGAAACACCTGTGCAGGCTGTGTGGAAACGTTTTCAGAAATGAGACCGGGTCATAAAACGCACAAATTACGCGTTTTGTCGTGAGTTCCAGGCAGGTCAAACCGGAAAAGTTCCGCACATTTCGCGTAGTAACGCGAACCTTGGAATGGAGCGGGAGTTTCCACACAGCCTGTGTGGGGCCGGGTTTATCCCGGCCGAAGCCGCAGCATGCCATTCGACTCCGCCGGCCGGCGTGAAGCCGGCCCCACAGGAATGGCCTCAAGCCGCCTGGGCCTTGGCCATCGCCTGGCGCTGGCGCCATTCCATGAAGGTCTTCAGAAATAGCGTCAGTAGCGCCATGCACGCCAGCAGCGCGGCGGCGGTGAAGGCGGCGGCGGTCTTGTAGTCGTTGTTCAGCTGCTCGACCAGCAGCGGCAGGGTCAGGGTCTGGTTCATGATGGTGCCGGACACCACCGACACCGCGCCGAACTCACCGACTGCCCGGGCGTTGGTCACCACCACGCCATACAGCAGCGCCCACTTGATGTTGGGCAGCGTGACGTGGCGGAAGATCTGCCAGCCATTGGCGCCCAGGGTCAGGGCGGCGGTTTCTTCTTCCGAACCCTGGCTCTGCATGGTGGGAATCAGGATGCGCGCCACATAGGGCGCGGTGACGAACACCGTGACCATGACGATGCCCGGCCAGGCGAACATCAACTGGATGTCGCGATCGTAGAACCACTGCCCGATGACCCCCTCGATGCCGTAGATCACCAGGTAGCACAGGCCCGCCACCACCGGTGACACGGCGTAGGGAATGTCGATCAGCGTCGACAGCAGCCGGCGTCCGCGAAAGTCGTAGCGAGTCACGCACCAGGCCAGGCAGATGCCGAACACCAGGTTGATCGGCACCGTGGCGAGGGCCACCAGCACGGTGAGCATCAGCGCGTGCTGCATGTAGTCCTCGGAAAGGTTCTGCACCAGCAGATCCCAGCCGCCGGACAGGGCGCGGGTAAAGATCAGTACCAGCGGTACCAGCAGAATCAGAGCGACCACGGCCAGGCCTAGGCCGATCAGCAGCCATTGCTGCCAGGAATGCGGTTTCTTCATTTTTTGCGCTGCCAACGAAGGACGCGGCTCTGCACCACCTGCAGGGTGAACAGCAGGACCAGGGAAGCCAGCAGAATCACCGAAGCAATGGCCGCGGCGGCGGGATAGTCGAATTCCGAAAGGCGCACGAAGATCATCAGCGAGCTGACTTCGGTCTTGAACGGCATGTTGCCGGCGATCATCACCACCGCGCCGAACTCGCCCAGGCTGCGCACGAAGGATTGCGCGGCGCCGGTAATCAGTGCCGGCACCAGCATCGGCAGGATCACATGCCAGAAGGTCTGCAGCTGGTTGGCGCCCAGGGTGTGCGCGGCTTCCTCGAACTCGTTGCCCAGTTCCAGCAGCACCGGCTGCACGGTACGTACCACGAACGGCAGGCTGGTGAAGGTCATGGCCACGATGATGCCGGGGAAGGCATAGGACACCTTGAAGCCCAGCCACTGGCCGATCCAGCCCTCCGGTACCAGCAGGAAGGCCAGCGTCAGGCCGGCCACCGAGGTGGGCAGCGCGAAGGGCAGATCCACCAGGGCATCGACCAGGCGCCGGCCGGGGAAATCGTAGCGGGCAATGATCCAGGCCAGCAGCAGGCCGATCAGCAGCGCGGTGAAAGAGGAGTAGAACGCACCCTGCAAGGTCACCCAGTAACTGGAACGCACCCGGGGATCACTGATCGCCTGCCAGTACTCCAGCCAGGTCAGATCGCTGACGTAGAGCAGCAGCGCCGAGATCGGCAGCAGGATCACCAGCGACAGGTACAGGGTGCTGATGCCGAAGCTCAGGCCAAAACCCGGCAGGGTGGGGGCCTGATGGAAGAAGCGCGGAATCGGAAGGCTCACGGGAGATCGCTTTTCGGAACGGATTCAAATGGCTAAGCCGCCCGGCGGGGGGCGGCGTAGTCTACAGCAGGCGTTGCGTTAGCGGCGCTGGCTCAGCAGCTGGTCCAGCACGCCGTTGCGGCCGAAGTGGGTTTCGGTGATGGCGTCCCAGCTACCCAGCACCTCGGTGGGGTTGATCAGGCGTACCTTGGCGAACTGGGCCTCGGTGGCCTTGACCACCTCGGGATGATGCACACGCAGGTTGTAGCGGGTCAGCAGCTGCTGCACGTCCTTGCTGTACTGAAAGTTCAGGTAGTCGGTGGCCAGCTTGCGGGTGCCCTTCTGATCCACCACCTTGTCGACGATGGCCACCGGGAATTCGGCCAGCACGCTTACCGCCGGGATCACCGGCTGGTACTTGCCGGCCTTGAAGTCCGGGTGGTTGGCGATGTTGATCACTTCCGACTCGAAGGTCAGCAGCGCGTCGCCCTGGCTGTTCTGGGCGAAGGCCACGGTGGCGCCACGGCCACCGGTGGGGAAGTTCTCGACGTTGTGCAGCAGCTTGCCGACGAAGGCCTTGATCTTGTCCTGGTCGCCGTTGAACTTCTCGTTGGCGAACAGCCAGGCGGCCAGATAGGTGTAGCGGGCGTTGCCGGAGGTCTTCGGGTTGGGGAACACGATCTTCACGTCGTCGCGGATCAGGTCGTCCCAGCCCTGGATATTCTTCGGATTGCCCTCGCGCACCAGGAAACCGATGGTGCTGTAGTAGGGCGAGCTGTTGTTGGGGAATTCGCTGGCCCAGTCTTCGTTGAGCAGGCGGCGCTTGGCCAGGATGTCCACGTCGGTCACCTGGTTGAAGGTCA
>DATJDB010000119.1:0-13820 GCA_035497635.1 Pseudomonas sp. | reverse complement strand
CAGACCAAGGCGCTGCTGCTGGCCACCGAGACCCAGGAACTGGGTCCGCTGCTGGACGGCGCCGCCGAACAGTTCGCCGCCGCCGTGACCGGAGCCGAAGGCGTCGAAGGCACGATGGCATTCGTACAGAAACGTGCGCCCAAGTGGGCGCAGTAATCGGCCCGACCGAGCCTCGGCTCGGTCTGCCTGACCGCATTCGCTGATGACCAGCAGGAGCACCCAGATGCCCGCTTTCAACAAGATTCTGATCGCCAACCGCGGCGAGATCGCCTGCCGGGTGATGCGCACCGCCAAGGAACTCGGCTACCGCACCGTCGCGGTCTATTCCGAAGCCGACGCCAACGCGCGCCATGTGCAGGTGGCCGACGAGGCCGTGTGCATCGGCCCGGCGCAGGTCAACCAGTCCTACCTGGTGATCGACAACATCATCGGCGCCGCGAAGAAGACCGGTGCCGACGCCATCCACCCCGGTTACGGCTTCCTCTCCGAGAACGCCGACTTTGCCCGCGCCTGTGAAGCCAACGGCATCGTGTTCATCGGCCCGACCGTGGACGCCATCCACCTGATGGGCAGCAAGCGCCTGTCGAAGATCGCCATGCTGGAAGCCGGCGTGCCCTGCATCCCCGGTTATGAAGGCGCCGCCCAGGATGACGAAACGCTGATCCGCGAAGCCGAGCGTGTCGGCTATCCGCTGATGATCAAGGCCAGCGCCGGCGGCGGTGGTCGCGGCATGCGTCTGGTGCACGAAGCCAGCGAACTGAAGGAGCAGATCCGCACCGCCCGCTCCGAAGCGCAGAACGCCTTCGGCTCCGGCGAGCTGATCATCGAGCGCGCGGTGATTCGCCCGCGCCACGTGGAAATCCAGGTGTTCGGCGACCAGCACGGCAACATCGTCTATCTGGGTGAGCGCGACTGCTCGGTGCAGCGCCGCCACCAGAAGGTCGTGGAAGAAGCGCCCTGCCCGGTCATGACTCCGCAACTGCGCAAGGCCATGGGCGAGGCCGCCGTGAAGGCCGCCGCCTCGGTGAATTATGTCGGCGCCGGCACCGTGGAATTCCTGCTGGATGCCAGCGGCGAATTCTTCTTCCTGGAAATGAACACCCGCCTGCAGGTGGAGCACCCGGTCACCGAACTGATCACCGGCCAGGACCTGGTCGCCTGGCAGATCCGCGCCGCCGAAGGCCAGCCGCTGCCGCTCAAGCAGGACGAGATCCCGCTCAACGGCCACGCCATCGAAGTGCGCCTGTACGCCGAAGATGCGACCAACAACTTCCTGCCGCAGACCGGTACCGTGCTGCGCTGGGAGCCGGAACTGCTGGACGGCGTGCGCATCGATCACGGCCTGGTGGAAGGTCAGGACGTCACGCCGTTCTACGACCCGATGCTGGCCAAGGTTATCGCCTACGGCGCGACTCGCGCGGACGCGCTGCGCAAGCTGATCCGCGCCGTGGAGAACTCGGTGCTGCTCGGCGTGAACGCCAACCAGCGTTTCCTGGCCAACCTGCTCGGCAACCCCGAGTTCGCCGCCGGCAAGGCCACCACCGCGTTCATTGCCGAACACTTCAGCTCTGACGAGAGCCTGACCCCGCAGGCCCCGGCTGCCCGCGACCTGGCCGTGGCTGCTGCCCTGCTCTATCAGGCCTCGGCCAATGGCCGCGCCCATCAGCAGCAACTGGCTGGCTGGCGCAGCGCCGGCAGCGCGCCGTGGCAGTTCACCCTCAAGCAGGGCGAGCAGTCCCACACCGTCGCGCTGGAGGTGCAGCGCGACGGCACGCAACCGGCCCTGCTGGCCAGCGTCGGCGACAGCCAACTGAGCCTGCGCCTGCTGCACAGCGACGGCCGCTGGCTGACCTTCGAACTGGACGGCATCCGCCAGCGCCAGGCCTATCACCTGGACGGCGAGAACCTGTGGCTGTATGGCCACTTCGGCAACCTGGCGCTGACCGACGTCAGCCACGCGCCGGCCGGCGGCCAGAGCGCGGCCAGCTCCGGTGCGGTCAAGGCGCCGATGGATGGCGCCATCGTCGACGTACTGGTCGAGGAAGGCGCCCGCGTGACCAAGGGCCAACTGCTGGTGGTGCTGGAAGCCATGAAGATGGAGCACCCGCTCAAGGCCGGTATCGATGGCGTAATCCGCCGGGTCGGCGCGAGCAAGGGCGATCAGGTGAAGAACCGCCAGTTGCTGGTAGAGATCGAGCCGGAAGAAGCCTGAGCGCTGTCTGATCTAGGCTGCTGAGAAAGGGGAAGGTCGCCATGCGGTCTTCCCCTTTCTCATGGCCCGTCAAAAGAGGAACGTCCCATGACACTGCAAGGCAGGACCCTGTTCATCACCGGCGCCAGCCGGGGCATCGGTCGCGAGATCGCCCTGCGCGCGGCACGCGATGGCGCCAATATCGTCATCGCCGCCAAAAGCGACCAGCCGCATCCGAAACTGGCCGGGACCATTCATTCGGTGGCCGAGGAGGTGCAACAGGCTGGCGGTCAGGCGCTGGCCCTGAAGCTGGATGTGCGTGACGAAACGGCCGTGCAGGCCGCCATGCAACAGGCAGCCGAGCATTTCGGCGGTATCGACGTGCTGATCAACAACGCCGGCGCCATCCGGCTGAAGGGCGTCGAGCAACTGGAACCCAAGCGTTTCGACCTGATGTTCCAGATCAACACCCGCGCGGTGATGGTCTGCAGCCAGGCCGCCTTGCCCTATCTGAAGCAAAGCGAAAACCCGCACATTCTTAGCCTGTCGCCGCCGCTGAACCTCGATCCCAAGTGGTTCGCCCAGTACGGCCCCTACACCACCACCAAGTACGGCATGAGCATGCTCACCCTGGGCATGAGCGAGGAATTCAAGAAGTACGGCATCAGTGTCAACGCGCTATGGCCGCGCACGGTGATCGCCACCGCCGCCATCGAATACGAGCTGGGTGGCCAGCAGATTTTCAAACAAGCGCGCACGCCGGCGATCATGGCCGATGCCGCGCATGCCATCCTCACTAGCCAGGGACGCAGCCTGACCGGTGGCCTGCTGATTGATGAGGAGGTTCTACGCGAGCGGGGTGTGACGGACTTCGAAGCGTATCGCCACGATCCGGCCGGCGGACCGCTGATGCCGGACCTGTATCTCGACTGATTCGCCCATCTGCCACGGCGAGAACGTCGATACAGTCATGGCAGGACCTGGCAGGGCTATCTAGGCTGCAGCGGCCCAGAACAAAAATCCAGCCCCGAGAGCCTTTGCCATGGCCAGTGTCGACACCATCTCCCCGCTCCATTTCATCGCCCGCCTGCCCCATCATCTGCCTCGGGTGCCGCGCATGCTGCGGGGGCTCTACTACACCGCCATCCGCAACCGCGACAAGACGCTTTCCCTCGGCTGGGCGCTGGAACAGAGCGCCAGGCGCTTCCCCGACCGCCCCGCCGTGATGGACCTGGAGCGCAGCGTCAGCTACGCCGGCTTCAATGCCTGGGCCAATCGTCTGGCACGCACCTTTGAACGACACGGCGTAAGCCATGGCAGCGTGGTGGCGGTGATGATGGAGAACCGTCTGGAAATCCTCGCGGTGCTGGCCGCACTGGCCAAGCTCGGCGCCATCGGCGCACTGGTGAACACCTCGCAACGCGGGCAGGTGCTGGCCTACAGCCTCAACCTGGTCAAACCCAGCCATTACGTGATCGGCGAAGAACTGCGGCAACCCTTCGAGGAGGTGCAATCGGAACTGAACGACCTGCGCCCCGAACAGCGCTTCTGGCTGGCTGATCAGGACACCCTGCAGGATGCCGGCACGGCGCCGGATGGCTGGCAGAATCTGGCCCAGCTGGCCACCGATGAGTCGAGTGAAAACCTGCCGCAAACCGCCCGCGTGCGCATGAAGGACGCCTGCTTTTATATCTACACGTCCGGCACCACCGGCCTGCCCAAGGCCTCGGTGATGAGCCATGGCAAATGGATCAAGGCCTACGGCGGGTTTGGCCATTCAGGGCTGAGTCTGACCGAACAGGATGTGCTGTACCTCACCCTGCCCTGCTATCACAACAACGCCGTGACCGTGTGCTGGAGCGCTGCCCTGGCGGGCGGCGCGGCTATCGCCCTGCGTCGCAAATTCTCCGCCAGCGCCTTCTGGAAGGATGTGCAGCATTTTCGCGCCACCTGCTTCGGCTACATCGGCGAGCTGTGCCGCTACCTGCTCAACCAACCGCCCTGCGCCGAGGAACAGGGCAACACCCTGACCTGCATGATCGGCAACGGGTTGCGACCCTCGATCTGGGGCGAGTTCAAGCAGCGCTTCGGCATCGAGCGCATCACCGAGTTCTACGCGTCCAGCGAAGGCAATATCGGCTTCACTAATGTCTTCAACTTCGACAACACCGTGGGCTTTACGCCGGCCACCTACGCCATCGTGCGCTACGACTTGGACAACGAGCAGCCGGTGCGCAACAAGAAGAGCTTCATGGTGAAAGCCACAAAAGGAGAACCCGGCTTGCTGATCAGCGAGATCAGCCCGAAATGGCCCTTCGACGGCTACACAGACTCCGCCAAGAGCGAGGCGGCGATCTTTCGCAACGTGTTCAAGAAGGGCGACGCCTGGTTCAACACCGGCGATCTGATGCGCGACATCGGCTGCAAGCACGCCCAGTTCGTCGATCGCCTGGGCGATACCTTCCGCTGGCATGGCGAGAACGTGTCCACCACCGAAGTGGAAAACGTGCTGGGCGCCTGGCCGGGCGTCGAGGATGCGGTGGTGTACGGTGTGGAGGTTCCAGGCGCGGACGGGCGCTGCGGCATGGCGGCGCTACGTCTGCGGGCCGGCGCAATCTTCGACCCGAACGGCCTGGCGGCCCACCTGCGCCAGCATCTGCCAGCTTATGCCGTTCCGCTATTTATCCGCCTGCTCGAGGAAGTGGAGACGACCGGCACGTTCAAGTACAAGAAGACCGAGCTGAAGCGCCAGGCATTCGACCTCGACCAGACCGCCGACCCGCTATTCGTCCTGCTGCAGGATGCCCCCGGCTTCCAGCCTCTGGATGCCATCAAGCACGCAGCGCTGGCGCGCGGGGATTTCCGACTGTGAGGCCTCACTGACGAATCTGGATCTGCAGTTCGGCGCCTTCGATGCGATCGATCATATTGCTCAGATCGAGCTCGAACGGCGTGTCCTGTTCATTGGTGATCAGCCGCCCGCCCAGGCTCATCGCTCCGGGGCGCGGTTGCAACCCGAATAGTGGTGGTAGCAGTGGCTTCTGCGGATCGAGCAGCGCGTTATCATCCTGACCAAGCTCGGGCGGCAGCGTCAGGTCCAGTGGCCTGACAATTTCCGGCTCCTTCGCGACGG
The DNA here is from genome assembly GCA_035497635.1 of Pseudomonas sp. Taxonomy (GTDB): domain Bacteria; phylum Pseudomonadota; class Gammaproteobacteria; order Pseudomonadales; family Pseudomonadaceae; genus Serpens. The sequence goes on along the minus strand of DATJDB010000119.1, from coordinate 8,496 downwards.
GCTTCTGACTTTCGCGAATCGGAAAGATGCGCATGACCGCCTCGCACAGGTCGTTAAGGGTCCTGAACGCCACGCTGCGGCAAAGACCGGTATCAGGGTCGCCGGCGGATGCCAGAGCAGGCGCACCGGACACACCAAGGCATAAACAAAAGAGCAATCGCAGTAAACGGCACATAGCTTTCCATGACGATTTATTACCAGCCGGCATGAGGCCAGCAGCATCCATGCCAGTTAAGGCAATCGAACCCACTTAGTCGTCGACCTGCGGTTGCCCGGCCCACTGCTGCAGGTAGTTGCGTACCAGCGGCCCCGAATCCTCGCGTGCCAGGCGTTGCAGCGCCATCGTCAGCCCAGACCGCAATTCGGGCGCATTGCATGCGGAATTGTGGGACAGCGCCAGGTAGCGCGGCCGCCTGTACAGCGCCGGCATCAGCACTTCGACCTGATCGGCCAGCCCCTGACGCAACACCTGGAGCTGGCCGAGCGCATGTTCGAACAGCACGTAATCGCTGCTCCCTTCCAGCAGGCTGCGCAGCGCCTGTGAAAAATCACCGTGCGAACTCAGCCGCAGAGACTCATTCCCGATGCCCGGGCCTGCCGGATCGATATGCATGCCGCGTCGACCTTGCAAATCTTCCCAACCCTGGAACGGGAAAGCACGGCTTCTGGCGACCCAGACCACCACCGGCGCCTGGTGCAACGGCGGGCCCAGTAACTCCAGCCCCGCCGGCAGATCAGGGCGCAATTCGGCATCAATCAACAAGTCCACTCGGCCACTGGTGACTTCACGCTCGGCCTGCTCCAGGCTTTCAGCCGTCAGGATTTCCAGGGTTATTCCGAGTTCCGTGGCCATCTGCTGAAGCAGCGCAACACTGGCCCCCTGCGGCTGTGAACCCGACGGATCCTGCCACTGATAGGGCGCACGCTCGCCTACACCGATCGCCACCAGATGTTCGCACGAATCGGCAGCCGGACTCCGAACAGGCAGCATGGCGAAGCAGAAGATCATCGAAATGGACCGCAGGCGACGGAGCATGGAAGTACCGCATGGATGCCGGGAGCAGAATGGTACACCCGGAAACGGCCTGGCACATCGGCACAAGACACACCCATGCCCCGGTTCCGGCCCGGCGGGCTTTTTACCCATCGGGCCGCGCCGTACCCCTGTGGGGCCGGCTTTATGCCGGCCAGCGGAGTTGACCTCCACACCTCGGTTTCAACCGTACCCTCGTCGGCCGGGATAAACCCGGCCCCACAGGTCACGGCGCCGCTCGGCGGATCGGGGAAAACCTTGTAGGGCCGGCTTTATGCCGGCCAGCGGAGTTGACCGCCACGCCTCGGTTTCGACCACACCACCGTCGGCCGGGGCAAACCCGGTCCCACAGAAAACGGTGCGGCGCGGGCCGTCCATAAAAAAACCCGCTCCTGGGAGCGGGTTTCTCGTGTCACCGAAGAGCCTGGATCAAACCAGCTTTTCCAGTTCCGGCACGACCTCGAACAGGTCGCCGACCAGGCCGTAGTCGGCCACCTGGAAGATCGGCGCTTCTTCGTCCTTGTTGATCGCGACGATCACCTTGGAGTCCTTCATGCCCGCCAGGTGCTGGATGGCACCGGAGATGCCCACGGCGATGTACAGCTGCGGCGCAACGATCTTGCCGGTCTGGCCGACCTGCATGTCGTTGGGCACGAAGCCGGCGTCCACGGCGGCACGCGAGGCACCGACGGCGGCGCCCAGCTTGTCGGCCAGGCTGTAGAGCAGCTTGAAGTTGTCGCCGTTCTGCATGCCACGGCCACCGGAAACCACGATCTTGGCCGCGGTCAGTTCCGGACGGTCGCTCTTGGCCAGTTCTTCACCGACGAACGCGGACTTGCCGGCATCGGCGGCGCCGGAGACGGCTTCGATGGCGGCGGAACCGCCCTCGGCAGCCACCGGGTCGAAGCCGGTGCCACGCACGGTGATCACCTTCACCGCCGCGCTGGACTGCACGGTGGCGATGGCGTTGCCGGCGTAGATCGGGCGCTTGAAGGTGTCGGCGCTTTCCACGGCGATGATCTCGGAGATCTGGTCGACGTCCAGCAGGGCGGCGACGCGCGGCAGGTAGTTCTTGCCGTTGGTGGTGGCCGGGGCCAGCACGTGGCTGTAAGCCTTGGCCAGCTCGGCGACCAGCGGCGCGACGTTTTCCGGCAGCAGGTTGGCGTAGGCGGCGTTGTCGGCCACCAGCACCTTGCTCACGCCGGCGACCTTGGCGGCAGCTTCGGCCACGCCAGCGACGTTCTGGCCGGCGACCAGCACGTGGATGTCGCCACCGATCTTGGCCGCGGCGGCCACGGTGTTCAGGGTCACGGCCGCCAGGGCGGCGTTGTTGTGTTCAGCGATTACCAGGGTAGCCATCAGATCACCTTCGCCTCGTTCTTCAGTTTCTCGACCAGTTCAGCCACGGACTTGACCTTCACGCCGGCGCTGCGCGCGGCAGGCGCTTCGACCTTGAGGGTCTTCACGGTGGAGGCGGTGGCCACACCCAAGGCGTCCGGGGTGACCACGTCCAGCGGCTTCTTCTTGGCCTTCATGATGTTCGGCAGCGAGGCGTAGCGCGGCTCGTTCAGGCGCAGGTCGGTGGTGACGATGGCCGGCAGGTTCAGCGCCACGGTCTGCAGACCGCCGTCGATTTCGCGGGTGACGTTGACCTTGTCGCCGGCCACTTCCACCTTGGAGGCGAAGGTGCCCTGGGCGAAACCGGTCAGCGCGGCGAGCATCTGGCCAGTCTGGTTGTTGTCGCTGTCGATGGCCTGCTTGCCAAGGATGACCAGCTGCGGCTGCTCCTTGTCGACCACGGCCTTGAGCAGTTTGGCCACGGCCAGGGAGTTCAGCTCCTCGCTGCTCTCGACCAGGATGGCGCGATCAGCACCCAGCGCCAGCGCGGTACGCAGCTGTTCCTGGGCAGTGGTCGGGCCGACGGACACGACGACGATTTCGCTGGCGATGCCCTTTTCCTTCAGACGCACCGCTTCTTCCACGGCGATTTCACAGAAGGGGTTCATCGACATCTTGACGTTGGCGAGGTCGACGCCGGAGTTGTCCGCCTTGACGCGAACCTTGACGTTGTAGTCGACCACTCGCTTGACAGCTACAAGAATCTTCATGGATTCCTCGTTATTTTTCCGGTTGAAAGTAGTGTCGCCAAGCAGACTGGCGAGGGTTGCCTGCCGGCCGGAACCAGCTGTCGAACCATACGGCGACCGCAAAACCGCCCGTATCTTGACCGCAACCCCCCATCCGGTCAATACAAGAAAATCACTCATTCGGGAGGCTGGAACGCAGAGTTTATCAGGGCTTGACGGTATTCAAACAAACGTTTGTATTGGAGCCGCCAGAGGTGCTGGTTATAATGCGCCCGCCCCAGCTCGCAGGTATGATGCCAGCCATAAAGCACATCCAGAGCCTTGAATGCAGGAGATAACTGTGGAACGCGAATATATGGAATTCGACGTCGTCATCGTCGGCGCCGGCCCCGCAGGCCTTTCCGCCGCTTGCCGGCTGAAGCAGAACGCCGCTCAAGCGGGACAGGAAATCAGTGTCTGCGTGGTCGAGAAGGGTTCCGAAGTCGGCGCCCACATTCTCTCCGGCGCGGTCTTCGAGCCCCGCGCACTCAACGAACTCTTCCCGGACTGGAAGGAACTCGGCGCCCCGCTGAACACCCCGGTCAGCCGCGATGACATCTATATGCTGACCAGCGCCACTGGCGGCAACAAGCTGCCCGGCCTGTTCGTGCCCAATACCATGCACAACGAGGGCAACTACATCATCTCCCTGGGCAACCTGTGCCGCTGGCTGGCGCAGCAGGCCGAAGGTCTGGGCGTGGAGATCTACCCGGGCTTCGCCGCCCAGGAAGCGCTGGTCGACGAGAACGGCGTGGTGCGCGGCATCGTCACCGGCGACCTGGGTGTCGACCGTGAAGGCAACCCGAAGGACGGCGTGTACACCCCCGGCATGGAACTGCGTGCCAAGTACACGCTGTTCGCCGAAGGCTGCCGTGGCCACATCGGCAAGCAGCTGATCAAGCGCTATAACCTGGATTCCGAAGCAGACGCCCAGCATTACGGCATCGGCATCAAGGAAATCTGGGACATCGACCCAGCCAAACACGAAGCCGGCCTGGTGGTGCACACCGCCGGCTGGCCGCTGGACGTGACCGGCAACAGCGCCCTGGGCGGTTCCTTCCTCTACCACCTGGAAAACAACCAGGTGGTCGTGGGCCTGATCGTTGACCTGGCCTATTCCAACCCCTACCTGTCCCCGTTCGACGAGTTCCAGCGCTACAAGCATCACCCGGTGATCGCCCAGTACCTGGAAGGCGGCAAGCGCGTGTCCTACGGCGCCCGCGCCATCTGCAAGGGTGGCCTGAACTCGCTGCCCAAGATGGTCTTTGCCGGTGGCGCCCTGATCGGCTGCGACCTGGGCACCCTGAACTTCGCCAAGATCAAGGGCAGCCACACCGCCATGAAATCCGGCATGCTCGCCGCCGACGCCGTGGCAGAGGCGCTGGCCGCCGGCCGTGAAGGCGGCGACATGCTGGACAATTACGTCGAGTCGTTCAAGGCCAGCTGGCTGTATGACGAACTGTTCCGCAGCCGCAACTTCGGCCCGGCCATGCACAAGTGGGGCGCACTGCTAGGCGGCAGCTTCAACTACATCGACCAGAACTGGTTCGGCGGCAAAATGCCGTTCACGCTGCACGACAACAAGCCGGACTATGCCTGCCTGAAGACGGCTGCCGAGAGCCAGAAGATCGAGTACCCGAAGCCGGACGGCAAGCTGAGCTTCGACAAGCTGTCCTCGGTATTCCTGTCCAACACCAACCATGAGGAAGACCAGCCGGTTCACCTAAAGCTGACCGATCCGAACATCCCGATCGAGCAGAACCTGCCGAAGTACGACGAACCGGCGCAGCGTTACTGCCCGGCCGGCGTGTACGAAGTGGTCAGCAACGACGATGGCAGCAAGCGCTTCCAGATCAACGCGCAGAACTGCGTGCACTGCAAGACGTGCGACATCAAGGACCCGGCGCAGAACATTACCTGGGTGGCACCGGAAGGCGCCGGCGGCCCGAACTATCCCAACATGTAAATGTGCTTGCAGGAGAGCGGCTTCACGCCGCCCTTCCCGGAAAAACGAAAAAGCTCCCATGGGAGCTTTTTCGTTTCCGCTGAAGCAAATCAGATTTAGCCGATGGGAAAGAAAACGCCCTCACTCCATACCCCCAGCCAGGGTTGGCCGTCCACTTCCCGCTCCACCGCGAGCTCGACCAACTGGTAGAACACATTGCGATGGATCAGTGCTTCCAGATTGGTACGTACATGAAGATAAGGCGAAGGCTCGCCGCTGACCGGGTCTTGCTCGACACGCAGGGCGTGATCCGGTCCAGCTACCACTTCGTCGTCCACCTGAGTGAAAAAGCGCAGCCGCTGCCGCTCGCCGTCGCCCTCCACCTCCAGCGTCACCGCCACGAACGGCGCGTCATCCACGCGGATGCCGACCTTCTCGACCGGCGTGACCAGGAAATAATCCTCTCCATCCTTGCGCAGGACACTGGAGAACAGCTTGACCATGGGCTTGCGGCCGATCGGCGTACCCAGATAAAACCAGGTGCCATCCCGGGCGATACGCATGTCGATGTCGCCGCAGAATGGCGGATTCCAGAGATGGACAGGCGGAAGGTTTTTACCTTCCCCAGAGGGAATCTGCGACAGCAGATCCCCGGGATTGCCACGCTCGCTCATGTTGCGCTCCTGATCAGTTCAGGCCGCGCAGATTCCGGGCGTACTGCCGCAGGGGAGCGCCCAGCAGATCCTGCGGCCGGGTTGCATAAAGCATCAGCAGCCCACCCCGGGTAACGATTCGGGCGGAATCCACCGGGTACTCGCTGGCCGTCTCGATCAGCATCAACTGCACCACACCGCGGTCGACACCCAGCCGCCCGTAGCTCTGCTGATCCTCCCATTCGAGAGTGGTACCAATACGATCGTCCTCGACCGCGACGCGCCCGAACAACAGGTAATGCGCACCGGCCGACCGCGCCTGGCGAATCGCCTGCGGCAAGGTCAGCGGCGCCTCGGCGCGGCGCACCCGCGGGAAGTATTCGGCGAAGCTGCGATAGGCCTCATTGGCCAGGGTGTTGGCCTGATCACGGTCCTGAATGGCCAGAAAATCTTCCTGGGCAATATAGATGAAGGAGTCGGCTTGCACGCGACGCGATGCGCCTCGCTGCGTCTGGCTGTGATCGAGCAGCCCGACATCGGCAAACTGCTCACGGGTCGCTTCGAGCATGTCGCTGACCGGCATGCAGCCGCCCAGCGTCAGCAGCAGGCCCAGCATGATCGATTTGTGCATCCTGATCTCCCTCGATACCGATGCCGGAAAACCGGCGAGCGGCTGCGCGATGCAGCTTCCGCGCCAGCCGCCGGTCGGCGTCATCTCAGCTGGCGGGCGTTTCGCTGTCGCGCTTGCGGCGATTGCCCATGCGCACGCCGATGTCCATGAGGAACTGGTAGAAACCTTCCTGATCCTCGAGCACGCTGCTCCAGAACGGCGAGTGGTAAAGCGCCACCGCGCCATGCACCAGCGCCCAGGCGGCGCAGTAGTGGAAATACGGCGGGACGTTTTCCAGCTTGCCTTCGGCGATCCGCCCCTCGATCAACTGAGTCAGGCGCTCAAAGTTGGAGGTTCGAATCTTGTGCAGCTGCTCGACCAGTTCGGGCACCTGATTGCTCTTCACCACCTTTTCTTCCAGGCGGTCGAACAGCCGGTAGCGCTGCGGATCCCGCATGCGGAATTCAAAATAGGCGCGCGACAGGGCTTCGCGGTCACGATCCACATTGTCCGAGTGGAGCAGCTCGTTCAGGTCGCGCTCATAGTCGAGCATCAGCCGCAGATAGATCTCGGCCTTCGACTTGAAGTGCTTGTAGATGGTGCCTTTACCGATCCCGACAGCATCCGCAATCATCTCGACGGTGACACTGTCTTCGCCATGCTCGAGGAACAGCTTCAGAGCGGTGTCGAGAATCTCCTGCTCACGACGGCGAAACTCTCTGACCTTACGGGGTTCTTTGTGCATAAGGGACTGCGCAGCTCACGGTTGAAGCTCGCTATTATGCCTGACCCGCAGGAAATTGTACGGAGCCACCATGGTCGATCTACTTGACGAGTTCCCCCAGCCGCAAGGCTTGCGCTACCTCAATCACGCGGCTGTTGCGCCCTGGCCGCAACGCGCGGCACGTGCGGTCAGCGCGTTCGCACAACAGAACGCCACCATCGGGGCCCGCGACTATCCGGACTGGCTCAAGATCGAACAACGCCTGCGCCAGCGGCTGTGTCGCTTGCTCAATGCGCCGTCCACCGACGACATCGCCCTGGTGAAAAACACCTCGGAAGGCCTGTCGTTCATCGCCTTCGGGCTGGATTGGCGCCCCGGTGACCAGGTGGTGATCAGCGATCAGGAATTCCCTTCGAACCGGGTGGTCTGGCAGGCATTGGCGCGACATGGCGTCGAGGTGCGACAGGTCCCCCTCGACGGCCTTGACCCGGAAGCCGATCTGCTCGCCGCCTGCGGACCGCGTACCCGCCTGCTGTCCATAAGCTCGGTGCAATATGCCAGCGGCTTGCTGCTGGACCTGCCCTGCCTCGGCGAAGGCTGCGCAGCCAGGGGCGTGCTGTTCTGCGTGGATGCCATCCAGCATCTGGGCGCCCTGCCGTTCGATGTGCAGGCCGCGCGCTGTGCATTTGTTGTGGCCGACGGCCATAAATGGATGCTCGGCCCAGAAGGACTGGGCGTGTTCTACTGCCGCAGCGATCTGCGCGAACAGCTGACCCTGCACGAATACGGTTGGCACATGCTGGAGCATGCCGGCGACTACCTGCGCCAGGATTGCCAGCCGGCGCGCAGCGCGCGGCGCTTCGAGTGCGGCAGCCCGAACATGCTGGCCAGCATGGCGCTGGAAGCCAGCCTTTCACTGCTTGAAGAGGTGGGCATGGCACAGGTGGCCCGCCAGCTGGATGAGCGTATGGAACATCTGCAACAGGGCCTGCTGGCGATTCCCGGGGTTGCTCTCCACAGCCCGAGGGATAGCCAGCGTCGCGCCGGCATCCTCAATTTCACCCTGGCTGGCCGAGACTCCGGCGATCTGTTCGAAGCGCTGCGCCAGCAGCAGATCGTCTGCGCCCAACGTGGCGCCGGCATTCGCTTCTCACCGCACTTCTATACCACCGGTCAGGTGCTGGACGAGACGCTGAACGTTATAAGCCAGCTCGCAGGCAGGTAAGTTATTAGAGCGGATAGACTCATCACGAAAAGATATAAATGTCGCCAGGCCATTCCAACCGTGCTGGCCATACTGCCAACACCGCCGCGACATTTCCCCCCAATGCCCGGCGGCGGCAGAAGGTACTGGAGTGCGTACCTTTGCTTGTTTTTACTCCTAATGGTCCTTGACCCGGATTCA
>DATJDB010000118.1:0-1744 GCA_035497635.1 Pseudomonas sp. | reverse complement strand
GCGATCGGGTAGTTCATTGCCTTTTTGATCTTGGCCTTGAGCGCCTCGGTCTTCTCCTTGTAGGTGGCCACCCGGTCCAGCAGGGTTTCCAGCGCGCCGGACTGTTCGCCGGCATCCACCAGGTTGCAGTAGAGCTCATCGAAATACTGCGGTCGCCTGCGCAGGGAGCTGGCCAGGCTGTTGCCCGACGCCACGTCCTGCTTCACATCGTCCACCAGCTTGCGCATGTTGGGGTTATCGAAGCCTTCACCGATGATGTCGAAGGCCGACAGCAGCGGCACACCGGCCTTCATCATGGTGGCCATCTGGCGAGTGAACAGCGCGATATCCATCGGCTTGATCTTCTTGCCGGCACCGAAAATCGACACGGCCTTCTTGCGCACCTTGGTCGGGTTGATGCCCTGCTTGCGTAGCTGGGCTTTCACCAGCGCCGGGTTGGTGCCGCTGAGCTCGCCCTTGATCTTGGCTCCGCGCCGATCGACGCCTTCCCAGGTGAACAGGCTGGTCTTCAATGCTTTCTCGGCCATGGTTAGTCCTTGGTCACCCGGTTGACTTCTTCGAGGCTGGTAACGCCCTGCATGACTTTCTGCAGGCCGGAGGTACGCAGATCGTTGAAACCGTCCTCGCGCATTTGCGCGGCGATTTCGATGGAATTACCGTCGGCCATGATAAGGCGCTGCAGGGCAGGGGTATTTTTAACCACTTCATAAATACCGACGCGGCCCTTGTAACCGTCCTTGCAGTGTTCACATCCGACCGGCCCGTAGATTTTGAACTTGCCGATCTGGCTTTCCGTGAAGCCTTCGCGCAGCAGTGCTTCGCGCGGCACATCCACCGGCTTCTTGCAGCTGGCGCATAGCTTGCGGGCCAGACGCTGGGCGATGATCAGGTTCACCGAGGTGGCGATGTTGAACGCTGCCACGCCCATGTTGCGCAGGCGCGTGAGGGTTTCCGCGGCGCTGTTGGTATGCAGGGTGGACATCACCATGTGGCCGGTCTGCGCCGCCTTGATGGCTATCTCAGCGGTTTCCAGGTCACGGATTTCCCCGACCATGATCACATCCGGGTCCTGACGCAGGAATGCACGCAGCGCCTGGGCGAAATCCATGCCTTGGCGCGGGTTGACGTTCACCTGGTTGATGCCTTCCAGGTTGATTTCCACCGGGTCTTCCGCAGTGGAAATATTGATATCCGCCGTGTTGAGAATGTGGATGCCGGTATACAGCGAAACGGTTTTACCCGAGCCAGTGGGGCCGGTGACCAGGATCATGCCCTGCGGCTGTTGCAACGCCTGCAGGTACAGCGCCTTCTGGTCTTCCTCGTAACCGAGCGCGTCGATACCCAGCTGCGCGCTGGAGGGATCGAGGATCCGCATCACGATCTTCTCGCCCCACAGCGTCGGCAGGGTGTTGACGCGGAAGTCGATGGCCTTGGTCTTGGAGATCTTCATCTTGATCCGGCCGTCCTGCGGCTTGCGTCGCTCGGAGATGTCCAGTCCGGCCATCACCTTCAGGCGCGCGGCAATGCGCGTGGCCAGCTGAATTGGCGGCCGCGCCGCCTCATGCAGCACGCCGTCGGTGCGAAAGCGCACCCGGTAGGTCTTCTCGTAGGGCTCGAAGTGCAAGTCCGAAGAACCGCCCTTGATCGCATCCAACAGCATCTTGTTGACGAAGCGCACCACCGGCGCGTCGTCGGCGGCCTCACCCTCGTCGCGGGCGGCCCTGTCATCATTGCCGCTCTCGAT
>DATJDB010000117.1:0-4717 GCA_035497635.1 Pseudomonas sp. | reverse complement strand
TCCACCGACGGGCGCTACAGCAACATCGACCTCTCCGACTACGTGATCTCCAACATCCAGGACCCGCTGTCGCGGACCCCGGGCGTGGGTGACTTCACCGTGTTCGGTTCCTCCTACTCGATGCGCATCTGGCTCGACCCGGCCAAGCTGGTGAGCTTCGCGCTGACCCCCATGGACGTCAGCGCCGCCATCAAGGCGCAGAACGTGCAGGTGTCCACCGGCCAGCTCGGCGGCCTGCCGGCGCTGCCCGGTCAGCAGCTGACCGCGACCATCACCGGCAAGACCCGTCTGGAAACCCCCGAGCAGTTCCGCAACATCCTGCTCAAGGTGAACACCGACGGTTCGCAGGTGCGCCTGGGAGACGTGGCGCGCGTCGAAATGGGCGCCATGCGTTCCAATATCGGCGCCAAGTACAACGGCATGCCGGCCACCGGTATCGCCGTGACCCTGGCCACCGGCGCCAACGCCCTGGCTACCGCCGAAGGGGTGCGCGCGACCATCGGTCGTCTGGAGCCGTTCCTGCCCGAAGGCATGGAAGTGGTCTATCCGTTCGACACCACCCCGGTGATTTCGGCATCCATCTCCAGCGTGGTGATGACCCTGTTCGAGGCCATCGCGCTGGTGTTCCTGGTCATGTACCTGTTCCTGCAGAACTTCCGCGCCACGCTGATCCCGACTCTGGCAGTGCCGGTGGTCATTTTGGGTACCTTTGGTGTGCTCTTCATGTTCGGCTACAGCGTGAACACCCTGACCATGTTCGCCATGGTGCTCGCCATCGGTTTGCTGGTGGACGACGCTATCGTGGTGGTGGAAAACGTCGAGCGGGTGATGGCCGAGGAAGGCCTGCCGCCGCGCGAGGCGGCGCGCAAGTCCATGGGCCAGATCCAGGGCGCGCTGGTGGGCATCGGTATCGTGCTGTCCGCCGTGTTCCTGCCGATGGCCTTCATGTCCGGCTCGGTCGGGGTGATCTATCGCCAGTTCGCCATCACCATCGCCTCGGCCATGACGCTGTCGGTGCTGGTGGCGCTGATCTTCACCCCGGCGCTGTGCGCCACGATGCTCAAGCCCATTGCCAAGGGCCATCACGAAAGCAAGCGCGGCTTCTTCGGCTGGTTCAACCGCAAATTCGAAAACGGCGTGCATCGCTACGAGCGCGGCGTAAAAGGCTTCCTCAAGCGCCCGGTCGCCTTCGGCCTGGTCTGGGTAGCCATCGTCGCCGCCGTGGTGGTGATGTTCTTGCGCGTGCCGGCCGCCTTCCTGCCGCCGGAAGACCAGGGCGTGATGTTCGTGCAGATCCTCACCCCGGTCGGGTCGTCCTTCGAGCGCACCGAGCAGGTGGTCGATCAATTACGCGACTATCTGCTCAAGGAAGAAAGCGACGCAGTGAAGAGCGTGATGAGCGTGCAGGGCTTCAGCTTCGCCGGTCGCGGCCAGAACGCCGCGCTGATGTTCGTCGGCCTGAAAGACTGGGCGCAGCGTCCGGACGCCAAGGACGCGGTGTTCGCCCTGCAGCAACGTGCGCAGATGCGCTTCTTCCAGTACCGCGACGCCATGGCCTTCGCCATCGTGCCGCCGTCGGTGATCGAGCTGGGCAACGCCTCGGGCTTCGACGTCTACCTGCAGGACATGGGCGGTGTCGGCCACGACGCGCTGATGAACGCCCGCAACCAGTTGCTCGGCATGGCCGCCCAGCATCCGGCCCTGGCCGGCGTGCGTCCCAACGGCCTGAACGACGAGCCGCAGTACCAGATCCTCATCGACGACGAGAAGGCGCAGGTGCTGGGGCTGTCGATGAACGACATCAACAACACCCTGTCCATCGCCTGGGGTTCGGCCTACGTGAACGACTTCATCGACCGCGGTCGGGTGAAGAAGGTGTTCATGCAGGCCGAGGCGCACTCGCGCATGAACCCGGAAGACCTGGACAAGTGGTACATCCGTAACAACAAGGGCGAGATGGTGCCGTTCAGTGCCTTCGCCACTGGCACCTGGACCTACGGTTCGCCCAAGCTGTCGCGCTACAACGGGGTGGAGTCCATCCAGATCCAGGGCGCCGCCGCGCCGGGCTACAGCACCGGTGACGCCATGGCCGCCATCGAGGAAATCGCCGCCAAGCTGCCCAACGGTGTCGGCATCAGCTGGACCGGCCTGTCGTTCGAGGAACGCATGTCCGGCAGCCAGCTGCCGATGCTGCTCGGCCTGGCGCTGCTGGTGGTGTTCCTCGCCCTGGCCGCACTGTACGAAAGCTGGTCGATCCCGTTCGCGGTGATGCTGGTGGTGCCGCTGGGCCTGCTGGGTGCCGTGATGTTCACCCTGGGCCGTGGCCTGACCAACGACGTGTTCTTCCAGGTGGGCCTGCTGACCACCATCGGCCTGACCGCCAAGAACGCCATCCTGATCGTCGAGTTCGCCAAGGATCTCTACGACCAGGGCATGGGCCTGGTCGACGCCGCGGTGGAAGCCTGCCGCATGCGTCTGCGTCCGATCGTCATGACCTCGCTGGCCTTCACCATGGGTGTGGTGCCGCTGGCCCTGGCCACCGGCGCGGGCGCCGGCAGCGCGCACTCCATCGGTACCGGCGTGGTCGGCGGCATGTTCACCGCCACCGTGCTGGTGATCTTCTGGGTGCCGCTGTTCTTCGTCATGGTGACCGCGCTGTTCAAGACCCCGCGCAAGACTGAGCGCAACGGAGAGGCACAATGAACAAGTCCGCATTGACTCTGGCCCTTGCCGCGGCGCTGGCCGGCTGCTCGCTGGCCCCCGACTACCAGCGTCCCGAGTCGGGACTGCCGGAGCGCTGGACCCCGGCCACGCTGCAGGCCGACGCCGGACAGGTGGCCAGTGTGCCGGCCGCCGAGCTGGGCTGGCAGGGCTTCTTCCGTGATGCCCGTCTGCAGCGGCTGATCGGCATCGCCCTGGAGAACAACCGCGATCTGCGCATCGCTACCCTCAATGTGGAAGCGTTCCGCGCCCAGTACCGGGTGCAGCGCGCCGACCTGTTCCCCGGTGTCAGCGCCGATGCCGCCATGAGCCGCACGCGTACCCCGGAGGCGGTCAACCCGCTGGCGGGCATCAACACCCAGTACAGCGCCACCCTGGGCCTGTCCTGGGAGCTGGACCTGTTCGGCCGGGTGCGCAGTTTGCGTGACCAGGCGCTGGAGCAGTACTTCGCCAGCGAAGCCGCGCAGCGCAGCGCCAAGGTCAGTCTGGTGGCGGGCGTAGCCAACGCCTGGCTGGCGCTGCAGGCCGACCAGGCGCTGTTGCAGGTGGCCAGCGACACCCTGAAGACCTACGAGGAAAGCTTGGCGCTGACTCAGCGTAGCTACGACGTGGGCGTGGCCTCGGCGCTGGAGCTGAGCCAGGCGAAGACCGCCGCGGACAGCACCCGTGGCGCGCTATCGGCCTTCACGCGACTGGTCGCCCAGGACCGCAACGCCCTGACGCAGCTGCTCGGCGGCCCGGTGCCGGCGGAACTGCTGGAACCGACCGGCCTGCAGGACGACCTGCTCGCCGAAGTGCCGGCCGGTCTGCCGTCGGATCTGCTGCGGAGCCGCCCGGACATCCTGCAGGCCGAGCATCAGCTGCGCGCCGCCAACGCCAATATCGGCGCGGCGCGCGCGGCGTTCTTCCCGCGCATCGGTCTGACCGGCGCGGCGGGCCTGGCCAGTGGCGAGCTGTCCGACCTGTTCGGCTCCGACGCCGGCTACTGGAGCTTCACACCGAGCATCAGCCTGCCGATCTTCAATGCCGGCCGCCTGCGTGCCAACCGCGACTACGCCGAGGTAGCGAAGAACATCCAGGTGGCGCAGTACGAGAAGGCTATCCAGACAGGTTTTCGCGAAGTGGCCGACGGCCTGGCGGCACGCGCCACCTACAGCGATCAGGTCAGTGCGCAGCGCAACCTGCTGGCCACCAGCGAGGAGTACTACCAGTTGGCCGAGCGTCGCTACCGTGGCGGCGTGGACAGCTATCTGAGCCTGCTCGACGCGCAGCGTCAGCTGTTCGTCGCGCGCCAGCAGCTGATCGGCGATCGCCTGGCGCAGCTGATCAGTGAAGTGAACCTCTACAAGGCCCTGGGCGGCGGCTGGCTCGCCGACGAACCAAAGGGCTGATCGCTACGACGCAACGCAAAACGCCGCCCCTCGGGGCGGCGTTTTTGTTGGTGCTGGGAATGCTGCGCCCGCTGCGGGGTGGCCAACGCAACGCGTTGACCACCCTACGGGACTGGGAGTCTGTCGGCCGGCATAAAGCCGGCCCCACAGGGGTGTAGCGCGTTCGCTGCTGGGGCTGATCTTGTGGGGCCGGGCTTATCCCGGCCGGCGGAGGTGGGCCTGCTGCATGGGTGTCGGCCGAGAATCTCCCGACCGGCCCCAATAGACCTGAGCCTTACTCCACCATGTCCCGGTAGGGGTTTGCGGTCGGGTAGCGCACCGGCTGGGCGAAGCCGGGGATCTGCACGCGCTGGTCATCGATCTGCAGTGCGTGCTCGTCGATCATATCCTCGCCGAAGCGGTAGAGAACATCGAGCTGGCCACGCAGGGCCTGCTGATCGTAGGCATTGGCGGCGGCGCGGCTGGCCTCGCGGCGTGCGAGATAGGCGTCGAAGGCGGCCTCACCATGGCGCTTGCGCAGCATGCGCTCGACCACGTGCGGGGCCAGCACGTAGGCGCTGGCGTTGTTGCCGCCGAAGCCCTTGGAGTTGAGGAAGCACACGTCC
>DATJDB010000116.1:0-2827 GCA_035497635.1 Pseudomonas sp. | reverse complement strand
CACCGTGCCCTGCTCGCGGCGCGGCTCGATGTGGATGTCGCTGGCGCGTTGCTGATAGGCGTACTGGAACAGCCAGTCGACGATGTTGACGATGTGCGCGTCGTTGGCGTCCGGCTCCTGATCGCTGGCACCGAGGCTGAGCAACTGCTCGAAATTGCCGATGCCGCTGATCTTCTGGTCCAGGCTGGCGGCGCCGCTCACCGAGCGCGCCAGGCGATAGAACTCCTGGGTGTAGCGCTGGATATCCGCCGGGTTGGCCACCACGCGGCGCAGCGGTCGCTTGAGCACATGGCGCAGGTCCGCTTCCCAGCCCTGCACATGGGGTTCGCCGCTGGCGATGGTCACCGCTTCGCCATCCACGGCCACGGCGAGGATGCGGTGGCGCTGGGCGAAGGCATGGGACATCAGCGGAACGACAGCGGCGACGTCGATCTTCAGCGGATCAATGCGCAGGTATGGCTGCCCGCTCTGCTCGGCCAGCCACTGGCTGAGGGTTTCCAGATCCAGCGTGCGGCCGGGCTGGGCAAGATCGTCCAACTGCTGGGCGGCGATGATTTCCAGCGGATGCTGGCGCTGAGCCGTGCCCACATGGCGCTGCGACAGGCAGCGCTCGGCGCTGTCCTGGCTCAGACGGCCGCTGGCCACCAGTTCGCGCAGCAGGCTACCCAGCTCCAGCCAGCGGTCGGGTGCGGACGAGGCAAAGGCGGACATGGGGCGATTCCTGCTCGGCGGGGACGGTCCGGCAGCTTAGCGAGTCGCCGGTAACCGAGCGGTGCGCCCATGCACAGTCCAGGCGGGAGGCCAAGGAATCGATGGAGCCAACATACAAGGAGCGGCTTCAGCCGCGAGCTTTTGAGGCGAACCGCAGAAAAGCATCGCGACTGACGTCGCTCCTATACGTTTTGGGCGGGTCTTACTTCAGCGCCTTCCAGACCTTGAGCATCCAGACGCGCTTGGCCTGCTCGGCGCGGGCCGGCAGGGTGGTCTCGTCGTCGATGCCGATGGGTTGTACGGCCAGCGCATGCAGCTTGTGCAGTTCACCGTACAGGCGATCGACTTCGGCCACGTCCAGCACGCCACGGGCCAGGCGCAGCCAGGCCAGCATGCGCTCCAGGCGCGGCAGCTGGTCGGGCAGTTCGCTGGGCTGATTCTGGTACTGCTCCAGCGGCAGGGCGATGATTTCCTCGTGCAGGAACTGGGTCAGCCAGCGACCGATGGTCGCCGCGCCGGCGCGCGTGCCGCGCGGATTGCGCTGCTGGGTCCAGGTACGGGCCAGCAGCCACTGGGCGAGCTGTAGCGAGAACAGGCCCCAGCGGGAACCGTCCAGCTCGGCGGCGAACTGCTGCGGCGCCGCCTGACGCGCGGCTTCATCGAGCGTCCCGGCCGCCAGGCGCGGGCGCCAATCGGCCAGCAGCGCGTCCAGCGCCTCGCGCAGCGTGTGACTGCTGATCCGCGGCGCCGCCTGGCCGAGACTGCCGATCAGTGCGCGCAGGTCGATCAATTGCTGCAGCCACTGTTCCAGCAGTTTCCAGTGACCATTGAAGCGGTATTGCTCGGCCAGTCGCTGACTGCTGCCCAGCAGATGCCAGGCCAGCGCGGTGAAGGCATCGTCCAGCGGCTGCTCGGCGTCCAGGGTGGGAGCCGGCAGGCTCAGGCTGTAGCTGTCGGCATCGAACAACCGGTAGCCGCGCTCGGCCTTGCTGATGTCGCAGGGCATCAGCGACTGGTCGGCGGCCAGCCCCACGGCCAGTTCCAGCAGCGCCTGCGGCTGGCCCTTGCGCAGCTCCAGTTCCAGCTCGCAGATCTCTTCCTCGCCTTCGCCGGCGCGCACCGTGCCCAGGTCCAGCGCGGCCTCGATCAGCACCTCGTCATCGCCTTCGCCCCAGCCGATGTCGGCCTTCTCGCGCACGAAGTCGGTGGTGAACAGCGGTTGCAGAGTGGCCTTGTCCAGCTCGGCCAGGCTGGCCGGCCAGCACTCGTCGCCCAGCAGCGACACATCCAGCTCGGGGCGGCTCAGGTACCAGTCCCACTCGTTGCGCTGGGACAGCCCCGCCACGCTCTGGCCACGGCTCTTCAGGGTCTGGATGTACTGCTCGCCGTCGCGGCGCAGGCGCAGGGCGACGTGGGCGTGAGCCAAGTCCCGATTGGCGGTGTCGTAATACTGGTTGGACAGCTCGACGCGCTGCCAGCCGCTGCGGGTGCGCGCGGCCAGCAGCGGGTGGTTGCGCAGCGCCGCCAGAGTGTCGCGACTGACGCGCAGTTTGATTTCGGTTTCCTGGTTCATGAAGAGGTCTCGCAAAAGTTGCGTGCATTGTACGGGCAGTGCGGGCGGCGGAAGATAGATGCGTAAAATTGTTTCAGATCAGTGACACGAACTGGCCGGCGGGCCGGCGTGGCTCTTATAATCCGGCATCTTTCAAACAGGGTCTCCCCTATGCCAACCAACCCCTTCGTCAGCCTGTTCGGGCGTTCGCCCATCGGCCCGATGCAGCAGCATATGGCCAAGGCGCACGAATGCGCGGCCCAGCTGGTCCCCTTCTTCCAGGCGGTGATCGCCGAGGACTGGGAGCGTGTCGAACAGCTCCAGAAGGACATGGCCCGGATGGAAAACGAAGCCGACCGGCTGAAGAAGGATGTGCGTCAGCATCTGCCCAAGAGCCTGTTCCTGCCGGTGCCGCGTTCGGACCTGCTGGAACTGCTCAGCGTGCAGGACAAGATTCCCAACCGTGCCAAGGATATTGCCGGGCTGATGCTCGGTCGCACCATGGTCATCCCGCAGCCGCTGCAGGCGCCGATGCTGAACTATGTCAGCCGCTGCGTCGAAGCC
>DATJDB010000115.1:0-4347 GCA_035497635.1 Pseudomonas sp. | reverse complement strand
CATCCTGTTCGCCCAGCAGGTGATCCGGGTCATAGGCCTTGAAGGCGAGGCCCAGCAGGGTAGCGATGGGGCCAAGGGTGATGTAGCGCTTTTCCCAGTTCAGGCGCAGGCCGAGCACTTCTTCGCCTTGCCATTGGCCCCGGCAGATGATCCCGCTGTCGGGCATGGCGCCGGCGTCGGAGCCGGCCAGCGGGCCGGTCAGGGCGAAGCAGGGGATTTCCTCGCCGCGTGCCAGGCGCGGCAGATAGCGCTGGCGCTGTTCGTCAGTACCGTAATGCAGCAGCAGCTCGGCCGGGCCGAGGGAGTTGGGCACCATCACCGTCGAAGCCAGGTCGGCGCTGCGGGTGGCCAGTTTCATGACGATCTGCGAGTGGGCGAGGGCGGAGAAGCCCTTGCCGCCATATTCGCGCGGAATGATCAGGCCGAAGAAGCCTTGTTCCTTGATGAAGGCCCAGGCGTCCGGCGGCAGATCCATGCGCTGGCCGATCTCCCAGTCGCTGACCATGGCGCACAGCTGCTCGGTGGGGCCGTCGACGAAGGCCTGCTCCTCGGCGGTCAGGCGAGGCGCAGGAACGGCCAGCAACTGGTTCCAGTCCGGGCGGCCGCTGAACAGCTGGCCATCCCACCAGACGGTGCCGGCCTCGATGGCGTCGCGCTCGGTATCCGACATGGGCGGCAGCACGCCACGGAACCACTCCAGCGCCGGTGCCGTGATACGCCGGCGCCGCAGATCGGGCATCAGCAACGGCACGGCCACCGCGACCCAGAGCAGCGCCAGAATCAGCATCAGCCCGCCGGGGGCCACTTCGGTGAGAGCCATGGCGACCAGATAGACGGCCACGATGATCAGACTGGTCAGCGCCGGCAGGCGCAGGTGGGCGAGCAGTAGAATGCCGAACAGTAGCACGAGTAGCCAGGCGGCGAGCATGGGTGTCTCCGGGGTCGGTAAGCGTGCGCTTCAGCATAGGCGCTCGGACCGCGCCGGGGTCCGCCGGCCTTGCAATTGCCGACTGCCGCCCCCATCTGTCGGGGTTCTTCCCGTACTGCGTGTGTGCCTTACTTATGAGTTCCGCCCTGTCCATCCGGCAGTTGACCAAGACCTACGGTAACGGCTTCCAGGCCCTGAAGGGCATCGATCTGGAGGTTGCCGAAGGCGATTTCTTTGCACTGCTCGGCCCCAACGGTGCCGGCAAGTCCACCACCATCGGCATCCTTTCCACGCTGGTCACCAAGACCTCAGGATCGGTGAAT
Source organism: Pseudomonas sp. (assembly GCA_035497635.1). Lineage (GTDB taxonomy): Bacteria > Pseudomonadota > Gammaproteobacteria > Pseudomonadales > Pseudomonadaceae > Serpens. Next base: position 3,096 of record DATJDB010000115.1, on the reverse strand, counting down.
GTGTTCGGCCATGACCTGGACAACGATCCGGTCGGGCTCAAGCGCTGCCTGGGCGTGGTGCCCCAAGAGTTCAACTTCAACCAGTTCGAGAAGGTGTTCGACATTATCGTCACCCAGGCCGGCTATTACGGCATCCCCATGCGGGTAGCCAAGGAGCGCGCCGAGCAGTACCTGACGCAACTGGGTTTGTGGGACAAGCGCAACGTGCCGTCGCGCATGCTGTCCGGCGGCATGAAGCGCCGGCTGATGATCGCCCGCGCGCTGGTCCACCAGCCGCGCCTGCTGATTCTCGACGAGCCCACTGCCGGCGTGGATATCGAGCTGCGTCGTTCGATGTGGAATTTCATCACCGAGCTGAACCGGCAGGGCACGACCATCATCCTCACCACCCATTACCTGGAAGAAGCCGAGCAGTTGTGTCGCAACATCGCGATCATCGACCACGGCACCATCGTCGAGAACACCAGCATGCGCGGGCTGCTGCAGAAGCTGCACGTGGAAACCCTGCTGCTGGATCTGAAGGAGGCGCAACTGCTGCCGCCCGAGCTGGCTGGCTACCCGGCGCGCCTGCTGGACAGCCGCACCTTGGAAGTCCAAGTGGACAAGGATCTGGGCATCACCCAGCTGTTCGGCCAGCTGCAACAGCAGGGCATCGAGGTGCAGAGCTTGCGCAACAAGAGCAACCGCCTGGAGGAACTGTTCGTCGCCCTGGTGGAAAAGAATCTGAGCAAGGTGGCGAAATGAACGAGCTGCGTCCCAACCTGATCGCCCTGAACACCATCGTCTACCGGGAAGTGCGGCGCTTCATGCGCATCTGGCCGCAAACCCTGTTGCCCCCGGCCATCACCATGGCGTTGTACTTCGTGATCTTCGGCAACCTGATCGGCGCGCGCATCGGCGAGATGGACGGCCTGCCGTACATGGACTTCATCGTGCCGGGCCTGATCATGATGTCGGTAATCACCAATGCCTACAGCAACGTGGTGTCGAGCTTCTTCGGCGCCAAGTTCCAGCGCAACATCGAAGAGCTGATGGTGGCGCCGGTGTCGTCGCACATCATCCTGGTTGGCTATGTCGCCGGCGGCGTGCTGCGCGGCCTGGGCGTGGCGCTGATCGTGACCCTGCTGTCGCTGTTCTTTACCCAGCTGCAGGTACATCACCTGGGCGTGACGGTGCTGGTCATTCTGCTGGCCGCGACGATCTTCGCCCTGGGCGGTTTCATCAATGCCGCCTACGCGCGCAGCTTCGACGATATCGCGATCATCCCGACCTTCGTGCTCACACCGCTGACCTACCTGGGCGGGGTGTTCTACTCCATTCATATGCTGTCGCCGTTCTGGCAGACCGTCTCGCTGGGCAACCCGATCCTGCACATGGTCAATGCCTTCCGCTACGGCATCCTTGGGGTGTCCGACATCAACATCGGCACGGCCATCGGTTTCATGCTGGTGGCGGCCGCGGTGCTCTACCTGTTCTGTATCCATCTGCTGAATAGCGGACGCGGGCTGCGCCAGTAGACAGTTGCCGATGCCGTTCAATCCGGGCCGCGCTTATACTGCGCGGCCTTTTCATTGGGGTCATGACATGCATTCGGTCGAACACTCGCCGCTGGGCAAATCCAGCGAATACGTCGATCAGTACAGTCCCGCGCTGCTGTTTCCCATTCCGCGTGCACCGAAGTGGGCCGAGCTGGGATTGCAGGCCGGACAGCTGCCGTATCGCGGCGTCGATTACTGGACCTGTTACGAGCTGTCCTGGCTGTTGCCGTCCGGCAAGCCGGTGGTGGCCATCGGTGAGTTCGCCATTCCTGCCGACTCGCCGAACATCATCGAGTCCAAGTCCTTCAAGCTGTACCTCAATTCGCTGAACCAGACGGTTTACCCGGATGCCCAGGCGGTGGCCGAAGTGCTGCGGCGCGATCTTTCGGCTGTGGCCGATGCGCCGGTCAACGTGCGGGTGCGTAGCCTGGATGAGGTGAGCGAGGAGGGTGTTGCCCGACTGCCGGGGCGTTGCATCGACGATCTGGATGTGGAAATTGCTGACTACGATCATCCGCGCCCGGAGCTGCTGCGCGGCGACCCGGCGCGGCAGGTGGAGGAGTGCCTGCACAGCCATCTGCTGAAATCCAACTGCCCGGTCACCGGGCAGCCGGACTGGGGCAGTGTGGTGGTGGACTATCAGGGCCCGGCGCTCGATCCGGCCAGCCTGCTGGCTTATCTGATCAGCTTCCGTCAGCACCAGGACTTCCACGAACAGTGCGTGGAGCGCATCTACCTGGATCTGCAGCGCCTGCTGCAACCGCAGCGACTGACCGTCTACGCGCGTTATGTGCGCCGGGGTGGGCTGGACATCAACCCGTACCGCAGCAGCGCGCCGCTGCAGGCGCAGAATCGGCGGCTGGTGCGCCAGTAGCCTGGTTCAGACCCCCATGCTGACCAGGCTCTGCATGATGTTGCGCAGGGTGCCGGCCAGGGTCGGGTGGCTGACCTCGAAACGCTCGACGGCCAGATTAATGCTGTCCACCAAGGTTTCGTCGGCGGGCGGCGGGCTCTCCAGGGCAAGCTGGGATTCGAGCTGCACGATCAGCGCCTGAATGGTCTCGCGCTCGTCGGTGTCGAGCGGTGGCACTTGTTCCAGCTGTTCGCGCAATTGGTCGAGTTGTTGTCGAAGGTCCTGTGTGGGCATGGAAATACTCCCTGGGTCCATTGTCTGCCGGATCGGCAGGCGCTGTCCTAAAGATAAGGCAGGCTTGCGTACTTTGCCTGCGTCATGGGCAGGCTAGAGTTGCCGAGCGAGGTTTTGAAGGTGTAGCGCAGTCCTCAGACGAACCAGGCGGGGTTGCTTTGCTGCCTGCTTGATACTGATCGGTTTACCGTATACTGCGCGACTTTTGTCGGCTCCAGTGTGTCTGGAATAGGGCTTTCCGCCTGATGGCGGGGTGACTCACCGGTATTCTCAAGGAGGTACTGCAATGGCTGTATTTGCCGTCGGCTTGCCAGCAGCGATCCGTGGCCTGGCTGTCTGGGTTGTTCTGGCACTGCCTTTCCAGGCGGTTGCGCAGAGTCATGAGGATGACCCCTGGGAAGGCTTCAACCG
>DATJDB010000114.1:0-19725 GCA_035497635.1 Pseudomonas sp. | reverse complement strand
TGTGGGGCCGGGTTTATCCCGGCCGACGGAGGTGAGTTCCTTGCCCCGGCGTCGGAATCAACACCGCAGGCCGGCGTGAAGCCGGCCCCACAAGGGGCGGGCCTCTGCTGACGGTTGGCCGCTGCTGGTTTTTTCTCTCTGTGGGGCCGGGTTTATCCCGGCCGACGGAGGTGGGTTCGTTGCATGGTGTCGTCATCAACTCCGCTGGCCGGCATGAAGCCGGCCAGCACAAAATATGGACTTCCAGGCTGGAATAGAATTGGCGCCACAGGTTTGGGCTCTCGGGTTTACAGCTGCGCCAGCACCTCTTCCGCCGGATGACAGGCCAACCCATGCGCGGCGGCGACGCCCGGATGGGTGACCCGCCCGCGCGCCAGGTTCAGCCCGTCGCGCAGTCGTGCATTCTCTTCCAGTGCCCGCTTGCAGCCCCGCTCGGCCAGTTCGATGACGTATGGCAGCGTGGCGTTGGTCAGCGCCAGCGTGGCGGTGCGCGCCACCGCGCCGGGCATGTTGCTCACGCAGTAATGCACCACCTCGTCGACCACAAAGGTCGGCGCATCGTGGGTGGTGGGCCGCGAGGTTTCCGCGCAGCCGCCCTGGTCGATGGCCACATCGACCAGCACCGAGCCCGGCAGCATGCGCCGCACCAGCTCGGCATCGATCAGCTTCGGCGCCGTCGCGCCGGGCATCAGCACCGCGCCGATTACCAGATCGGCGGCCGTTACCTGTTCCGCCACCGCGTCGCGGCTGGGGTACAGGGTGTGAATGCGGTTGCCGTAGCGGGCATCCAGCCGGCGCAGGGCTTCGATGCGCGTATCCAGCACGCTGACCTCGGCGCCCAGACCCACCGCCATGCCCAGCGCCTGGCTGCCGACCACGCCGCCGCCCAGAATCGTCACCCGGCCCGCCGGCACGCCGGGCACCCCGCCGAGCAGCACACCGCGTCCGCCCTGGGGCGTTTCCAGGCAATGCGCGCCGGCCTGAATGGCCATGCGCCCGGCCACTTCGGACATCGGCGCCAGCAGCGGCAGTCCGCCGCGCTCGTCGCTGACCGTTTCATAGGCGATGCACAGCGCACCGCTGTTGAGCAGTTCTTCGGTCTGCTGCAGATCGGCGGCCAGATGCAGGAAGGTAAACAGGCAATGCTCGGGCGTCAGCCAGGCGCGCTCCTGGGCCTGGGGTTCCTTGACCTTGACGATCAGTTCGCAGGCGCCGTACAGCGTGTCGGCATCGGCGACGATCAGCGCGCCAGCCGCCTGGTAGTCGTGATCGCGAAAGCCGATGGCCGTGCCGGCCTGGCTCTGTACCAGCACCTTGTGGCCACGCCGGGTCAGCTCCGCCACCGCGTCCGGGGTCAGGCCGACGCGGCTTTCCTGCGGCTTGATTTCCTTGGGGACGCCGATCTCCATCTCAGCCTCGCCGGAAGCCGTCGAGCAGGTCGAGCGGCAGCGGGAAGACAATGGTGGAATTCTTGTCCACGGCGATCGAGCCCAGCGTTTGCATGTAGCGCAGCTGCATGGCGCCAGGCTGGCGGCCCAGTACCTCGGCGGCCTGCATGAGCTTTTCCGAAGCCTGCAATTCGCCCTCGGCGTGAATGACCTTGGCGCGCCGCTCCCGCTCGGCCTCGGCCTGGCGAGCGATGGCGCGGATCATCGACTCGTCGAGATCGACGTGCTTGATCTCCACGTTGGCCACCTTGATACCCCAGGCGTCGGTCTGCGCATCGAGCACCTGCTGGATATCGGCGTTCAGCCGCTCGCGCTCGGCCAGCATGTCGTCCAGCTCGTGCTTGCCGAGCACCGCGCGCAGGGTGGTCTGCGCCAGCTGGCTGGTAGCTGCGTGGTAGTCCTCGACCTGGATGATCGCCTTCTCGGCGTCCAGCACCCGGTAGTAGATCACCGCGTTGACCTTCACCGAGACGTTGTCGCGGGAAATCACATCCTGGGTCGGCACATCCAGCACCAGGGTGCGCAGGTCGACGCGCACCATCTGTTGCAGGCCGGGGATCACCAAGATCAGTCCCGGCCCCTTCACCTTCCAGAAGCGCCCGAGCTGGAACACCACGCCGCGCTCGTATTCGCGCAGGATGCGAAACGCCGACAATACCAGCGCGATCACCAGCATCAGCAGCACGCCGAAGCTGAAGGAGTAGCCCATCATGGTTGAACCTCCCGGTTGGCACTCACCCGCAACGTCAGACCGTCGCGTGCCAGGACCTGCACGCGCTGGCCGACCTGTAGGGGTTCGACGCCGCGCACCTGCCAGCGTTCGCCCTGCAGCGTGACCCAACCCTGCCGGGCATCACCCTGCAGCGCCTCGATGCGCGCCAGGCTGCCGACCAGCCCGGCATCGCCGGCCACCTGGCGCTGGCCACGGGCGCGCAAGGCCATGCCGAGAATCGCCAGCATCAGCGCCGCGCTGGCCGCCGCGGTTACCAGAATCACCGAGAGCGGAATGCCGAAGCCGGGCACCTCGGTGTCGATCAGGATCAGCGCGCCGAACACGAACGCGGCGATGCCGCCGAAGCCGAGCACGCCGAAGCTGGGCAGGAACGCCTCGGCGGCCATGCACGCCAGCCCGAGCAGGATCAGCGCCACGCCGGCGTAGTTCACCGGCAGCAATTGCAGGGCGTACAGGCCGAGGATCAGACAGATGCCGCCCATGACGCCGCCGATGCCGCTGCCGGGGTTGGAGAATTCGAAGATCAGCCCGTAGATGCCGATCATCATCAGGATCAGCGCCACACTGGGATTGGTGATCACCGCCAGGATGCGCGTGCGCCAGTCCGGCAGGCGCTCCTCGACCAGTGCGCCGGAGGTCTCCAGGGTGCGCGGGCCGGCGGCGGTTTCCAGGGTCTTGCCATTCAGCTGGGCCAGCAATGCCGGCAGGTCGGCGGCCAGGTAATCGATGACCTTCAGCTTCAGGGCCTCCTCGGCGGCCAGGCTGACCGCCTCGCGCACCGCCTGCTCGGCCCATTCGGCGTTGCGCCCGCGCAGCTGTGCCAGTCCACGGATGTAGGCGGCGGCGTCGTTGACCTGCTTGCGGGTCATGGCGTCATCCGGCTTCCGGGTCTCCTGCTCGCCTTCGGGCGCCGGCTGCTGCGGTGGCGTTCCCGGCGCACCGCCCACCGCCACCGGCGTGGCGGCGCCCAGGTTGGTGCCGGGCGTCATCGCCGCCACATGGCTGGCGTAGAGGATGTAGGTGCCGGCGCTGGCGGCGCGCGAGCCACTGGGCGACACATAGCTGGCCACCGGCACCGGGCTGGCGAGAATCGCCTTGATGATGTCGCGCATGGAGGTATCCAGCCCGCCCGGCGTGTCGATGCGCAGCACCACCAGTTGCGCGCCCTCCTCGGCGGCCCGACGCACGCCGCGCACCAGATAGTCGGCGCTGGCCGGACCAATCACCCCGTCAACGCTCAGCACCCATACCGGCGCCGGGGCCGCCTGGACCAGCGCGGTGGACAGCATCAGCAGCAGACCGAGCAACAGGTGTCGCACGGCGATACCTCCTGGCGGGGAGCGGTCTGCTCAGGATAGACGAGGCCTGTAGCAGGCATCTGGAGAGTGTCCGCGTCTGTGGGAGCGAACTCGTTCGCGAGCGGTTGGGTGCGGCCTGCAGGAAAAGCTCGCGGACAAGTCCGCTCCCACCGAAAGCCAGGCGCCGGTTTTGCGCAGGGCAACGATGTCCAGCCAACCGCCAATTCGCTACTCTGGCGGCGTTCCCGTCATAGCGGAGCTTTTTTGCATGCCCCTGCCGTCCCTTCGTCATTCCTTGCAGCGCCTGTGGAGTACCGACGCCCTGGTCTACAGCCTGCGCGTGTTCATTGCGCTGGCCGGCGCCATGCTGGTCGGCCTGCTGGAGGGCCGCCTGGATTTGGTGATCCCATTGTTCCTCGGGGTGATTGCCAGCGCCCTGGCGGAAACCGACGACAACTGGCTGGGCCGCCTGCAGGCCGTGGCCGTCACTCTGGTGTGCTTCGCGGTGGCGGCCCTCTCGGTGCAGCTGCTGTTCCTGCACCCCTGGCTGTTCGTCGGCGGACTGGCGATCACCAGCTTCGCGCTGACCATGCTCGGCGCGGTGGGCCCGCGCTACGCCACCCTCGGCTGGTCGACACTGATTCTGGCCATCTACACCATGATCGGTGTGGAGCAGCGCGGCGGTGTGCCCGGCAGTTTCTGGCACGAGCCGCTGCTGCTGTTGGCCGGCGCCGCCTGGTATGGCGTGCTGTCGGTGCTTTGGGCGGCGCTGTTCGTGCACCAGCCGGTGCAGCAGGGCCTGGCGCGGCTGTTCGAAGAGCTGGGCCTGTACCTGAAGATCAAGAGCAGCCTGCTCGAACCGCTGCGCCAGCTGGATGTCGAGGAGCGCCGTCTGGAGCTGGCCCGACAGAACGGTAAGCTGGTCAATGCCATGAATCAGGCCAAGGAAATTTTGCTGCACCGCTTCGCCAACGGCCGCCCTTCGGCGCGGCTGAGCCGCTACCTGCGCCTGTATTTCACCGCCCAGGACATTCACGAGCGAGCCAGCTCGTCCCATTACCCGTACAACGAACTGGCCGAGGCGTTCTTCCACAGCGATGTGATGTTCCGCTGCCAGCGCCTGCTCAACCAGCAGGGCAACGCCTGCCGCAGCCTGGGCCGCGCCATCCGCCTGCGCGAGCCGTTCGATCACGGCGAAAGCCGCGCCGCGCTGGACGATTTACAAACCTCGCTAACCCACCTGCGCGAACAGAACCGCCCCGAATGGCGCCGGCTGCTGCGCTCGGTGGACGCGCTGGCCAACAACCTGGAAACCCTGGATCGCAAGCTGGCCGGCGCCAGCAACCCGGACGTACTGGCCGACGAACAGGACCCGAGCCTGTTCGACCATTCGCCGCGCAGCCTGGGCGAAGCCCTGCAGCGCATCCGTCTGCAACTGACCCCCACCTCGCTGGTGTTCCGCCACGCGCTGCGGCTGTCCATCGCCCTGTGCGCCGGCTACGGCATCCTGCACTGGATCGACCCGACCCAGGGCTACTGGATTCTGCTCACCACGCTGTTCGTCTGCCTGCCGAACTACGGCGCCACCCGCACCCGGCTGGTGCAACGCATCCTCGGCACGCTGGTCGGCCTGGTGGCCGGCTGGGCGCTGATCAGCCTGTTCCCGCAGGCGCTGGTGCAGGCCTCGCTGGCCGTGGTGGCCGGCGTACTGTTCTTCGCCACCCGCGCCAGCCGCTACACGCTGGCCACGGCGGCCATCACGCTGCTGGTGCTGCTGAGCTTCAACCAGATCGGCGACGGTTACGGCCTGATCTGGCCACGGCTGTTCGACACCCTGCTGGGCAGCCTGATCGCCATCGCCGCGGTGCTCCTGATCCTGCCGGACTGGCAGGGCCGGCGCCTCGATCATCTGCTGGCCCGCACGCTGACCAGCCACGCCGAGTACCTGCGCGAGATCCTCGCCCAGTACGCGAGCGGCAAGCGCGACGACCTGGCCTACCGGGTGGCGCGGCGCAACGCCCACAACGCCGACGCGGCGCTGTCGACCACGCTGTCCAACATGCTCATGGAACCGGGACATTTTCGCCGCGATACCGAACAGGGTTTCCGCTTCCTGGTGGTCACCCACACCCTGCTGGGCTACTTGTCGGCACTGGGCGCGCACCGCGCGCCGCTGGGCACCGATCAGGACGCCACCCTGCTGGAAGACGCGGGCGCACGCATCATTGCCTCGCTGGAGGAAATCGCCGCCGGCCTGACCGGCAAGGCGCCGCTGGCTGTGCACAGCGAGCAGGAAGAAGCCCTGGCCGAGCAGCTGGAACAGCTACCGGACACGCTCGATGACAATCACCGCCTGGTACAGACCCAGCTGGCGCTGGTCGGCCGGCAACTGGCGCGCCTGCGCACCCTGGGCAGCCACCTGCTCAAACGCGAGCAGGCGGTCACCGCGCATTGAGGCCGGCGGGGTCAGTTCTGGGCCGGGTTGGTGTTCATGTCGCTTTCTTCCGGCACACCGCTGGGTGTGGTGGGCGGCGGTGTCGGCGTGGTCGGCGACATGGGCTCGGCCGGCGGCACCGGCTGGACCGGATCGGTGGTGGGTGGCGGGGTGGTATCGATCCGATCCTCTTCATCGGGACCACAGCCCACCAGCACGAGACCGAGCAGCGCCGGCAGGATGAGATGCGCAAGACGCATGGGTTTACCTCCATGAACCAGGGGCCGGACTAGACCAGCCGGTTAGAACGGAACGGCGCCGTCGACTACCGGGCCACGTCTGTCTGACTGCGAATGACCGCGAGAGTGCCCAAGCCCGCGCAACACAGGGCGGACACCGCTTTTCCTGTCCGCACCAACCCGCTTTCGCAGCGACTCGGCTGCACACCGAGCCATGGCGGCCAGAAAGACGCTGACCGCCCGACCGAGCCGTCGCACCGGCTCGACTATGCTCCCGGCCGATTTCCTTATGCGGGGATGCACCCATGCCCTTGTTCCAGCCGTGGCTGCTGGCCGTACTCTGCGGTCTGAGCGGCATCGCCCAGGCCTGCCCGAACTGGTCCGCCGAACGCGCCGGGGCCGAGCTGAATCAGTTGGCCGAACAATTGGCGAACTGGGACCGCGCCTATCACCGCGACGGCCACTCACCGATTGCCGACGAGCTCTACGATCAGGCGCGGGAGCGCTTCGATGCCTGGCGAACCTGCTTCGCGGAGCAGGCGCCGGCCGCGCCGCAACCGCTGGCCGGACTGGCCGGTCCGGTGGCCCATCCGGTGGCGCAAACCGGCCTGGGCAAGCTGGCGGATGACGAGCTCGGCGCCTGGCTGGCCCGGCGCGAATCGGTGTGGATGCAGCCCAAGGTGGATGGCGTGGCGGTGACCCTGGTGTACCGCGCCGGCCGCCTGCAACAGGCCATCAGCCGCGGCGATGGCCGTCACGGCCAGGACTGGACGGCGAAAGTTCGCGGCCTGCCCGCCGTGCCCGCACAACTTCCCGAAGCACTCGATGCCCTGCTGCAGGGCGAGCTGTACTGGCGCCTGCCCGGTCACGTGCAAGCCGAACGCGGCGGCCAGGGTGCGCGGGCGCGGGTCGCCGGACTGCTGGCGCGCCAGCGTCTCGAGCCGGAAGACGCGGCCGGCATTGGCCTGTTTGTCTGGGACTGGCCGGATGGACCCGCAACGTTGCCGGAGCGGCTGACCGCCCTCGGACACCTGGGCTTCACCGACAGCGCCGCCCTTGCCCAGCGGGTCGCCGCTGCCGGCGAGGCGCGACACTGGCGCGAGCACTGGTTTCGCAGCGCCCTGCCCTTCGCCACAGATGGCGTGGTGTTGCGCCAGGCCAATCCTCCGCCCGCACAACACTGGAAAGCCCGTGCGCCGAGCTGGGCGACGGCTTGGAAGTATCCGGTTCGCCAGGCGCTGGGCGAGGTGCGCGCGGTGGAATTTCGCATCGGGCGCAGCGGGCGCATCACGCCGCTGCTGCATCTGCAGCCGGTGCGGCTGGATGACCGCATTGTGCGCAAGGTTTCGGCCGGCTCGCTGCCGCGCTGGCGAGCGCTGGATATTCGGCCCGGCGATCAGGTCGCGATTGGTCTGGCCGGCGGCAGCATTCCACGACTGGAAAGCGTGGTCTGGCGCTCGCCACAGCGCGAGGCCGTGTCCGTGCCGGACGCGGGTGCCTATCACCCGTTGAGTTGCTGGCAACCGATGCCCGGCTGCGCCGAACAGTTTCAGGCGCGACTGGAATGGCTGGCGGGCCGTCAGGGGTTGGGTCTGCCGGGACTTGGACCAGGCACCTGGCGCGCGCTGCTGGAATCCGGACTCCTGGAGCAGGGCTTGCTGGCCTGGATGCAGCTCACGCCCGACCAGCTTTCCCAGGTACCGGGCTTGCGGAGCCAGCCGTTGCTGGAGGGCGCCGAACAGGCGCGCCACCGCCCGCTCGAACGCTGGCTGAGCGCGCTGGGCCTGCCGCCCGGCATTCGGCTGGCAGCCGGTGATGACTGGCGACGCCTGTCCGGCCGTTCAGCGGAACAGTGGCGCCGGCAGGCGGGCCTGGGTGCGCAGCGCGCCCATCAGGTCCAGCGTTTTTTCCAGCATCCCGCCGTGCAGGCGCTGGCGGCGCAGTTGGGGGAAGCGGGAATTCCGGGGTTCGCCGGGGAGTGACGGGCGCTCCGGTGCGGGATGGAGCGGTTTCACCGCCAAAAGCTCGCGAATGAATTCGCTCCCACAGGTTCGGGCTACGCCTTCTGTGTGGGAGCAAACCTGTGTGGGAGCGGACATGTCCGCGAACTTCTCCTGCCGGCTGAGGCCAGAAGCTCGCGAACGAATTCGCTCCCACAGGTTCGGGCTACGCCTTCTGTGTGGGAGCAAACCTGTGCGGGAGCAAACGTGTGTGTGTGGGAGCGGACTGGTCCGCGAGCTTCTCGTGCCGGCTGATGCCAGAAGCTCGCGAATGAATTCGCTCCCACAGGTTCGGGCCACGCCTTCTGTGTGGGAGCAAACCTGTGCGGGAGCGGACTTGTCCGCGAACTTCTCCTGCCGGCGGAGGCCAGAAGCTCGCGAATGAATTCGCTCCCGCAGCAACGGCTCAATCGTGCTTGACCACCTTGGCCAGCACTACCCTGGGGCCCTTCATCTTCTTGACGATGATGCGCAGGCCGGAGGTTTCCAGAGCTTCCTCTTCCTCGGGCATGCGGTTCAGGGTTTCGTAGATCAGGCCGGCCAGGGTGTCGGCCTCGATGTGGTCCAGATCCACGCCCAGCAGGCGCTCGATCTTGAACAGCGGGGTGTCGCCGCGCACCAGTAGCTTGCCCGGCTGGTAGGCCAGCACGCCGCGCTCGGCCTTGCGATGTTCGTCCTGGATGTCGCCGACCAGCGCCTCCAGCACGTCTTCCATGGTCAGGTAGCCGATGACCTTGCCATCGGCTTCCTCAACCAGCGCGAAATGCACGCCGCCCTTACGGAATTCTTCCAGCAGGGTGGTCAGTGGCATGTGCCGGGAGATGCGTTCCACCGGGCGGATGATTTCATCCAGGTCCATCTGCTGCGGCAGTTCGCCCAGGTGGGCCAGCTCCAGCAGCAGGTCCTTGATGTGCACCAGGCCGACGAACTCGTTGCTGTCCTCGTCGTACACCGGGTAGCGGCTGTACTTGTGGCGGCGCAGCACGCCGAATATCTCGTCCAGGCTGGCGTGACGCTTGATGTACACCAGGTCCTCGCGGGAGTTCGCCCAGTCGGCGACTTCCAGTTCGCCCATTTCCACCGCCGAGGCCAGCACGCGGATGTCCTGATCGCTGGGGTCGTGGGCACGGCTGGAGTGCAGGATCAGCTTCAGCTCGTCGCGGCTGTAGTGATGCTCATGGTGCGGCCCCGGCTCGCCTTGCCCGGCCAGGCGCAGGATGGCGTTGGCGCTGGCGTTGAGCAGGAAGATCGCCGGATACATCGCCCAGTAGAAGATGTACAGCGGCACCGCCGTCCACAGCGATAGCAGCTCCGGCTTGCGGATGGCCCAGGATTTGGGCGCCAGCTCGCCGACCACGATATGCAGGTAGGAAATCAGAAAGAACGCGACGGCAAAGGCGGCGCCGTGGATGACCGCTTCGTTTTCCACGCCCAGCGCTTCGAACAGCGGTTCAAGCAGGTGGGCGAAGGCCGGCTCGCCGACCCAGCCCAGGCCCAGCGAGGCCAGGGTGATGCCCAGCTGGCAGGCCGACAGGTAGGCGTCGAGCTGGCGGTGCACGGTGCGCAGGATGTGTCCGCGCCAGCCGTGCTGGCTGGCGATGGCCTCCACCTTGGTCGAGCGCAGCTTGACCATGGCGAACTCGGCGGCCACGAAGAAACCGTTGAGCAGAACGAGGAAGAAGGCGAATAGAACAAGGCCGAAATCGGCGAAATACGTAGAGACGGAGAGACTAGGCGAGGGGTCCATGAGGGTTCGGGTTGGCCAATGATTCGCGCAAGATGGCTATTCGCCCGGGCTTTTTCAAGCCCGGCGGTCAATCCGTGGCGCCCTGCGCCGCGTAGCGGACGCACAGCGTGGTCGGAAAATGACAGGTGAAGGTGCTGCCCTGGCCCGGCTGGCTGACGATTTCCAGCCGGCCGCGATGGCGCAGCAGCACGTGCTTGACGATGGCCAGGCCGAGCCCGGTGCCGCCGGTATCGGCGGCGCGGCTGGCATCCACCCGGTAGAACCGCTCGGTGAGGCGCGGGAGATGCTTGGCCTCGATGCCCAGGCCGTTGTCGCGCACCGCCAGGTGCGCGCCCTGCTCGTCGCTCCACCAGCGGACCCGCACGTCGCCGCCGTCCGGGGTGTACTTCACCGCATTGAACACCAGGTTGGAAAAGGCGCTGCGCAGCTCGCTGTCGCAACCCTTGAGCAGCAGGCCCGCTTCGATCTCCAGCTCGACCCGGTGGCCACGCGTTCCCGATAGCGCCAGCGCATCGGCACGAATCATCTGCAGCACGCGCTCGATCGCCACCGGCTGGCTCTCGGCCGGGTAATCGGTGGCTTCCAGGCGCGCCAGCAGCAACAGGTCGTCGAGCAGGTGCGACATCCGCGTGGCCTGTTGCTGCATCTGCTGCATGGGACGCTGCCAGCGCGGCGCCGGGGCATCATGGTCGAGCAGGGTTTCCAGATAGCCACTGATCACCGTCAGCGGCGTGCGCAGCTCGTGGGAAACGTTGGCCACGAAATCCTTGCGCATCTGCTCCAGCTGCTGCATGCGCGTCACGTCGCGCACCACCATCAGGTGGTCGCGCTGACCGTACAGGGTGATGAAGATCTGCAGGTGCAGGTTGGCATCCACCGGTGAGCGCAGGCTCAGCGGTTCGCGGAAATCCTTGCGCTCGAAGTACTCCTTGAAGCGCGGATGGCGCACCAGGTTGATCACCGGCTGGCCGCTGTCCTGCGGAGTCTGGAGGCCCAGCAGACGGCTGCCGGCCGGGTTCCACCATTCCAGGTTGCCATCGCGGTCGAGCATCACCACGGCATCCTGCAGGGCGGCGGTGGATTGCTGCGCGCGGTCGATCACCGCCTGTAGCCGCTCACGTGATTCACGGTTGCGGCGTTGCAGCAGATAGATGCGGTCGTACAGCGCTTCCCACAGGCCGCGTGCCTCGGGCACTTCGTCGCGCGGCGTGGCGCTCTCCAACCAGCGCTGCAGGCGCAGCAGATCGCGCAGCACCCAGGCCAGATAAGCCGCCAGGCACAGCGCCAGGCTCCAGCCCCAGGCGCCGCTGAGCAGCCCCAGCAGCAGGGCCGCGCCCAGCAGGATCAAACCGTGGCGCAGCAGCAGCGCGGCGGGATGGGTGTTCACATTCAGGCTCGGGTGGAGAATCGGTAACCGGTGCCGCGTACCGTCTGGACCAGCGATTCGTAATCACTGCCCAGCGCCTTGCGCAGCCGGCGGATATGCACGTCCACGGTACGCTCTTCGACGTAGACGTTGCCACCCCAGACCTGGTCCAGCAGTTGGCCACGGGTGTAGGCGCGCTCCTGGTGGGTCATGAAGAATTGCAGCAGGCGGTATTCGGTAGGGCCCATCTCGGCCGGTCGGTCATCGATGGTCACCCGGTGACTGACCGGGTCCAGGCGCAGCCCACCCACCTCGATCGGCGTTTCGCCGTCGTCCGCGCCGGCGCGGCGCAGCACGGCCTTGAGGCGCGCCACCAGTTCGCGGGGCGAGAATGGCTTGGTGATGTAGTCATCGGCGCCGACTTCCAGGCCCTGGACTTTGTTGTCCTCTTCACCCTTGGCGGTGAGCATGATGATCGGCGTGGCGGCGGTCATCTCGTCGCGCTTCAGGCGTCGCGCCAGCTCGATACCCGAGGTGCCGGGCAGCATCCAGTCGAGCAGGATCAGGTCCGGCTTGTGGTCGATGATCAGGCTGTGCGCCTGCTGGCTGTCGGCCGCTTCCAGACACTGGTAGCCGGCCATTTCCAGCGCCACCGCGATCATCTCGCGGATCGGTGCCTCGTCATCGACGATCAGAATGGTCTTGCCTGCCATGGGTTTTCCTGTGCGATTCCGGTCAATGCCGGCATTAGATAACGGAATTGTTGCAGCGGTGTGACAGTCCGGGCGGTATCCCGATTGTCGGGCGACCCCGATCATCGCGCGCCGCGCGCACTCCAATTGGCTCACATCCCGAGGGAGAAACGCCATGAGAATGCCCGCCTTGCTGTTCAATTCCATCGCCTTGCTGGCGCTGCTCTCCGGCCTGGCGCATGCCCAGGAACCCGCGACAGTCCAGGACGACCGACTGGTGGATGCCCAGGGCATGACGCTCTACACCTACGGCAAGGACAGCGAGGGCCAATCCAACTGCACCGAACAATGCGCGGATATCTGGCCGCCGCTGATTGCCAAGGAAGGCGCGCAGCCCAGCGGCGAATGGAGCCTGGTCACCCGCCCGGATGGCACCTTGCAATGGGCCTACGATGGCAAGCCACTGTACACCTACGCCAAGGACAAGCAGCCCGGCGATACCACCGGCGATACACTGATGGGTGTCTGGCACGTGGCCAAGCCGTAGAGTGCTGTAGGGCCGGGTTTATCCCGGCCGACGGCGGTGGGAACAACACCAAGGCATCGGATTCAGCCCCGCTGGCCGGCGTAAAGCCGGCCCCACAGGGGTTCGGCGCGACCCAACTAGCGCAGCAGGTAATCCAGCACCACGCCGATGAAGATCGCCAACCCGGCCCAGTGGTTGTGCAGGAAGGCCTGGAAGCACACCCGCGGTTCGCGGTTGCGGGTGCGCCAGAATTCCCAGAGGAAACAGGCCAGCGCCACCGCCAGGCCGAGCTGGAAATACAGGCCCAGCTCGAAACGGGCGCCGGCCATCAGCAGGAAGATCAGCGACAGGCATTGCAGGGTGAAGATGATCAGGCGGTCCTGCTCGCCGAACAGGATGGCGGTGGAGCGGATGCCGATCTTCAGGTCGTCCTCGCGGTCGGCCATGGCGTAATAGGTGTCGTAGCCCACCGTCCACACCACGTTGGCGATGAACAGCACCCAGGCTTCCGGCGGCAGCACGCCGCGCTCGGCGGTGAAGCACATGAGAATGCCCCACGAGTAGGCCGCGCCGAGCACCACTTGTGGGTAATAGGTGTAGCGCTTCATGAACGGGTACAGCGCGGCCACTGCCAGGGCGCCGAAGGACAGCCACACGGTGACGGCGTTGGTCAGCAGCACCAGGCCGAAGCTGAGGACGACCAGCACGGCGAACAGCAGCCAGGCTTCCTTCACCCGCACCTTGCCGCTGGCCAGCGGCCGCTGGCGGGTGCGCGCCACGTGACCGTCGAAGTTGCGGTCGGCGAAGTCGTTGATCACGCAGCCGGCCGAGCGCATGAGAATCACGCCCAGGGTGAAGATAACGACGTGCGCCGGGCTCGGTGAACCCTCGCCGGCGATCCACAACGCCGCCAGGGTCGGCCAGAGCAGCAGGTAGATACCGATCGGCTTCTCCAGGCGCATCAACTGAATGAAGTCCCAGGTGCGGGGATGCAGGCGATTCAACGATTGCAGCAGCTGCGTGTACATGGGTTCTCCGTGTGAATCGCTAGTGAAGGTCGCCGGCGCGCACCGCCTGCCAGTGCGGCGGCAGGAAGATCTCGGCGACCAGCACACCCACCGCGCCGCGCTGGAAGCAGGAGCGTCGCGCCCAGAGTCCGGCCTGGCTCACTTCGGCGGGCAGCCATTCGGGCGGATAGTGGCAGATCTCGAACGGGCTGCGGCCGAAGGCCTTGTCGCTGAACAGCAGATGACCCAGCGGGCGCTTGCCCAGGTGCTGCAGGTCCAGCTCCAGCGCCTGCAGCGCCTCGCGGCTGGCCACGCTGCGGGCGAACACCCAGGGCTCGCCCTGGCGTCCGCAAAGATAGACCTCGCGCACCCAGCCGCTGCTGCCCGGCGCCAGCCCCAGCGCGGCGCATTCATCGTCGCGCAGGTCATGCCAGCCTTCCAGCAGCGGGCGAACGGAAAAATCACCCTCGGCCAGGGTGGTGAGACGCAGGGTCAGCGAGCCCGGCTCGAACAGCCAGTCCCGCACGCCGCTAGCGAGCGGGGCGACCAGGCGATCGGCGGTCAGCCAGAGAAAAGAATCAGACACGATGGAGTCGGCAGCAGGGTTACGAAGGCCGGCAGTCTACCGCACCCTACCAAGGAAAGGGCCGGGTGCCCTTGGCGCATCCTGGCACTTGGGATAGCGTGCCGGTTCGAGGCAAACCAGCGAGGCAACTTAATGAAGACTTGGCAATGCGCGGTATGCGGACTGATCTATGACGAAGCCAAAGGCTGGCCCGAAGACGGCATCGCCCCCGGCACACCCTGGGCGCAGGTGCCCGAGGACTGGCTGTGTCCCGACTGCGGCGTGAGCAAGAGCGACTTCGTGATGATGGAAGTGGTGGCCTGATGACGCGGCAAAAACCCGTGGTGATCGTCGGCACCGGGCTGGCCGGTTATGGCCTGGCCCGCGAGTTTCGCAAGCACGACGGTGAAACCCCGCTGTTGCTGATCAGCGCCGACGACGGCCGTTCCTATTCCAAGCCGATGCTCTCCACCGCTTTCGCCAAGGGCCAGGACGCCGAGGCGCTGGTGATGGCCGAGCCGGGCGCGATGGCCGAGCAGTTGAACGCCGAGATCCGCACCCACACCCGGGTCACCACCCTCGACCCACAGGCCCGCCGCCTGTGGCTGGATGATGAGCCGGTCGACTACCGCGACCTGGTGCTGGCGCTGGGCGCCGAGTGCGTGCGAGTGCCGGTGGATGGCGACGCCGCCGAGCGCATCTTCACCATCAACGACCTGGAGGATTACGCGCGCTTTCGCGCCGCCCTCAAATCCGGACAGCGGGTGCTCATCCTTGGCGCCGGGTTGATCGGCTGCGAATTCGCCAACGACCTGCGCCTGGGCGGTTACGACGTGGATCTGGTCGGCCTGTCCGAACAGCCGATGCCCGAACTGCTGCAACCGGCCCTTGGCGGCGCCCTGCGTGACGCCCTGCAACAGCTCGGCGCGGGCCTGTACCTTGGCCGCACACTGGCCAGCCTGAACCACAGCGACGACGGCCTGCAGGCATTGCTGTCCGACGGCACGCAGCGGCGCTGCGACCTGGTGCTTTCGGCGGTCGGCCTGCGCCCGCGCACCGCGCTGGCCAACACCGCCGGACTGGCCAGCGGGCACGGCATACGGGTGGACCGACAGCTGCGGACCTCCGCCGAGCATGTCTATGCCCTGGGCGACTGCGCCGAGGTGGACGGACTCAATCTGCTCTATGTGATGCCGCTGATGGCTGGCGTACGCGCGCTGGCACGCACCCTGGCCGGCGAACCCAGCGCGGTGCGCTACGGCTCCATGCCGGTGACGGTGAAAACGCCGGCCTGCCCGCTGGTGGTGGCGCTGCCGCCGGCCGGCCGCACCGGCAACTGGGAACTGCACGGTGAAGATCCCGACTGGCGGGCGCTGTGCCGCGATGCCAACGGTGAGCTGCTGGGTTATGGCCTCAGCGGCCAGGCTGTGCAGGGGCGGCTGGCGCTCAACCGGGAGCTGCCGCCGTTGCTCGACTGAGCGGCGGTATGCATGCGTTCCGTCGGATCTGAGCCTCAGTTGGCAGGGTGAAGGACTTGCAAGGACTGGCGTGGCCCGTACGCGCATGCCATCCTCGAAGTGACTGCCGCGGGCTAGAGCTTCGCAGCAGCAAAGGGGCGCTGTTCAGCCGAGCAGCACGGACACAACAAGAACAACAATGACACCGTCGAAAGAGGCACCTCTTATGCGTAAACCGGAACTCGCCGCCGCCGTCGCGGACAAGGCCGATCTCACCCGCGACCAGGCCAACCGCGTGCTCAACGCCGTCCTGGAGGAAATTACCGATGCGCTTAACCGCAAGGAGAGCGTCACACTGGTCGGCTTCGGCACGTTCGTGCAACGCCACCGGGGTGCCCGCACCGGCAAGAACCCGCAGACCGGCGAACCCGTGAAGATCAAGGCCAGCAACACCGTGGCGTTCAAACCCGGCAAGTCGCTGCGCGACGCCATTAACTGATCGCCGCACGGCCCGCCCACCAGGCGGGCCGTTGTTGCATTTTTCTACACAAGTTCGGCTGCTTATGGGGTTTTTGGCCGCTAGAATCCCGCGCCTGACAAATCCCTCTTCGAGGCCGCGATGAAATTCCGTTTTCTCCTCTGGATGATGGGCCGCCTGATGAAAAAGGCCAGCCACACCAATCCCGAGTTTCAGCAACAACTGGCCGACAAGGACCTGGTGTTCCAGCTGCATACCCTGGACGGCAAGGTTGCCCGCCATTTCATCGTCAAGGACCAGCGCATGACCAGCAAGCGCGGCCCCGCGCAGCAGCCAGCCTTCGCCCTGGGCTTTCGCGACGCCGCTTACGGCTTCGCCACCTTCACCGCCAAGAACAAGCAACTGGCCTTCATGAAGGGCATCCAGGACAAGGACATCCAGATTCAGGGCAATACGATGCTGGTGATGTGGTTCCAGGGCCTGACCAAGTATCTGAAACCGAAAAAGAAGGCCTGATCCCGCTGTAGGGCCGGCTGGCGCCGGCCCTACAAATTAGAGGGCGCGCCTAGCGGGGCGCGGCACCGATCCCTGTGGGGCCGGCTTTACGCCGGCCAGCGGGGCTGAGATTTACACCTCGCTCGGAGTACCCGTATCTCTCGCGTAGGGCGGACAACGTCTTTCTTGTCCGCCCTACGCGCACCTCGCGCGCGGCCGGAACAGCGCTGACCGCCTACGGGACCTTCTTTTTTACTCTTGCGGCTCTTCGCTGCGCGAATTCTGGAACTGGCTGGCCATCTCGCGCAGCGCCGCTTCGGCGCGCAGCACCTTCTGCAGCGCATCCTCGGCCTGCTCGGCAGTGATACCCAGGCGCTGATAGAGCGCCTCGGGCACCGGCTGCTGCAGGCCATCACCGATCTTCTGTCCACGCAGCAGGTTGACCGCCAGGTACACCAGATTGGCGTAGGCGCAGTGCGGCCCGGCGTAATCCGGATCGTTCTGGAAGCGCAGCGCGGTGGAAATTTCTTCCTGCATATCCCAGTTGCGCATCATCCAGCTGCCGATCTGCTCGCGGGTGATACCCAGCAGGTGCTGCTCGATGTGCCCGTGCCAGAGGTGCGGGTTGGCTTCCAGGTGCTGGCAGATCAGGTTGAAGTGCGGCGGGAAGATGTGCGCCAGCAGCAGGTAGCCGAAGTTGTGCAGCAGCCCGCCGAGGTAGGCCAGGCCGGTCTCCGGACGCTGGGCGGCGGGCATCATGCGGGTCAGCCCCTCGATCAGCGCGGCGGTGTAGATCGCCTGCTGCCAGTAGGGGGTGTTCTGCTGGTTGGGATCGCTGAGCTGGCTGAGGTGCCGGCCCAGCGCCAGGCCGAGCGCCAGGTTGATCACCAGATCGAAGCCCAGCACGCGGATGATCGCCTCCTCCACCGAACGCACCTTGCCCGGCGCGGCGTACAGCGGCGAACTGGCCCAGCGCATGACCTGCGCGGCCAGTGCCGGATCGGTTTCCACCACCGAGGTGATGTCCTCGATGGTCGCGTTCGGGTTGGCGCGCAGCTTGATGATGCGCTGCGCGGTGCGGGTCAGCGGCGGAATCTCCATGGTCTCGCCGAGACGCTGCTGGATACGCCGGGCCGTAAAAGTCTTCACCGCCTGATCGATTTCGCTGCTGTCGTCACCCGGCCGATCGAGGTTCGGACGGATATTGCCTAGCGGCTCGCCGAAGCAGCCGGGGCGCGCCGTGGCCAGCAGCATCTGGAAATGCTCGCGGCTGATCTCCAGCAGCAGCCCCGGCGTGCCGGATTCGATCAGCAGCATCGGCTGCTCCAGCAGCCGCTCGTCATACAGGCATGGCGAACTGGTGATCGCCGGCAGCGCCGGCAGGCAGGTCAGGCCATGGCGGCCAAGCATGCGCTTGAGCCGCTCAGGGCGTACCGGTCCCAGTTGACGCTCACTGAAGGCCGCCAGGCGCTTCAGATCGAGCAACTGGTTGCGCGGATAGATCACCAGCACCGCACCCAGCGTGTCTTCCAGCAGCACACCCTGGATGCGCTGGGCCGGCGGAATGCCGGGTTCGTCCGGGCGGGTGCGCACGGGCACGGCCAGACGGCGCAGCAGTTGTTGCATCAGCAGGGGAGCGGTCGACGGCTGGTCGGCCGGGATGATGGAGCACTCGTTCATGGGTACATCCGGATCCGAAACGGGCGTTTGCAAGGCGTATCGACGGCACCTGGATTTTCCCAAGGGCCGTCGGTCGTGAAAATGTCACACCTGACCATACTGCTGGCCATGGCGCAGCCAGCGCGCCAGCAGCGGCGCGACGTGCTGCGGCCAGCGCGCCAGCAACTGCTGCGCCGCTTCGCGCACCGCAGGTAGCAGGTCGGCGTCACGCATCAGGTCGGCGACCTTGAACTGTAACAGGCCGGTCTGCCGGGTACCGAGCATCTCGCCGGGCCCACGCAGTTCCAGGTCCTTTTCGGCGATCAGGAAGCCGTCGGTGGTCTCGCGCATGATCGCCAGGCGTTCGCGGCCCAGTTGCGACAGCGGCGCATGATAGAGCAGTACGCAGTGGCTGACCGCACTGCCCCGACCGACGCGACCGCGCAGCTGGTGCAATTGGGCCAGGCCGAGGCGTTCGGGGTTCTCGATGATCATCAGGCTGGCATTGGGCACATCCACCCCCACCTCGATCACCGTGGTGGCCACCAGCAGTTGCAGTTCGCCGGCCTTGAACGCCTCCATCACCGCCGCCTTCTCGGCCGGTTTCATGCGCCCATGGATCAGCCCGACCCGCAGCTCGCCGAGAGCAGCGGTCAGCTCCTCGTAGCTGGTCTGCGCCGCCTGGCATGTCAGTTCTTCCGATTCCTCGATCAACGTACACACCCAGTATGCCTGGCGGCCTTCCTGGCAGGCCGCGCGTACCCGCTCGATCACTTCCGGACGGCGGCTGTCGGCGATGGCCAGGGTGTTCACCGGCGTGCGCCCGGGCGGCAGTTCGTCGAGGATCGAGGTGTCCAGATCGGCATAGGCGCTCATCGCCAGGGTGCGCGGAATCGGCGTGGCGGTCATGATCAGTTGGTGTGGGCAGAGTCGTCCGTCGATACCCTTCTGGCGCAGCGCCAGCCGCTGCTGCACGCCGAAGCGGTGCTGCTCGTCGATGATCACCAGCGCCAGGCGGGCGAAGCGCACCTCCTCCTGGAACAGCGCGTGGGTGCCGACCACCATTGGGCAGCCTGCGGCGATTTTTTCCAGCGCGGCGGCGCGGGCCTTGCCCTTGAGCTTGCCGGCCAGCCAGGCGACATCGATGCCCAGCGGCTCGAACCAGCGGCTGAAATTGAGGAAATGCTGCTCGGCGAGAATCTCGGTGGGCGCCATCAGCGCCACCTGGTAACCGGCCTCCAGCGCCTGCAAGGCAGCCAGCGCGGCGACCACCGTCTTGCCGGCGCCGACGTCGCCCTGCACCAGGCGCAACATGGGTTCGGGCTGTGCCAGATCGTAGGCGATCTCCACGCCGACCCGGCGTTGCGCGCCGGTCGGTGCGAAGCCCAGACCTTGCAGATACAAATCCGGCAGGCGCGCGGCCGGCGGCAGCGCCGGCGCCTGCTGGGCGCGAATGCTTTCGCGCAGGCGCTGCAGGGACAACTGATGGGTAAGCAATTCCTCGAAGGCCAGGCGCTGCTGTGCCCAGTGTTGGCCTTCGGCGAGTTCGTGCAGGTCGGCATCCGGCGGCGGGCGGTGCAG
>DATJDB010000113.1:0-16506 GCA_035497635.1 Pseudomonas sp. | reverse complement strand
CCCTGGCCGATCAATGAGTCCGAATCACCACTGGTTGTACCGATACCTTCCAGATAGGCCTTGATGCATGCCCGGGATTCACCCGAACTCAAGGCCCGGTTGGTATCGTCCTGATACAACCGAAACAGCTCGGCCACGTTGCTGTGCGCGTTGCCGTAGCTGTTATCCGGAATGCGGCGAAACATGCCGCCTCCACCCGGATCGCCAAAGCCGTATCGGCTGCAGTAATCAACGGTGCCCAGCAGTGTGTCTGGATCCAGCAGCGTCTGGTCATCGCGACGGCATTGTTCAGTCAGCCCGGAATTCGCCGTGTTGTTGCCAGTGCCATCGAAAAACACGCCGATACGCAACGTAATGCGCTGCTCGAGGGTTTCTTCCGGTTGCCGCTCCTCTTCCCGCGCTTCGGTTTCTTCTTCCGGCGACTCGGCTTCCTCTTCTTCCCTGCGCGCTTCCTGCGCTTCGATTTCAGGCTGCGAGGCTTGCAGTGATTGACCGGGCTTTCCTGTTCCTGAAATGCTCGCCAGCAGCGGCATACGAACCTGCGCGCCGGAGCCCTTGCCCGGGCTGCCGCCCGAATTGAGGAGGATCTGCGCACCGCTCAGGCTCACGCCGGATGGGTCGAGTTTCAGCCAGCTGCCACCGGCGGCGAGGGTCAACTCCTGGCCGGCGTCGATGACCAGCTTCTCGCCGGCGGACAGGTGGATTTCCCGGCCCGCTTCGACAAGCAGAGCTTCCCCCAGCTGCATGTGCTGGCTGCCCGTCACGCTCAGGTGGTCGTCGGCCTTGAGCTCGGTCCGGCGGTCCTGGTGAGCCAGGTGGTGCTCCTCCCCTTGCACTTCCAGGAAGCGGTCGGCACCGATGTGTTCATGTTGCTCATGGTCGACCTGCAGCTGCAGGTCATGGCCGATGTGCTGCTCCCAATCGCGCTGGGCATGGAGATAGATCTGCTCGGCATCCTTGCGGTCATCGATGCGCAGTTCGTTGAAGCCTTCACCACCGGGAGTGCTCTGGCTGCGGAACACGCTGCGAGTCTTGTGTTCCGGCAGCGCGTAGGGCGGCGGGTTCTCGGCGTGGTACAGGCAGCCGGTGACCAGCGGCTGGTCCGGATCGCCGTCCAGGAAGCTGACCAGCACTGTCATGCCGACCCTGGGCAAAAGCTGCGCGCCATACTGATTGCCGGCCCAGCCAGAGGCCACGCGCAGCCAGCAGGAGCTGTGTTCGTCCTTCTGGCCCTCACGGTCCCAATGGAACTGCACCTTGATGCGGCCCAGCGCGTCGCAGTGGAGGTCCTCGCCAGCCGGCCCGCAGACCACTGCGCTCTGAGTGCCAAGCAGGCGCGGCCTGGCCAGTGCCGGCGGGCGGAACGGGGTATCCCAGGGCGTGGCCTTGAAGCGGTTGCGGTAACCCTGGGTTTCGCCGCCCGCCTCGCCATAGGCCTCCAGCACTTGCGGCTGACGTCCTTCATGGCAGACCTCGGTGAGCAGCCACAGCTGATTCCAGTCCGAGCGGGGATGCTTGCGGACATCCAGAAAATGCCCGCCGGCCAGCAGCGGTTGGTCGCTTTCGCCTTCGGCCAGCATCCAGTCGTGGCGGTGAGCCTCCAGGGCGCGCTGGGCCAACTGGCGTCCGCGCGCCCGGTCGTTGAACTGCCCCGGGAACGCGTAATCCTCCAGCACGCCGGCTTTGTCGAGGCATGCAGTGCTTTCCAGGGCCAGACGGGGTTGCTGGAAATCATGATCGCGACGGGTCACGGCCTCGGTGCGCGCTTCCAGACGCACGGCGAAGCGTTGCAGCGTGGGCACTTCGCCGGCCTGGCCGGAGCCCGGCTGGAAGGCAATCGGCTGATCGAGACGGGGCAGGCTGGTCTGGTCGTCGCCGAACACCAGACAGTGGGCGTCGGCGCTGTACTCGAAGTGATAGTGCAGGCCTTCCTCGCCGCACAGGCGCTGCAGGAATTCGAGATCACTTTCGCCGTACTGCACGCAGTACTCACGCGCTGGATAAGCGCTGCTCAGCGTGAAGCGCCGGGCATCGCCCTGGATGCCGTGCTCATCGAGCAAGATTTCCAGGATCTGCGGCACCGCGCGCTTCTGGAAGATCCGGCAGTTGCGGCGCAGGGCGAGCCGCAGCAACTGCGGCCCCAGATCGAGTCGGTAGCGGTGCAGCTTCTCGCCGCCGTCGGTCTGTTCGATGCGCTGCACCAGACCCTGAATGCCCCGTTGCGTGCTCAGGTCCAGGCACAGAAATGCCGGTTGCTGCAGCAAGGCCTCGAAGTCGAGATCGGGGTTGCGGCTGACCACATCGACAGCGAAGCGGTAGGGCTGGCTGATGCCTTCGCGTCCGTCGAAGGCGAGCACCTGCAAATGCTCGGCCAGGCCGCCAAGCCGCAGGGTATAGAGATGTTCGGCCATGTGTCCTCCTTGGCTCACAGCTGCGCCGGGCCGATGCCCAGTCGGTCCATGCGGTACAGCAGTGTGCGGCGCGGCAAGCCCAGCTCGCGGGCCGCCTGGCTCTGATTGCCGCCGGTGCGGCGCAGGCAGTCGAGCACCAGGCTGCGCTCCACCTGGTCCATGCGTTCGCGCAGGGTCTGGGTGGCCTGGGGCTGGGTCGGGCCGAGATTGAGATGCTCCGGGCGCAGCTCGCTGCCGTCGCACAGCAACACGGCCCGTTCGATCAGCGCCTTGAGCTCGCGCACGTTGCCAGGGAAATCGTGGGCGCTCAGACGCGCCAGGGCGTCGTCGCTCCAGCGGCAGATGCCGCGCTGCAGGAAGGCGCAGGTCTTGTCGGTGAAATGCCGGGCCAGCTTGAGCAGGTCGTCGCCGCGCTCGCGCAGCGGCGGCAGGTCGATCGGAAAGCTGGCCAGGCGATAGAACAGGTCTTCGCGGAAGCGCCCGGCCGCCACTTCGCCTGGCAAATCCCGATGGCTGGCGGCAATGATGCGCACGTCGACCCGATGCGTCTGGGTGCTGCCCAGCGGACGCACCTCGCCCTCCTGCAACACCCGCAACAGCTTGGCCTGCAGGCTCAGCGGCATGTCGCCGATCTCGTCGAGGAACAGCGTGCCGCCATCGGCGGCGTCGAACAGACCCTGATGATCCCGGTCGGCGCCGCTGAAGGCGCCCTTGCGGTAACCGAACAGCTCGCTTTCCAGCAGGTTCTCCGGCATCGCCGCGCAGTTCTGCACCACGAAGGGCTGGCTGCGCCGCGACCCCTGATCATGGATGGCGCGGGCCACCAGTTCCTTGCCGGTGCCGGTTTCCCCGCGCACCAGCACGCTGATCGGCACGTGCAGCACCTTGCCGACCAACTGATAGACCCGGCGCATGCCGGTGCTGTCGCCAATCAGCCCGTAGGCATTGCCGGTGTCGGTCGGGCGGCTGGCGATGGGAGTGATTTCCGGTTCGGCGCGAAGCGGCTCGGCCCGTTGCAGCAGGCGCAGCTGATTGATGGCGAAACCGCCCAGCTCGGCCAGCAAGTCACCAGCCGGGGAAAGATCGCGGCGCTGCCGGCTGGCGCTGACCAGCAGACCACTCACCTGTCCCTGCGCATCCATCAGCGGTAGGCAGAGCAGGCTGCGCCAGGGCTGCAGGCTGACCGGCAGGAAGCCGGTTGCATGCAGGCTGGAATCCAGTTCATCGAGGGCCAGGCTGCGGTTCTGGCACAGGCAGTACTGCAGCAACTGCTCGTCACGGTAATCGCTGGGCAGGCTGGTGGCGGACTGAACGGACGGCGCGCCATCCAGGCATTCGGCGCTCAATGTCAGACGCGTGTGGCTGTCATCGAGCAGATACAGCTGGCTCAGCTCGCAGGCGGCCAGCCGTGAGGCGGTCTCCAGTAGGATTTCCAGCAGGGCTTCCCGGCTGGCACTGCGGGCCAGGCGAGCGAGAGCGGACAGCGGCATGTCCGGCTGCGTCCAGGCTTCAAAGGCACTCACAGGTCAGCCCTCCTTCGAGGTCAAGGCCGATATGCACCTGTTGCAGCGGTGTGCCGGTGGCCAGGGCCTCCAGCAGCCGGTCGACCACCAGCGGTTGCAGGTGCCGGTCGAGCAACTGGTCGATCAGGCGGGCGCCGCTGTCGCCGTGGCTGCAGCGTTCGGCCAGGTGCGTCACCAGCGCCGGGCTGTGGCTGAAGCGCACCTGGCGCGCGGCCAGGCGGTTGCCGAAGCGGGCCAGCTTGAGTTCCACCAATTCGCGCAGCAGTTCGCCGGACAGCGGGTAGTAAGGCACCACCTTCATGCGCGCCAGCAGCGCCGGCTTGAAGTGCCGGGACAGTGCCGGGCGAATGGCCTCTTCCAGGCTGTCGGCATCCGGACGCTGCTCGTCCGTGCACAACTCGGCAATCCGCTCGCTGGCCAGGTTGGAAGTCATGAGGAACACGCAGTTGCGGAAGTTGATCTCCCGCCCCTCGCCGTCGTTGGCCACGCCCTTGTCGAAGATTTGGTAGAAGAGGTTCAGTACATCCGGATTGGCCTTCTCCACCTCGTCGAGCAGGATCACCGAATAGGGCTTCTGGCGGACCGCTTCGGTCAGGCGGCCGCCTTCGCCGTAACCGACGTAGCCCGGTGGCGCGCCGATCAGCTGGGATATCGTGTGGCGTTCTTGGAATTCGGACATGTTGAGTACGGTGAGGAAGCGCTCGCCGCCATACAGCAGGTCGGCCAGCGCCAGGGCCGTTTCGGTCTTGCCGACGCCGCTGGGGCCGACCAGCAGAAACACGCCGGTCGGCGCATCCGGGCTGTTCAAGCCGGCGGCGCTGGCGCGCACCGCACGGTCCAGTGCCTGCACCGCCTGTTCCTGACCGCGAATGCGCTGGCGCAGATCGCCGGCGAAGCTGGCGATGCGGGTGTTGTGCTCGCGGGCCAGCTGCGTGGCGGGAATGCCGGTCCAGTGGCTGATGACATCGGCCACCAGGCGCGGGCTGACTTCGGCGCTGACCAGCGGCTGTTCCGCCTGGGCCTCGGCCAGTTCGGCCTGGGTGGCGGCCAAGGCCGCGCGGCTTGCTTCATCCGGCGTGGCGGCGAGCTGCTGGCGCAGCTCCAGCAGGCGACTGGCCAACTGACGTTGCTGCTCCCAATGCTCGTTCAGGCGGCGCTCGTCTTCGGCCCGCGCCTGCAGCTGTTGCTGCAAGCGCTCCAGGGCCGCCTCGTCCAGCGCCAGACCGGCCGCCTGGTCGCGCTGCTGCGCCTGCAGCTGACGCTGCCCCGCCGCCTGCTCGGCGCGCAGCCGCTCCAGCGCTTCGGGCGGCGTGGCCAGGCTGATGCGTACCCGGGCGCAGGCGGTATCCAGGACATCCACCGCCTTGTCCGGTAGCTGGCGACCGGCCAGATAGCGTGCGGACAGTTCCGCCGCGGCTTGCACCGCATCGTCGCGCAAGTAGACGCCATGGCTGCCGGCATACACCGGCGCCAGGCCGCGCAGGATGGTGATGGCTTCGGCGACGGTGGGCTCGAGCACCTGCACCGGCTGGAAACGACGGGCCAGGGCCGGGTCCTTCTCGAAGTACTGTTTGTATTCGCGCCAGGTGGTCGCCGCGAGGGTGCGCAGCTCGCCGCGGGCCAGAGCCGGCTTGAGCAGATTGGCGGCATCGCTGGTGCCGGCCTGGGCGCCGGCGCCGATCAGTGTGTGCGCCTCGTCGATGAACAGGATCACCGGCGTGGGCGCGCTGGAAACTTCGTCGATCACGCCCTGCAGGCGGCGCTCGAATTCACCTTTGACGCTGGCGCCGGCCTGCAGCAGGCCGAGGTCCAGGGTCAGCAGCTCGACGCCCTTGAGTGCGGGCGGCACATGGCCTTGCACGATGCGCAGGGCCAGACCCTCGGCCAGCGCGGTCTTGCCGACGCCCGC
Source organism: Pseudomonas sp. (assembly GCA_035497635.1). GTDB lineage: Bacteria > Pseudomonadota > Gammaproteobacteria > Pseudomonadales > Pseudomonadaceae > Serpens. The sequence goes on along the minus strand of DATJDB010000113.1, from coordinate 10,663 downwards.
TTCGCCAACCAGGATCGGGTTGTTCTTCCGCCGCCGGGTGAGGATATCGATCATCTGGCGCAACGCGGCGTCGCGGCACAGCACGGGATCGAGCCGGCCGGCGCGGGCCTGCTCGGTGAGGTTGTGGGTGAAGCGCTGCAGCGCCGTGTCGGTGGCGCGGCTCGGGCTGCTCGCCTGGGCCTGGGTTAACTCCAGCAGACGCTCGGCGTTCAAGCGCGCCAGTAGCGGCTGGTAGTGGGTGCCGGCATGGCGCAGCGGGTTGCGCAGCAGGGCCAGCAGCAGGGCCGCCTGATCGATGTGTGGCTGGCCCAGCTCCAGGGTGGCCAGCATCAAGGCGTCCTGCAGCCACTGCACCAGGCTGGCGCAGAACACCGGATTGCGGGTTTCCTCGTGCTCGCCGCGCGGCTGCAGGGTGGCGGCCAGTTCGCCGGGCTCCACCCCGGCATCCTGCAGGGCGCGCAGCAGCAGGCTGTCGCCGCGCTCGAGCAGCGCCAGCAGCAGATCCTCTACCAGCACCTTGCCGCCGGCCCGGGCCACGCAGCGTTCGGCGGCCTGTTCCAGGTCGCGCTGGCTATTGGCGTCCAACGCGCGGATGAGTTGTTGCAGGTCGACGTTCATCATCTCTCTATCCTTGAGAAGAACCGTTGCTGAGGGTGACCACGGCGGCGGCGCGGGGCTGGCCGAGCCAACTGGTCCAGCCGAGGCGGCAGGGGTTGTGGGCGCCCAGGCCCAATTGCGGACGGTTGTCCGCCTGCAGCTCCAGGCGGATGTCGTAATCCAGTGGGTCGCGCAGGGTGAAGCGCACCAGGGCCAGCAGCGGTGCGTAGTGCGGGCCGTTGGGCAGGAATTCGTGGAAGCGTTCCCAGGACAGCTGATGGATATGAATGCGGAACTTGCCGCCCCGGTCGCGCACCGAGTCGCCGAGTACCAGATCGCTGCCCAGCCGGCTGTTGGCCTGGCCCAGGCGGCTCTGCTGCTCGGCGAGGATGTTCACCCGCCGTTCCAGGCACTGTTCGATGTGCACCGCCGGATGCTTGAAGTAGTAACGCAGCACCGATTCGATCAGCGCGGCCGAATGGGCACGCAGGCTGAGCAGCCCCAGGTAGGGCAGCAGGCGCTTCCAGTTCAGCTCGCTGCTGGCGCGGATCGGCTCGCCGCCGAGGCCGATCAGGGCGAACAGCCGTGCGGAGAAGGGGTCGGTGGCGCCGGGGCGAAAGCGCGCGTAGTAGCGGTACTTTTCCCAGATCGGCAGCAGCAGCCGGTACAGGCGCTCGTTGAACAGGTCGAGGAAATCGCGGGTCGGGTTGTCCTCGCCCAGCGCCTGTTCCATGTAGAAGGCCGGCAATGGCGAGCCACTGCCGAACAGCCCCGGCAGGTTTACCTGCAGGCGTGCGCGCAGCTCGCCGTGCTCGTGGAAGAACGTCACCTGTTCGATGTCCGCGCCGGGAAAGCCCAGGCTCGGATTGGCCTGGAATTCCAGGCGCTGGTAGAGACTGTGCTCATCCAGCTGCGGATGTTGTTCGCGCAGCCGTTCCAGCACCAGGCGCACAGCCTGGTAAAGGCTGTACTCGCGGATGCCACGGCTGAGCGCGGTCACAGCAATGGCTGTTGACCCATGCGCGGCGTCCATTGGTACACCTCTCCCTGTGTGCTCTGCACGCGCAGCTCGTGGTACGAGTTGAGGCTGGCGTACAGGGCAAAGAATTCGTTGAGCACGGAGGCGAAGAGGAACAACTCCCCCTCGCCGAGAAAGCCGTCCGCATCGAGCGTCAGCTCGGTGCGCACGCCGCGCACCGGCAGGCCGCGCAGCAGGCGGTCGACGTGCTGGTGGCGGATTTGCTTGAGTCCCTCCAGCCGGCGCTGGCTGACCCGCGCGGCGTGCTGGTCGTAGTGGCGCGGCAGGTCGTAGGTTTCCAGGATCACCCGCAGCGCCTGCACGTCGGCCAGCGACAGGTAGTTGAGCGACAGGTTGGAAATCAGCTTCCACAGGTAATCGCCCTGCAGCGGCGGGGCATACGAGGCGGTCACCGAGCCGATATTGCGGAAGGTGAGGAACTGCGGCGTGCCTTCGCTGGGTAGGCAGATGTCGCCCGGCGCCAGTTCGCGCGGCAGGTCCTGGTTGGTGCAGGTCAGCTCGACGGACAGCGTCTCGTGGCGGTCCAGCCGGCGCGGGCTGAAGCCGAGCCAGGTTTCCAGGCCGTCGCCCACCGGCGAAGGCTGCTGGCGCACGCTGTACCACGGCCGCGCCGTGGGGATGTCGAAGCTCGGGTCGTGCTCGAAGGACTCGAACGGCACGTAGTCTTCGTAACCCATGCCGCCGGGTTTCCAGCCGGTGACCCGCTCCACGGCAAACACGCCGCACTGGCGTGCCGCGAATTCGGCGGGACGCAGCAGATAGCGATCCTGGCGGCCGTCCAGGCGGATCGGCATGGCGTCGTGAGCAAACAGGTTGACCACCGGCGTGCAGTACAGGCGCACGTTGTCCAGGCTTGGCCGGATGCGCTGCACGCCGGTCTTCTGAATGTCGAAGCACAGCAGCAGGCCGCGCGTGCGCTTGCGGGTGTCTTCGGGCAACTGGACCAGGCGCTCGAGCCCGCCCACATCGACGAACAGGAACTTGTCCGGAAAGGCGAAGAATTCCTGCAGGTGGCGGTAGCCGCGGAAGCTGTTGAGCGGGTAGGGCACCAGCGCCTCGTCCTCGCCGAAACCGGCCGGCTGCACGGCGTCGGCGTCCAGACGCACGGGCGGCAGCGGCTGGCCCTGTGCGTCCTGCAGCGGCTGCCCCTGTTCATCCAGCAGCACGACTTCGAGCCCGCCCAGGTGACGCAGCAGGCTGAGATACAGCAACTGGCTGATGTAGCGCTCCCCGCTCAGGTGCAGGCGCAGGCGCTGCAACGGCCATTCGCCGAGCTGGCCGGCCGTCAGGTCCAGGCGCAGGCTGAGCCGCGCGCCCTGGCCCTGAATGGCGTAATCGAGACGGCTCAAAGCCAACGGCAGGACCTCGATGGCGGCAGAGGTGCGAAAGCGGCAACTCACGCCCTGCAACGGCTTGGCCTCGACCGCCGTGCCGGCCGCCACCGTCTGGCTGGCGGCGCGCTTCAGGGGATCGAACTGCAGCATGCTGAACGCCGGCAGCGGACGCAGATAATTGGGCCAGAGCAGCTGCATCAACGAATGGGTCAGCTCCGGCAGCTCGTCGTCGAGCTTCTGGCGCAGGCGTCCGCCCAGGAAGGCGAAGCCCTCCAGCAGCCGCTCGACATCCGGATCGCGGCCACTCTGCCCGAGGAACGGTGCCAGCGCCGGATTGCGCTCGGCAAACTGCTTGCCGAGCTGGCGCAGGGCGGAAAGTTCGCTCTGGTAGTAATGGTTCAAGGGCATGGGCGCTTCCGATCAGCCGTGTCGGGTCATGGAGTTGTATGGGTCTTATTTGATGAGCCAGGGCATAACGAGCTGTCGGTAATTACCCATATTCGATTGCTTCCCTTTACTTTCGGCTGTGTCGTTGAAATGCGGTCAAGAAGATTATCCCTATTGATTGTTTTGTTTTTGTTATGAATGGTGATGCTGAGTTTATAGTGATCGCTTATGTGCTCGAAAATGCTTTCTGTATAAAGCATGTACGATGCAATGGCGACGTTCTCGCCTGGCGCGAGGAGCACTTCAGAATTAGAGGTGTAGAAATTTGAGCTGTTTTCAGTACGAATTTCAGCTGCTTCAGTGTATGTGTTTTCGAAGTAAACGATATCGTGCCGGCTTACTTGTGAAGTGCAGGCCGCCATGAATAGCGCAAAAACTATTAAGATTGGCTTGCTAGGCATGGAATTGAACCCTGCTCAGCCAGATCAGACCTTTTACGTCATCGTCCGAGGCAACTGTCCGACTAAATCGATCCTCCCAGTAGAGATAGGCGCTGTAATATCTCATCAGATCTACTTCTCCGAACTTAGGCATGGGGTTGTTTGGCTTTTCAGTCTGCCACAGGGTAGAGGTATTTTTATGTGTCCATGAATGGGTGGGCATGAGGCCTCCATCCCCGTACTCGTTTAGTATCAAATGGCCAAATTCGTGAGCAGCTGTTTGCTTAAATAGCTCATCAGTGAATCTTTTTCCGGTCGGCCATAAGGATGGGTTTTTGGTTTCGGATACACTTTGTATAGGCATACCCAAGGTTGTGGTGGATCTTGCGAAAGACCCCGAAGCTGGTTGATCGGCCACCATCGGCTGTCAGGTTTTCTACCAGGGGGAAATTCTTCGCCTTCGGTAGCTGATTGACGTCAGCGTTCACCTTTACCCTGTAGTTGCTGGCGCCGGTCTGGATCGGATCTGCGATTCCCGGTACCCGATCTCCATTGCGCGACCAGTAAAATTCGATTCCTTCCTTTGCTAGGATTTCCAATGCTGAATAGCTGGCAGGATCAACATGGTTGTTTCTGCCTTCAATGCCACCGTCGGAGAAACTTGGCCGCACAGTAACAGTCACGTCAAAACTGTTGCGTTCTATCCGAACATCAACCCACTCAACCTCGTGGGCTTTTGCTTTGAGGTGCAGTTCGCTTATCCATTGTTTGCTACCGAGTGAAGCGGTAAGCCGTAGAAAGACATCAGTATTTTTCAATATGTTGGTGTCGAGAACGCCTGCTGTACTGTAGCCGTCCCATTGCCATTCATGCTCCCCCGTCTTCAATAAGAGATCGGTGTTGGCTTCGGTATACATTACGGCTTCATTTGAGAAAACTTCTAATGTCAAATGCTCTGCTTCATGCTTGATATTGCGTATTAGGAAATCAATATTTTCTTTGTTATTAGTGCGGCCTTGGGTGCGATCCTCATAGTCAGAAATCATCAGCGGTGTCAGTACGTGATTGCCGGCAGGCTTCAGCATGATGGTGTACTCGAGCTCGTTCAGCTCGGGCTGCGCCGAAGAATCTTCGGCGACAGCGGCTACTGCGGCTGTTGCCAGGGAGGCTGGGGTAAAAATCGTACGTGATGTAGCCGGGCTTATATCCATGCCAATGGTTACTGTCGTCGATCCACTGGTGACCGCATTGCCATGACTGCCGACACTGCCCACTACCGCCGCCGGCTGGCCATTGATCAGCACGGTTGCCGAGCAGCCCGCGGCCAGCGTGCCGCCGCAACCGCTGGGGTCGCCCAGCCGTGCGGCCGGTAGGCCGTCGAGCAGCACATCCGGCGAGCCGGCGGCGATCGGCGTACTGCCTTGGCCGGGTAGCGGGCAGGCGGTGGAATCGCCCAAGCGGGCGGCGGGTTTGCCTGACATGTTCGTGTATTCCTTTACTCAACCTTCATCTGGCCGCTGCCTTCCAGGCTGGCGGCGAAGCGCACGTCGCGGCTCAGTCCTGCCACATCCAGCCGGCCCTCGATGGCGAAGGCCAGGCGCTGCGGGTCGCCATGGCGGGGCAGGACGAGCACCCGCACCTGGCTCAGGCGCGGTTCGTAGGCGGCGATGAAACGTTCGATGGCGATACGCGCCTGCTGCTGCGAGTCGTGCAGCGACAGGCGCTGGTCATTGAGATCCGGCAGGCCATAGTCGGGCAGCGTCTGCACGCCGCCCGCGCGGGTGCTGAGCATCCGCGCCAGATGGGCCGCCACGGAATCCATGACGGCCTTTTCCTGGCTCCAGCCCTTGCGGCGCCGGGCGCTTTCGCCATCCAGACGCTCGAACAGGCTGCCGTATCCGCCGCTCACCGCTTAGTCCTTGTCCAGCTTGCCGACCAGCGACAGGGTGAAATCGGCGCCCATGTACTTGAAGTGCGGCCGCACATTGAGCGTCACCCGGTACCAGCCCGGCTCGCCGGCCACCTCGTTGACCACAACGTGGGCGGCGCGCAGCGGACGGCGGCTGCGCACTTCCGGGTTGGGGTTCTCCTGGTCGGCGATGTACTGGCGGATCCAGGTGTTCAGCTCGCGCTCCAGGTCGGAACGCTCCTTCCAGGCGCCGATCTGTTCGCGCTGCAGCACCTTCAGGTAGTGGGCCAGGCGATTGACGATGAACAGGTAGGGCAGCTGGGTGCCGAGCTTGTAGTTGAGTTCGGCCAGCCGGCCTTCCTCGCCGGTGCCGAAGAACTTGGGCTTCTGCACCGAGTTGGCCGAGAAGAACGCCGCGTTGTCGCTGCCCTTGCGCATGGTCAGGGCGATGAAGCCCTGTTCGGCGAGCTCGTACTCGCGGCGGTCGGAAACCAGCACCTCGGTGGGAATCTTGGTCTCGATCTCGCCCATGCTCTCGAAGTGGTGCAGCGGCAGATCGTCCACCGCGCCGCCGTTCTGCGGGCCGATGATGTTCGGGCACCAGCGGTACTTGGCGAAGCTATCGGTCAGGCGGGTGGCCATGGCGTAGGCGGTGTTGCCCCACAGGTAATGCTCATGGCTGCCGGCGACGTTTTCCTTGTAGACGAAGGACTTCACCGGGTTTTCCTGAGGATCGTAGGGCGTGCGCAACAGGAAGCGCGGCAGGGTCAGGCCGACGTAGCGAGCATCTTCCTGTTCGCGGAAGTCCTGCCACTTGGCGAATTGCGGGCCTTCGAAGTGGTCCTGCAGGTCCTTCACGTCGGGCAGCCCAGTGAAGCGCTCCAGACCGAAGAAGCCCGGGCCGGCCGCCCCGATGAATGGCGCGTGGGCCATGCTGGCGACGCTGGCCACGTATTGCAGGGTCTTGATGTCAGGGGCGCTGGGATCGAAGGAGTAGTTGGCGATCAGCGCACCGACCGGCTGGCCGCCGAACTGGCCGTACTCGGCGGTGTAGACATGCTTGTACAGGCCGGACTGGACCACTTCCGGGCTGTCCTCGAAATCTTCCAGCAGGTCCTGCTTGGAGGCGTTGAGGATTTCCAGCTTGATGTTTTCGCGGAAATTGGTGCGCTCGACTAGCAACTGCAGGCCGCGCCAGGATGATTCCAGCGTCTGGAACTGCGGGTGGTGAAGAATCTCGTCCACCTGCTGGCTGAGAGTGGCGTCGATCTCGGCGATCATGCGATCGACCAGCGCCTTCTTCACCGGCTCGTTGTGGTTCTGTGGCTTGAGCAGCTCGGCGATGAAGGCGGAGACGCCGCGCTTGGCGATGTCATAGGCCTCGTCATCGGGGCTCAGGCGGGTTTCCGCAATGATGCGGTCGAGAATGCCGGTGTCGGCGGAGGCGGCGCCCTGTTGGGCGGCTGCGGGAGTGGTCATCGTATGGCTTCCTTGTCGGTGGTCAGGCGTCCAGGCCCAGCTCGTTCAATACGCGGTCACGGGTCTGCTCGTCGGCCAGTACGCTTTCGATGGCCTTGCGGAACGCCGGCGCGTTGCCCAGTGGCCCCTTCAGGGCGACCAGCGCTTCGCGCAGCGCCATCAGCTTCTTCAGCTCCGGCACCTGCTCGACCAGGCTGGCCGGGTTGAAGTCCTTCATGGAATCGATGCGCAACTGCACGGCGAGGTCGTCCTCCGCGCCTTCCTGCAGTCGGTTGGGCACGCTGAAAGTCAGGTTCAGCTCCTGCTTGGCCAGCACATCGTCAAAGCTCTGCTTGTCGATGCCAACCGGCTTGCGCTCTTCGATCTTGCGCGCGTCCGCGCGCTGGGTGAAATCGCCCAGCACCAGCAGTTTGAGGGGCAGTTCCTGCTCCTCCTGAGCATTGCCGGTGGCGGGCTTGAAGGTGACGTTGATGCGTTCCTTGGGGGCTACCGAGCCTTCTTTGGCCATGGTCGTTCTCCTTGATTGTTCAATTCAGCGCCGCGTCGAGATCGAGGCGGCAGAGTCGTCGGTACAGCTCTTCCTTGCGTTCGCGTAGGCCCAGCTGCTCGTAACAGCCGTGCAGCTGGTGGGCGATGGCCAGGGCCAGGTCGGGCTCCCAGCGCTCCAGATCGTGGTGCCGGCCTTGCTGGTCCAGTGCTTCCAGCAGCGCCCGCGCCAGTTCGTGGCGACCGGCCTGGCGGCACACGTGCGCGATGTTCAATTCCCAGTACGCCTGCTCTCGCAGGCCGCGCGCATCGTGCTGTTCGTTCCTCAACGCTTGCACCGCAGCTTTCAGGCCCTGCTTGCGCAGCAGGGTCCGGGCTTGTTGCAGACCGGCTTCCCAAGGCGCGTCGCCCGTGCGGGTGGCGGGTTCGCTGCTGGCGTTCGAGGTCAAACGCACGCGGCCGGTGATCCAGGCCAGGGTGTCGGCATCGGCGAACGGCGTGCCGTCATGAAAGCGCAGGGCTTCCAGGCCGGGCAGGCGGCGCAGCAGGGCTGCCAGCTCGTTTTCAACCGCCTGCATGGCGGCCTCGGCGTTCAGCGCCTGCAGGCATTGCCAGGCGAGATGCTGGCCATCCAGCCAGAACGGCGCGCGGGCCAGACTGACCTCCAGCTCGAGCAGCAGCTCGGCATGACGGCCGTGACGCAGGGATTCCTGGAAGGTATTCAGGCGATCGCGTGGCAGACCACGCAAGGTGGTGACCTGCTCGCCATCGCAGGGCGGCAGGGCGTCGATGGGCAACCAGAGCAGGCAGCGCGACAGGCGCAGGGCGCGGGCATCGCTGGGGTTCTGGCGCAGCCACCAGTCGCACAGCGAGCGGGCCTGTTCCTGCAGGGCGCGCAGGGCCTTCTGGGCATCCTTTTCGCTCTGCGGCCTGGCGCTGGGGTTGGCGGTCGCGACCGGCGTGATAGGTGCTGGCGCCGGGCTGGCTGGCGTGGCCTGAAGGGGCAGCCCTTCGAGTTGGCGACGCAGGGGCAGCAGCGTCGGCGCCAGGTCGCCCAAGCGCTCGGCCAGACATTCATCGAGTTGCTTGAGCAGGCTGTTCAGCTGGGCAAGCAGGGCCGGGTCACACGCCGCCTGCGGCTCGCCCAGTGCCTGCTCCAGGCGCGGCAGCAGCCAGCCGATGGCGCCCGCGCGGGTGCGCGGCTTGCCGGGAAACAGGCCGTCCCAGGATTGGCTGCAGAGTTCCAGCAGCAGGCCGAGGCCGGCGTGCAGGCCGGGAAATGCGTGTTGCTGGAACAGCGCCCAGGTCAGCCAGGCGGCCACGCGCAGGTCCCTGGATTGCTCACGCAGCAGGACTTCGCAGCCGCTGCGTACCAGCTCCCAGTCGATTTCCCCGGTTGCATGCAAGGCACCGTCTTTCGCCAGCTCCTGTTCGATGCGCTCATATTCCGGTGAATAGCGCATATCCGTTCCGAAGTTGTTTTCGGAACTGACGGGAGTTCTGGCGATATGCAGATACGCATCCGCGCTAAGGGGCAGAAGAGCCATCCTTGACTTGCCTTTGTTGAAAAAGAAATACGCTTGGGCTAGAGGTGCTGGAGCGCATGAGCAGCGGCTGTCCGCCACGAAGGTCGGCATCCTAGGCAGAGATGCGGAAAGCGGCAAGTTGGCCGCAGAGAACCAGATAACGTTTTAGCTAATTAGCGCGAAGATAGCTCTTAATACCGAAACGTTTGTTTGGGAAGCATCTCGAATGCAAATATTAAAGCCCGATAGTTATCGGGCTTTAATTAGAGTAATTATTCAGATCGGATAATTAGAGTAATTATTCGATCTGTTCGGGATCGAGCGGACTTTCCCACAGGCTCAATTCCAGCGTATGGGTCGCCTGGGGTGGCAGCTCGATACGGTCCTCCAGCAGGTTGGCCGTCTCGATGCACAGCATGCCGGTCCAGGCATCCTCGGCGAACTGCGATAAATATCGGCTTTTCTCGATCCACGGATTCCACACCACCGCCGACTGTGAGCCGCTGCTCAACACATGCACGCGACGGCGCCATTGCGGATCGCGGAAGGACAGCTGCGAGGGCGTTCCCAGGTAGATGCGATCGGTTTCACCGCTGAAAGTTACCGCGCCCTGCTGCCGGCGTTCCTGCCAGTCTTCCAGGGTTTCGATGTAGCGGCAGCCGTGCAGCCCCTCGACCTGCACCTGACGGATATCGCTGACCGCGAAATAGCTGTGCAGCGCCTGACTGAGAAACAGCGGGTGATCGCCGTGGTTGTGACTGGTCAGGCGCAGATGCAGGCGCTGGTCGAGACGGATCAGCAGGCGCAGCTCAACGGATTCGGGCCAGCCGGGAAGCGGCTGCGCACGGCTGTCGAAGACGAATTCGATACTGACCGACTCGCCCTCTTCGCGGACATCTTCGAGTCGCCAGTCGAGGGTACGCACCAGTCCATGGAACGGGGCGGCCTGGGTGCCTTGGTACTGGGCCTGGATCTCGTCCGGATTGCGTTCCAGAGCGCCAAACCAGGGCCAGCACACCGGAACGCCACCACGCAGACCCTGGCCGCGTCGGTACTCGGCCTGGTCGCTGAGCCAGATCAGCGGCGGGTTGTCGTCGCGCTGGTAGCTGAGCAGTTGCGCGCCCTGTTCGGCAATCAGCAGTTGCGCGCCCTGGTGACGGATTCGCCAGCAGGCCAGCTCGCCGATCTGCTGGTGTTCGATCTGTGCGGCCATGGCAAGTCCTCCGGGGGCTGGGGTGGAAAGGGATGGTTCCACAAAGCAAAACGCCCGTCGAGGGACGGGCGTTGCTGCATGACCGGCGTGGCTTACGGGCCGTAAACGGTCTCCGGCAGCCAGGTGATCAGCGACGGCCAGACATAGGCAATCACCAGCATCGACAACTGAATGAAGATGAAGGGGATCACGCCCTTGTACATGGTCATGGTCGGCACGGACGCCGGCGTTACGCTGCGCAGGTAGAACAATG
>DATJDB010000112.1:0-8955 GCA_035497635.1 Pseudomonas sp. | reverse complement strand
ACCGATGCCCAGCTGGTTGACCTTCTCGAACAGCTCCAGACGGATTTCCTCGACACGGTTCTGCGGGCCGCGCGCTTGCAGCTCGTGGATATCGATCGGGTCCATCAGGACTTCCTTGGCCATCAGCGCGGCCTTCTCGGCGGTGCCGCCGATGCCGATACCGAGCATGCCCGGCGGGCACCAGCCGGCGCCCATGGTCGGCACGGTCTTGAGTACCCAGTCGACGATGGAGTCGGACGGGTTGAGCATGGCCATTTTGGACTTGTTCTCGGAACCACCGCCCTTGGCGGCCACATGCAGTTCCAGGGTATTGCCCGGCACCACCTGGTAGTGGATCACCGCCGGGGTGTTGTCCTTGGTGTTCTTGCGGGCACCGGCCGGGTCGGCCAGGATCGAAGCGCGCAGTACGTTGTCCGGGTTCAGGTAGGCGCGGCGCACGCCCTCGTTGATCATGTCGTCCAGGCTCAGGGTGGCGCCGTCCCAGCGCACGTCCATGCCGACCTTGGCGATCACGGTGACGATGCCGGTGTCCTGGCAGATCGGCCGATGACCGGTGGCGCACATGCGCGAGTTGATCAGAATCTGGGCGATGGAGTCACGAGCCGCCGGCGATTCCTCGCGCAGGTAGGCCTCGTGCATGGCCTGGATGAAATCGGTGGGGTGGTAATAAGAAATGTATTGCAGCGCGTCGGCGACGCTCTGAATAACGTCATCCTGCTTGATCACGGTCATGGGTGCGCTCCTCTTTAAAGACGGGAACATAAGGAAGCGCCGGACCAGACCGGCGCACCAGCAAAAAAGGCGCGGCAGTATAACGCGGCCGGCGAAAGCGCGGACAGCGGCGCGCCCTCGACCTTGGTCGCTCCGTCCGATTGCTGGAAATGCCGGGTACGAAGGGCATACAGTCGCGGCTTCGTCTCCCCCAGTCATCTCTCGCCATGCCTGAACTCACCGTTGGCCCTCGACACTGGACGGTCGAGTCCGGTCGCAACCTGCTCGATGCCCTGCTCGCTGCCGGCCAGCCCGTGCCGCACAGCTGCCGCGCCGGCAGTTGCGGGGCCTGCCGGGTGCGCTGCCTGCAGGGCGAGCCGCTGGATACACAACCCGATGCCCTGCCGGCCAGCGAGCGTGTGGCCGGCTGGCGGCTGGCCTGCCAGTGCCAGGTCAGCGAAGACCTGCGTATCGAGCTGTTCGATCCGCTCAGCCAGACATTGCCGGCCGACGTCGTCGGCCATGACTGGTTGTCGCCTGCCGTGCTGCGACTGCGCCTGGCCCCCGAGCGCCCGCTGCGCTACCAGGCCGGCCAGCACCTGCTGCTGTGGCGCGATCCGACGCTGGCCCGCCCCTATTCGCTGACAAGCCTGCCGGGTGAAGACGATTTCCTGGAGTTTCATATGGATTGCGCGACTGCCGGCGCCTTTCGCGATCACGCCCGCCAGCTGCGACCCGGCGATCAGCTGCGCCTCAGCGCCTCGCAGGGTGGCGCGCTGCGCTATGAGGCGGAATGGCAGGAGGCGCCGTTGTGGCTGTTGGCCACCGGCACCGGTCTGGCGCCGCTGTGGGCCATCCTGCGCGAGGCGCTGCGCCAGGGACATGCCGGCCCGATCCGGTTGCTGCATCTGGCGCGCTCGCCAGCCGAACATTATCTGGCCGGCCCGCTGCAGACCCTGGCCCGCCAGCATCCGCAGTTGCAGGTGGAGCAGCTGCCGGCCGAGCAGCTCGACGCCTGGCTGAATCAGCTTGCTCGCCCGCCACGTGGCACCCGGGCGCTGCTCTGCGGGGCGCCGACCCGCGTCGAGGCGCTGGCGCGCGGCCTCTACCTGGCCGGACTGCCGCGCAATCAGTTGCATATCGAAGTCTTCGATGGCGGCCCGCGACGCTAAGGCGCAGTGGCCTTTCACATTGCCTGGGCTTGATCTTGGCAGGTCGAGCCATAATGCTGCCTGCTGCAACACACCCCTCACACGACAAGGACACACATAAATGCAAAGGACCCCACGCGCCCTGGCTTCCCTGACCCTCGCCACGCTGCTGGCCTGCGCCGGTACCGCCCAGGCTGACGACATCAAGGAAGCCCTTCAGGATGCTCTGAACGCCTACAACAAGGGCGACATGGCCGGAACCAAGGAAAACATCGGCTACGCCAGCCAGCTGATCAGCGAAAAGAGCGCCGACCAGCTGATCAAGGCGCTGCCGGACGCCCTGCCGGGCTGGGAAGCCGAAGAGGCACAAAGCTCCGCCGCCGGCGCCGCGCTGTTCGGTGGTGGCCTGCAGGCTTCGCGCAACTACAGCAAGGACGAGCAGTACATCGATGTGGAGATCATGGGCGACTCGCCGATGCTGTCGCAGATGATGGCGATCATGACCAATCCGGCGCTGGCCGGCAGCATGGGCAGGTCGGTGAAAATCGGCAAGCAGCGCGGCATCCAGGACGAAGACGGCAAGATCATGCTGATCGTCAACAACCGCTTCATGATCTCGGTGTCCGGCGACGGCCCGCAGGCCGCCAAGATCGCCTATGCCGAGGCGGTGAAGCTGGACGCGCTGAAGGCGTTGTAAACCTCAGAAGGTCCGCTCCCAGCCGCCGCGCAACGCGGCGCCTGGGGGAGCGACTTGAGTCGCGATCTTTGAGGTGGGTGCGCACGAAAGGCTCGCGGGCAAGTCCCACAGGAACCGGGTGGAAAACTCGCGAAGCGAGTTCCACCCTACGGGGCCGCGCGGATTACAGCACCGTGCCGTTGCGAACGCGGTACTGATTGCGCACCGGATTGGCGTACTGCAGCACCAGCCACGGCCGGTGCTCGGCCGGGCAGGCGGCCAGACGTCGACTCCATTCCGCTTGCGCCTTGGCCAGTTCCTCGGCGCCGAACAGGTCGCTGGCGGCCGGCACGCCCAGTTCGGGCTCACGCCCTTCCCACATGGCATAGGCCAGGTAATGCACCGGGAACAACCGGTAGTTGCCGAGGATGTGCTTGTCGATGTCCTGTGCCAGTTGCTTGGCATCGTTACTGGCGCCGCGGATCGGCGCGGCAAAGGCGATGTGCACCCGGCCCTTGTAGCCGGTGATGCCCTTGGCGATGCTGCGGTCGTCTTCGCCCGGCGCCTTGGTGTAGCTGCCTTCGCTGGCGCGGGTGTAGAGCTCGCGGGCCTTGTCCAGGTCGCAGGGATCGTATTCGTAGCAGATCGATACCGGCACCAGCGACAGTTCGTCGATCACCTGGCCGAACGCTTCGTCCTTGCGGCTCATGTGGAACATCTTGAGGATCGCCGAATCGGTGCGATCGTTACCGTCCTTGGCGCGGCCCTCGGCCTGGGCGATCCAGATCGATTCGTCGTCCTTGAGGATCGACTGGTTGATGTAGGCCGACAGCAGCTGGAACGCCGCCAGCTTCTCGCGCCGCCCGGTCAGCGAGCGGTGCACGATGAAGCTCTTGTTCAGGCGCATCAGGTCACTGACGAAGGGCCGCTGCAGCAGGTTGTCGCCGATGGCGATGCGCGGCGTGCGGTGCCCGGCATGGTACAGGGCGTAGTTGACGAAGGCCGGGTCCATGACGATGTCGCGGTGGTTGGCCAGGTACAGGTGACGACGACCCTTGTGCAGGTTCTCCAGCCCGGAATAGCTGATGCCGTCAGTGGCCCGTTCAATAGTACGATCCACATAGGGCTCAACACGGGCCTGCAACTTGGCCACGCTGTCGATGCTCTGCACTTCGCGGCGCAGGCGGCGCGCCACCAGCGGGCGCAGCGCCCAGCCAAACAGGCCGGCCAGTTTCGGCACGCGGAAGCGGGTCAGGGTATCGAGGAATTCGGTGTCGTTGCACAGGCGCGCCAGCACAGCGGAAACCTCGCTGTCGGCGTAAGGGCGAATGGTGTCGAAGGTGCCCATCATGGTCTCGTCAGGGGAAAAAAACGCGTCCCCCGGGAGGGGCGCGGAAAATAGATCGCCAAGTATACTCGCCGAGTCACATCCAACCCACGTCATGAGGACCTCCATGCAGTGCATTCATCGCCCCTGGGATCTGCTGGAAGCGAACCTGCTACGCGACATGCTGGCCAGCGAGGGCATCGCGGCCTATCTGCAGGGTGAGCACCTGATGGGCGCGGTTGGCGAACTGCCGGCTGGCGGGCTGCTGGCGCTGCTGGTCGAGGACGCGGACAGCGAGCGCGCCCGGGAACTGATCGTCGCCTACACCGCCGCCGAGCCGCTACCCACCGAGGAACCCGTTGGCGGGCCTGGCGAATTGCTGTGCTGAATTCGAGGCGCGTTTATTCATGAGTGGTCGTCTTGCCCTGTTTCGCTGGTCCGCCGCATTCGCCGCGCAGCCCGGCTTTCCCGCGCTGCAAGCGCACTGGAATCTCTCCCCCGGCGCGTCGCTGCTGCTGTTGCGCGGCGTCGGCGACCAGCGCCGCGCCGATCTGGCGCGCTGGGGCCTGACCCCGGCCTGGCTGACCGACCTGTCGCGCACGCCAGCCCACGCCCGCGCCGAAACCCTGGCCGAACAGCCAATGTTCCGCGAAGCGTTTCGCCTGCGCCGCGGCCTGGTGCCGGTCAACGGTTTCTATGAATGGCGTGGGGTGCGCAAGCGGCCCTACTGGGTGGGCGGTGAGGAGAGCCTGCTGTACTGCGCGGCGTTGTGGGAGGTCTATCCGGCCGGGGATCGCGAGTACCTGAGCCTGGCGCTGGTCACCCGCCCGGCCGCCGATCTGCGCCGGCCGCTGCTGCTGGATGCCGAGGGGCAACGCGACTGGCTGGCCGCCGATACGCCGGCCTCCCGGCTGATGGCGCTGCTGCAGGCGCCCGCGCCGCCGCTGCGCGAGCGGGCGCTGGCGGGACTGGTCAACGACCCGGGGCTGGATGGCCCGGAGTGCCTGACCCCGGCCTGAGGGAATAAAAGGGAGCCATCCCACAAGGGGAAGCTGAACGCGGCATGGCTCCGGAACGGGTTGCCGTCTGGCATGGCGGCGAGGATACGGAGCCGTCTGTCTGTATAAAAATCGTCCATTTCAATGCCGGCCATAGCCAAGCGCTATTTTTGAAGTGCGTCACAAAACGGCATAATGCGCGCGATATTTTTCCCGCCTCGTTGTTCCCATTCCAATGACCCTGCGCAAGCACCTGTTCTGGCTGTTTCTTTCCCTGCTGATGCTGGTGCTGCTGGTGGTGACGCTGCGCGGCGAGCACCTGCTGCTGCCGCGCCTGGATCAGGAGGATCGCCTGCGGCTGCGCCAGGCTTCCGCGCAATTGCAAAGCGGCCTCGAACACCAGGGACGCTATCTGCTCAGCCGCCTGGATGCCTATGCCTTGCGCCTCGTGTCGGCAGGCGAGGACGCGCCGGCGGCACCGGTCGAGCTGGACTTCATCCTGCGTCTCGAAGATGGGCAGCCCGCGCAGAGTCTGTTTTCCCGGTTGCCAATCGATGCTGAACAGCTCGCCGCCGATGTCTCGCTGACCGAGCCGTCCATCAGCCTGGGCTGGTGGCGTGAACAACCCCTGATGCTGCTCAGCGTGCCCCTGCCGAACGACCGGGGCCAGTTGCTCGCCGGCCAGCGGCTCGACCCCACGTTGCTGCTCGATGCGTTGCACATCATTCCCGAGGCGGAACTGCAGATACTGGCGCCGCACCACGAAGCCCCGCACGACGAAACATTGCCGTCCTCCTCGCCGGTCCCGGCGATCCTGATGCACGACACCGGCGTGGCAAGCACGCCGACCCAGTTGCACACCGAGCTGCACCTGCACACGCCGCAGGTGCAGGACGGCCTGCGCCTGGTGCTGAGCCTGTCCCGTCAGGCCTATCTGCAGGGCAAGCAGGTACTGGACGGTTTCATCGGCTGGATACTGGCCACCTGCGCAGGCGCCCTGCTGCTGGCCTGGCTGGGCGTGGAAGTTTTCCTGCTGCGTCGCGTGCGCTTCATGCACCGCGAGATCGCCAGCATCGGCCTGAGCACCCAGGCCTCCCGCCTCACGCGCCTGGGCCGTGATGAGCTGGGGGAGCTGGGCCATGCCCTGAACCACATGCTCGACCGGCTGGACAGCAGCGAATCCCGCGACCAGGCGATTCTCGACTCCATCGACGACGGCTACTTCGAGATCGAAGCCGAGGGCCGCATCCTCATTGTCAGTCGCGGCCTGGAATGCCAGCTGGGCTTCGCCGCCAAGGAACTGCAGGGGCGCAATCTGGTGGAAATCATCGGCGCCACGGAACTGCAGCGGCTACGCCAGCAGTTCCGCCAGGCCATTGGCGGCAAGGTCGCGCCGCGCTTCGTGGTGCCGATCCAGCGCCGCAACGGCAGTACCGGCTATTTCGAAACCCGCGTCTCGCTGATCCGCGACGCCAATGGCCGCTACTGCGGCCTGCGCGGCATCCTGCACGACATAGGCGATCAGGTGGCCTTCCAGGAACAGCTCTATGACCTGGCCCACCGCGACCCACTGACCGGCCTGGGCAACCGCATGGCCTTCACCGAGCAGCTCCACTACTGCTGCGACGAGGCACACGGCACCGGGCGTTCGCTGGCCCTGCTGTACCTGGATCTGGACCGTTTCAAGGAGGTCAACGACCGCTACGGCCATGCCACCGGCGACGCCCTGCTGGTGGCCATCGCCGAACGCATGCACGGCGCCGTGCGCCAGCCCGATCTGCTCTACCGTCTGGGCGGCGACGAATTCACCCTGCTCCTGCCGGACAGCGACGCGGACAAGGCAGTGCGCATCGCCCAGCGCCTGCACGCCGCCCTGGCCCAGCCCTACGTGCTGTGCGACCAGCGCATCGACTTCGTGCTGCCGAGCATCGGCATCGCCCTCTACCCGCACAACGCCAGCACCCCGGATGCACTGATCAACGCCGCCGACGAGGCCATGTACCAGGCCAAGCTGGACAGCCTGGGGCATTGCGTCAGTCAGCTGAACGTTGCAGAAACCCCGTAGGAGCGGCTTCAGCCGCGAGCTCTTGGGTGAACACCGCACAAGCATCGCGGCTCAAGCTGCTCCTACGCGTGCGCATGACAACGCTGCAATGCCGGGCATGCCTTCTGGTAAAGTCGCGCGCACCCCTTGCAGGAGATCCCCATGCCCCCCGTTCTGAGCGGCCCGCAGTATCTGCGTCAAGGATTGAGCCTGATGCTCAGTCCGGGATTGCGTCTGTTCGTTCTGCTGCCCCTGCTGATCAACCTGGTCCTGTTCATCGGGCTGATCGTCCTGGCCGTGCAGCAGTTCAGCCAGTGGGTCGACTACTTCATGCCGAGCCTGCCCGACTGGCTGGCCTTCCTCGAATACCTGCTCTGGCCACTGTTCGTGGCGCTGGTGCTGCTGATCGTGTTCTTCACCTTCACGCTGCTGGCCAACCTGATCGCCGCGCCGTTCAACGGCTTCCTGGCCGAAAAGGTCGAAGTGGTGGTGCGCGGCGAAGACCCCTTCCCGACGTTCAGCTGGGGCGAGCTGGCCGCCATGGTGCCGCGCACCCTGGGGCGTGAGCTGCGCAAGCTGGCCTACTTCCTGCCGCGCGCCCTGGCGCTGCTGATCCTCTCGCTGATCCCCGGCGTCAACGTGCTGGCCGCGCCGCTCTGGCTGCTGTTCGGCATCTGGATGATGGCGGTGCAGTACATCGACTACCCGGCGGACAACAACAAGCTGGGCTGGAACGAAATGCTCGACTGGCTGCGCGCCCGCCGCTGGCAGAGCCTGGGATTCGGCGGCATCACCTACGCCGCGCTGCTGGTGCCCGGCCTGAACATCCTGATGATGCCCGCCGCCGTAGCCGGCGCCACGGTGTTCTGGGTGCGCGAAGGCGGCCGCGGCTAACAAGGACAGCACACAACCTGTAGGAGCGACTTCAGTCGCGAGCTTTTTGGGTAAGGTGACAATCGGGGCTGAAGTCGCTCCTACAGGTCCGTGCGAAAACCCGGGGCCGCTGTGGCCCACCGGCGGCCAGAGCGCCGTCCACCCTACACCTCCTCCAGCGCCTTTCGCAGCGCCGGATAGAGACGCTGGAACTCCGCCTCGAAGGCCGCCAGCGCCTCGGCGGGATCGCCGTCCACCTGCAACACCCCCTCCAGCCGGCCGCTCAGCGCCTGCAGCTCCACAGCCCCCAGGGTTGCCGCCAGAGACTTGAAGCGGTGCAGATGCTCGGCGGCCTCGCCGGGGCGCTCCGTCTGCAGCTGCTCGCGCAATTGCTCGGGCAGGGTCGGCGTTTCCTCCAGGAAACGGCGCAGCAGCCGCACATACAGGTCGCGGTTGTCGAGCATGCGCTCCAGCGCGGCGGCCTGATCAAGCCCGGCAATCGCCGGCAAGGGCAGGCCCTCGGCGGCGACCGCCGACGGCTCGGCTTGAGCCGGCAACCAGCGCTGCAGCACTGCCATCAACTGGTTCAGCGCCACCGGCTTGGCCAGAAAATCGTTCATGCCCACCGTGCGGCAGGCCTGCCGGTCGCTGTCCCGGGTGCTGCCGGTCATGGCGATCACCGGCAGGTCGGGCCACTCGCGGCGCAACTGACGGGTCGCCTCCAGGCCATCCATGTTGGGCATCTGCAGGTCCATGCACACCAGGACGATGTCGGCGTCATTGCGCAGGCATTCCAGCGCCTCGCGACCATCGGCGGCCATGCACACCTGCAGGCCGAGCAGTTGCAGCAGCTCGGCGGATACCTCACGCATCAGCGCATCGTCATCGACCAGCAGCACCCGGTGTCCGGCGTAGCGCCGCGGCATGGTGGCGCCAGCGCCACCAACCTCGGCGAGCAGGCCGTCGCGCCAGCGCAGTTCAAGTTCGAGGAAGAACAGGCTGCCCTCCCCCGGCGCGCTGCGCACGCCCAGCTCGCCGCCCATCAGGCTGGCCAGCCGCGCTGAAATTGCCAGCCCCAGGCCGGTGCCGGACGCTTGTTCGGCGTGCCCCGGCAACTGGCTGAACGGCTTGAACAGCAGATGAATATTCTCGGCGGCGATGCCCGTGCCGCTGTC
>DATJDB010000111.1:0-4845 GCA_035497635.1 Pseudomonas sp. | reverse complement strand
GTGACTGCCAGATCGCTGAGTTTGAAGGGCTCCGGCATGTCCGCCGCCAGCGTATCGGTTACCAGCGCCTGCAAATCCTCGTCGAAGATCTCATGCTTGCGATCGGCCAGTTCCTTGAAGCGCGCGAAGGCGGCGTTCAGTTCCGCATCGCTGGCAAAACCGATGCCCAGCGCGTCGAGGCGCGAGCGGAACGCCGCGCGCCCGGAGTGCTTGCCGAGCACCATGCGGTTGGTGTTCCAGCCCACCGATTCAGCGGACATGATCTCGTAGGTCTCGCGATGCTTGAGCACGCCGTCCTGGTGAATGCCGGATTCGTGGGCGAAGGCGTTGGCACCGACAATGGCCTTGTTCGGCTGCACGGGAAATCCGGTGATGCCGGACACCAGGCGGGAGGCGGCCAGAATGTTTTCGGTCTCGATGCGTGTGTCCAGCCCGAACAGATCCTGGCGGGTGCGCAGGGCCATGACCACTTCTTCCAGCGCAGCGTTACCGGCCCGTTCACCGAGACCGTTGATGGTGCATTCCACCTGACGCGCGCCGGCCGCCACTGCGGCCAGCGAGTTGGCCACGGCCAGACCCAGGTCGTTGTGGCAGTGCACGGAGAAGATCGCCTTGTCGGCATTGGGAATGCGCGTCAGCAGCTGAGCAATCAGCTCGCCATATTGATGGGGGATGGCATAGCCCACGGTATCGGGAATATTGATGGTGCGAGCGCCGGCATCGATGGCCGCCTCGATGATCCGGCACAGGAAGTCGAGCTCGGAACGCCCGGCGTCCTCGCAGGAGAATTCCACATCGGCGCACAGGTTGCGTGCCTTGCGAACCGCGCGTACTGCCTGCTCCACCACCTGATCGGGTGCCATGCGCAGCTTGTGCTGCATATGGATGGGGCTGGTGGCGATGAAGGTATGAATACGTGCCGAATTGGCGCCGGCCAGCGCTTCCGCCGCCCGTTCGATATCCGCATCCAGGGCGCGGGCCAGGCTACAGATGGTGCTGTCCTTGATGGTGTCGGCGATGGTCTTCACCGCAGCGAAATCCCCGGGGCTGGCGATGGCGAAACCGGCTTCGATCACATCCACCTTCAGGCGCTCAAGCGCCTTGGCGATGCGCAGCTTCTCCTCGCCGGTCATGGACGCACCAGGACTCTGCTCACCATCGCGCAGGGTGGTATCGAAAATGATGACGCGCTCACTGCTGCCCATGTCGGCACCTCGCAACTCAAGCCGGAACTCGGCGTCCGGTGCTCCGGCCGCCCTATGTGCCGCGAATTGTGGCCGGAAATGTGCCGATGGGAAAGCGCCCATTCCCATCGGCACTTTCAGCAGTCAGTTCGAGGGGAAAATGTACAGATCTCCGCGCAGTTGGACTTTCCCATTGGTGTGGTAGGTCAGCAAATCGGTCTGCTGCAGCCCGGGCTGGCTGCCGCTGACCTGATTGGCACCGGAAAGGGTGAACTGCGCTTCGCTGAAATGGGCCTCGCGCAAGCCGAGCTTGAGGGCGTCCTGATTGAACAGCGCACCTTCGCCATTGAAGCCGCTGTCGATGGTTACCACATCCAGGGTGACGCCATCGAAACTGAAGACGCCCTTGATGTTGTCGATGGCAATCACACCCTCGCTCTGGCCTGGACGGATTGCGACACGGGCACCGCAGCCGCCCGGGCAGCGCGTCAGCGCCGGGTTGGGATTGAAGCGGATGGATGCGCTGATATTAAGGCCATCCTGGCCATTGACCGCTTCCAGTTCGGTCTCTTCCAGCGGCCGAAGGTCGGCCAGCACCAGAGGCGACAGAATGCTCAGCAGATAGACGAACGAGCGCAGCATGACTCTCCTCCTCAGCGCGGCAAATT
The DNA here is from genome assembly GCA_035497635.1 of Pseudomonas sp. Classification (GTDB taxonomy): domain Bacteria; phylum Pseudomonadota; class Gammaproteobacteria; order Pseudomonadales; family Pseudomonadaceae; genus Serpens. Next base: position 2,993 of record DATJDB010000111.1, on the reverse strand, counting down.
GATGGTGCGCATGTCCAGATAATCGATACGCAAGCCGCGAACGGCCTGAGAGCCCAGATTGACATTACTCAGGGAAAGGTTGCCGATGCTGATGTTGCTCTTCGGCACTTGTGCATAGAACTGCTGATGATTGGCCCAGGTGACACCCGGCAAGCGGAAGCGCAACTCGCCGTCCGCCAGCACGCTGAAGTTCAACGGCTGCAACCGACCATGACCGAGGTTGAGATCGAAATAGACATTCTTGGCGACCAGACGATTGGCATCGGTGCAGGTGCGGCACGCTCCGGCAATCAGCTTGTCAGCATACAGCTGCATGCTGACCTCACCGACCAGGCCGTCTGCGTTACCCCAGATGTTCAGATAGGAACCATGCAGGGTGAAACCTTCCAGATGCAGGGAAAAGAAATCGCTGCGCGTCGTCGTTACGCCCTGGGTCGCTCCACCGGAGCTGCCGCTCCAGGCCGTCGACGGCAGGCTGAACACCGAACCGAAGCCTATATCCAGGCCAGGAACCCGTGTCTTGCCATCCTTCAGCGAAGAGGCCACGAGCACCAGGGAAGCCCTATCGCCCTCCAGCTTGGTGATGCGACCAGCGCTGCAGGCGGGCTGCTCGGCGCTGGGCACTCCGCAGAGACTGCTGAATTCGTTGTAGTCCTGGGCCCGCTCGGTCAGCGTCAGTCCGTAGCGTTCCACCCGCCACGCTTCGCTCAGCGCGACATAGGCATCCATGAGTTCTTCACTCTTGCCCATGAACGAGTCCACCGAAGCGTTGTAGTCCCTCACATCAGCGTAGATGCACACGGTACCGCACCAGTACTTTTCACCCAGTGCTGGCTTGGGATAGATACCGGTATCCCGAGCCGCATCATGCAGATTCGTCATAGTGGTGCGAGCCGAAATGTACTGGCCGTTGACCGTATCCACGGCCTGCTGCCGACCTTGTACCGTCACCATGTCGGCATTGATTTCCTGCTGCAGGGTCAGAAAGCCTACTCCCGCATAGCGCTGTCGCAGAGCGTTCTGCCGTGCGGTGAGCAGCGCCATGTCGACGTCCAGATTGGTCACGGCCAGATCGGGGTTCGTGCAGCCCGCTTCGCCATACAGGCAGCCCTGGTAATAGGACCACAGCCCGTACTGATGGGTATCGTTGAGCGGGTCTGTCCAAGTGGGCGTCCTCAGCTGCAGGGCTTCCACGCCAACAGGCAAGGATGCGACCTGACTCGAACCTACAATCCCGAGCCGGAACGGGTGCAGCGGGCTGCCAATGCTGGCCAGGGTATCGAGGCTGCCGCGCTGACTGCCTTGTCCCTTCACATAGGCATCCTCGATATGAATGACCACGGGGTTGCCGGCGGAATCCTTGAAGCCTTCGATGCGCGCGGTTGCCTCATGCTTATCGTAGAGAAATCCGTCGAGGAAGAAGCCGATCCCGGCGCCGCTGACCGATTCGAGCTGCCCATCATCCAACGGCTGCATCGCGGCGGCGCAACCACTCGCCAGCAGCAATGGCAACGTATAAAACCTGACCCGACGCTTCATATCAGCACCCCACCGCCTGTGCGCCCACGCAGGTCGGTTCCCGCGGGGTACCACGCAGCGCATCAAACAGCGTAAGCATGAAGGGATAGATCGTATTGGCCCCCGAGCCACTCTTGGCGAAGTTGGCGAAAGCGCCGCGCTGGGTGTCGACGAACTGGCCGACATTGGCCAGGTCCTGCCAGGGCACGTTCTGATTCTGTATCGAGAAGAAAATTCCCTCGGCGCCGCCCTGTGCCATGCCTGTCTTGGTTGGGTCACCGACAAAAATGGACTTGTAGTTGGTCAGCGGAAAACAGGTGATCAATCCAAGCGCTTCGCAGTTGGCCGCCTTGGTCAGAGTGGGAATCAGGGACGCGACCAGCCCGGTTGCATCGGTTTCCAATGAGTTCCCAGCAGGCACGCCGATGTGCGTGGCGCGGTTGATCGGCACCCCATCCAGCGTGGTATTGCCGGTACCCGCCTGCACAAGCTCCACGGTGGTGTACACCTCCGTGTCACCGGCCAGTGAAAGCGCAATACAGTCAATATCCACCAGACAGCCTAGGGTACTGATCCCGTTCTGCTCCATGTAGAAATCCTTGCCCAACGAAGCCGGACCGTAGATCTTGCCCTGCATCTTGCCAGTCAGTGACAGGATGTCGCCTGAGAGATAACCCATGGAGCGACCGAACCCCAGACGTACACCGGCGACCTCCCGGATACCCTGAGTGTTGACCTTGAAGGCGAACTCGAGATAGGGATCCTGAATCTTGAACGGTTCGATGGCTGCAGCAGAGGAATCATTGTTTCGCACGCGGCCCAGAGCGAAATTGTTGATCAGGATATCGGCCGATTGATTGGAGGCGAGCCCCGGAACCCCGGTACGGTCGAAATCGCCCAGGCGTAGCTCGTCAACGTTGAGGAGAACATCTAGTTCCGCACCAAAGTTGATGCGGGTGTACTGGTAATCCCCAAAGGTAAGGGCATCCAGGCTGATCAGTGCCTGCCCGGCAACGGCAGAGAGTTCGTCATCATTCAGGGGCTGCATCGCTGCTGCGCTGGTACCTGCTACCAGCGCACCACAGACAAGGCTTAGCAAACGCCCGGCTCTAGGGGTATGCATTCGGGTCTTCCTTGAAGAGTAGAGGCTTCCGAGTGCTCCACTATAGAGATCACCGCCGTCGGGACAGCCAACCCATAGTCGTGCCGCGAGGCCTTTCGATCGCAGATGGCGCGATGGGCGTTACGCTTTTCCACACCTATTTCGGCACCAAGGAAGGGCACCCAAAGGCAAGGCGCAAAAATTCAAAAGGCAGAAAAGACAAAACCCCAATCCGCGGTCGCGGATTGGGGTTCTGGTTTTGGATGCTTGACGATGACCTACTCTCACATGGGGAGACCCCACACTACCATCGGCGATGCGTCGTTTCACTACTGAGTTCGGGATGGGATCAGGTGGTTCCAACGCTCTATGG
>DATJDB010000110.1:0-14272 GCA_035497635.1 Pseudomonas sp. | reverse complement strand
GGTCGGAACGCCCGCTGCGCAGCTCGCTGGTCATCAGCCAGGGCGCAAGCCGGCTGCCGCGCCCCGGGTTCTTTGAATGCGTGACGCGCCTGGGTCGTTTCGCCGGGCCGAGTGATGGCACCGCCGCCGCTTCCTGGCATGCCGCCGAGGTGGCGCGGGTCTTTGAGTTCGATTATCCACAGGAGCCCTGATATGGCGTGGTGGTGGCGGTTTCGGGCGCGACTGGGCTATGCGCTGGCGCGCCGCCTGTTTCATTGGCGCTGGCTGATGCAGAAGCCGGGCGTCTGGCGCTGGATGGAAGGGCAGTTTTCGCGGATGGCCACTCTGGGCCATGTTCCGGCGCAGAGTTTCTATGGCCATGTACTTCTGTTCCGGGGCCGTGGCCTGGGCGCACGCGAGGAAGGGCTGCGCCTGTTGCGCCTGGCCGCCCAGAGCGGCGACAGCAAGGCGGCGTACCAGTTGGGCGTTACCAGCCTGGCTGGCAGCCCGCAGCAGGAGCCCGATGGTCAGGAGGCCGCACGTTGGTGGATGCTGGCTGCCCAGGCGGGGCATCCGCTGGCGGCCCGCAAGCTGGCCGATCTGTACCGCAACGGTGGTTACGGCCTGATGGCCGATGCGGATCTGGCCGAGCGTTATCAGCGCCGGGCCGAGGAGTTGGGGCTGTAGCGGAATAATCCGCACAAATGAAAAAGCCGGCGTGAGCCGGCTTTTTCATTTGTGTTGCAGGAGCGGCTTCGGCCGCGATGCGCTGTGCGTTGTCGTCTTTCAGTGCTTGGCCACGCGGCTGTCCAGGGTCAGGTAGTCGAGCAGGATATGCCCGGTTTCCGCCAAGTAGGCGTCCTCTTCCGGCTTGGGTTTGTCCGCATCGTGCGGGCTCGGCGTGTCTTCGTCTTCCGACTTGATCTTCTTCAGCGGCTCCTCGCCCCGCGCCAGTCGACGGGTGTTTTCCAGCTTCAGCTGACGTGCCTCGATGCCGGCCTGCTGGCTGCGGCGCTGGGTTTCGTTCAGGGAGACCCGGGTTTCCTTCATCAATTCCTGGGACAGTTGCAGACGTTCGCGGGTGAAGACGAAGTCCGGGTTCTGCGCGGCGCGGGCATCATGGCGGGTCTTGAGATCCGTCAGGAACGGCTTGAACGGATCGGTTTCCGGGCGAATCGCCGGATGGATGCGGTCCCAGGGCATCGCCTCGGGCAACGCGCTTTCGCCGATCTCGTCGGTATCCACGTCCGACGGGTAGAGAATGTCGGGCACCACGCCCTGGTGCTGGGTACTCTGGCCGGACACCCGGTAGAACTTGGCCAGGGTCAGCTTCAGTTCGCCATGGTTGAGCGGCTGGATGCTCTGCACAGTGCCCTTGCCGAAGGTCTGCACGCCGATGATCAGCGCGCGGTGATAGTCCTGCATGGCGCCGGCGAAGATTTCCGAAGCCGAGGCGGACAGGCGATTGACCAGCACGGCCATCGGACCGGTGTAGTGGGTACCGGCATTCTCGTCGGCCAGCACGTCGACCCGGCCATCGCTGTTGCGCACCAGTACGGTCGGCCCCTGCTCGATGAACAGACCGGTCAGCTCGGTGGCTTCCTGCAGGGAGCCGCCGCCGTTGTTGCGCAGGTCGATGACGATGCCGTCGACCTTCTCGTCCTTCAGCTCGGCCAGCAGCTTCTTTACGTCACGGGTGGTGCTCTTGTAGTTCGGGTCGCCGGCACGGTAGGCCTTGAAGTCCAGGTAGAACGCCGGGATCTCGATGACGCCGAGCTTGTAGTCGCGACCGTCGTGCTCCAGTTGCAGCACCGACTTCTTGGCGGCCTGTTCTTCCAGCTTCACCGCCTCGCGGGTGAGGGTCACCACACGGCTGGTCTGGTCGTTCGGCGCGTTGCTGGCCGGGATGACTTCCAGGCGGACCTTCGAGCCCTTCGGGCCGCGGATCAGCTTGACCACTTCATCCAGACGCCAGCCGATCACGTCGACCATTTCCTCGTTGCCCTGAGCCACGCCGACGATACGGTCGGCCGGCACCAGCTGTTTGCTTTTCTCGGCAGGACCGGCGGGCACCAGGCGGACGATCTTGACCATCTCGTTGTCGCTCTGCAGCACCGCGCCGATGCCTTCCAGCGACAGGCTCATGTTGATGTCGAAGTTTTCTGCGTTGTCCGGCGACAGGTAGGAGGTGTGCGGGTCGTAAGTCTGTGCAAAGGCATTGATGTAGGTCTGGAAGATGTCCTCGCTGCGGGTCTGGTTTAGACGCGCGAGCTGGTTCTGATAGCGCTTGCTCAGCAGCTCCTGGATGGCAGCGGGTTCCTTGCCGGCAATCTTCAGGCGCAGCACCTCATCCTTGACCCGCTTGCGCCACAGGTCGTCCAGTTCGGCGCGGTCGCGGGCCCAGGAGGCGGTTTCGCGGTCAATTTCCAGATGCTCGTCAACGCTGAAGTCGATGCCGTTCACGTCGTCGAGCAGGGTCAGAGCGTATTCGATGCGCTCGATCAGGCGTTGCAGATGGCGCTGGTAAATGACGAAGCCCGGTTCCAGCTTGCCTTCCTTGAGGAAGTCGTCGAACTTCAGCCGCAAGGGTTCGAATTCGGCGATATCGCTGGCCATGAAATAGCTGCGGCTCGGATCCAGCAGCTTGATGTAGCTGTCGTAGATCTTCGCCGAACGGGCGTCGTCCAGCGGTGGCTTGTTGTAGTGATGGCGGCGCAGAAGCTCGACGACATTGAGGCTGGCGATCACCTGGTTGCGATCCGGCTTGAGGCTGGCCCAGTCGAGCTCGGTGGTCTTGGCCTGCAGGGGCAGGCTCAGGCCCAGCATCAGGGCCAGGGTGGCGCTGCCGAGCAGGCGCGGAAGGGTGAATCGACGCGGAGACAAGTGATAACGCATAGTAGGCCGTCTTCTGGTACCGGTTTCGCAGGAATCCGGCGTTATGGCGCGAAAGCCCGGCATCGCCCGGGCTCGATGTGAGAATCACTATGGAGGCAGCGTGAAGGCATTGCAAGGTATCGAGGGACGCGTGGAGTGGGCCGAACGGGCCGACGAGACGTGCGGTTCCGGGCAGATTCGCATCCGTATTGCGGCGGCCGGGCTCAACCGCGCCGACCTGTTGCAGCGGGCCGGACACTATCCGCCACCGCCTGGCGCCAGTGACGTTCTTGGCCTGGAATGCGCCGGAGTGGTCAGCGAGGTGGGTGAGGGCAGTTCGTGGCGGGTAGGCGACCGGGTGTGCGCGTTGCTGGCCGGCGGCGGCATGGCCGAGGAAGTGGTGGTGCCGGCCGGACACGCGCTGCCGGTGCCCAACGGACTGAGCCTGATCGAAGCCGCCGCGCTGCCGGAAGTGTATGCCACCGCCTGGCTCAACCTGTTTCAACTGGCCCGCCTGCAACCAGGCGAGAAGGCGCTGATCCATGCCGGTGCCGGTGGGGTCGGCTCGGCGGCCATTCAGCTGTGCAAGGCGTTCGGCAACCCGTGCTGGGTGAGCGTCGGCTCGGCCGACCGTCTGACCTACTGCGAAGGCCTCGGCGCCGAAGGGGGCGTGCTGCGCGGCGAGAATCTGGAGGGCCTGAAGGACTTTGCGCCGTTCGATGTGATTCTCGACCCGGTCGGCGCCAGTTATGCAGCACTGAACCTCAACCTGATCGCCCAGGATGGCCGCTGGGTGATCATCGCCATGATGGGCGGGCGTCGCGCCGAGCTGGATCTGGCCAAGTTCCTGGCCAAGCGCGTGCAGATCACCGGCTCGACCCTGCGCAACCGCGACGATGCCTTCAAGGCGGCACTGATGTCCGAGTTGGGCGAGCGGGTCTGGCCGCTGTTTGCCGAACAGAAGCTGTCGCCGCAGCTGGAACGCAGCTTTCGCGCCGATCAGGTCGAGGAGGCCTTTGCCCTGCTGGAAAGCAACCAGGTCAACGGCAAGATCGTGCTGGCGCTGGACGACAGTCTGGCCTGAGGAGTATCGCGGCTGAAGCCGCTGCTACTGGTTTGCTACGTCTGTCTTTATTGAAAAGGGGCGCTTTACCGCCACTCCAGGATGTCCCAGCCGTGCGCCTGGGCGTGGGCGCGCAGGGTGGCATCGGGGTTCACCGCGTGAGGATGTTCTACCGCGCACAGCAGCGGCAGGTCGTTCTGCGAATCCGAATAGAAATGGCTGTCACCGGCGGGCACGCCATACCGGGCGCGCCACTGTCCCAGTGCTTCGATCTTGCCTTCGCGGTAGGTGAGGATGCCCTGGGTTTGGCCGGTGTAACGACCTTCCACCACCTCCATGTCCGTGCCCAGCGCGTGCTGGATATCCAGCTGTGCGCAGATGGACTCCACCAGAAAACGCTGCGTGGCGGAAATCACCAGAATCGCGTCGCCGGCCGCGCGATGGTGGGCCAGGCACTCCAGCGCCTGGGTGTAGAACAGCGGCACGATGACCTCGGCCGAGAAACGGTCAGCCATCGCCCGGCACTCGGCCGGCGTGCGACCGGCCAGCGGCTGCAGCGTGAAGGCCAGATATTCCTCCAGTGTCAGCTTGCGCGCGGCGTACAGGCGCACCATCGCCTGCTCGCGGGGTACGAATTCCTCCAGATCCAGCCAGCCCAGCGCGCCCAGGTAGCGGCCCCAGAGGCTGGGGCTGTTGCCGGCGATCAGGGTTTCGTCCAGATCGAAAATGGCCAGCGTCATCAGGCCAGCTCGGCGCTGTTATAGAAGGCGGTCAGCACCTTCACCAGATGCTCGAGATCCTGGCTGCCGGCCAGTTCGCGAATGGAATGCATGGCGAAGGTCGGCAGGCCGATGTCCACCGTCGGCACGCCCAGGCGACTGGCGGTGATCGGGCCGATGGTCGAGCCGCAACCCATGTCGCTGCGGGTCACGAAGCTCTGCATCGGCACTTCGTTTTCCAGACACAGGTGGCGGAAGAAACCGGCGGTTTCACTGCTGGTGGCGTAACGCTGGTTGCTGTTCACCTTGATCACCGGGCCGGCGTTGAGCTTGGGGCCGTGATTGGCGTCGTGCTTGTCCGGATAGTTCGGGTGCAGGCCGTGGGCGTTGTCGGCGGAGATCAGTAGCGATCGCTGGGTGATGCGCACCAGGTCCTCGCCGGCGCTGAAGGCGCGCTGCAGGGTCTGCTCCAGGAACGGGCCATCGGCGCCGCAGCAGGAGGTGGAGCCCACTTCCTCATGATCGGTACAGACCAGCACGCAGCTCTGTTCCTCGTCGGCGGCCAGCAGCGCCTGCAGACCGGCGTAGCAGGACAGCAGGTTGTCCAGGCGCGCGCCGGCGATGAAGTCGCCATGCAGGCCCACTACGGCGGCCGGCTGGGTGTCGTACAGGCTCAGCTCGAAGTCGAGGATGATGTCGGCGGTCAGCTCGTGCTCGCGGCTCAGCTGATCGGCCAGCAGGGCGCGGAAATCGTAGGGCTCGGCACCGGCGATCTGGGCGAGGATCGGCGGCAGTTCGTTCTGCGCGTTGATCGTCCAACCCTGATTGGCCTCGCGGTTGAGGTGGATGGCCAGGTTGGGAATCACCGCGATGGGTGCCTGGAAGTCGATCAGCCGGCTTTCCACTTTGCCGTCGCGACGGAAGGTAACCCGGCCGGCCAGCGACAGGTCGCGGTCGAACCAGGGCGCCAGCAGGGCGCCGCCGTAGACTTCCACGCCCAGTTGCAGGAAGCCGTGACGCTGCAGTTCGGGCTGCGGCTTGACGCGCAGGCACGGACTGTCGGTGTGCGCGCCGACCAGCCGCAGACCGTGTTCCAGCGGCGCGTTACGGCCGAGCTTGAAGGCGATCAGCGAAGAATCGTTGCGGATCACGTAATAGCGGCCGCCCGGTTCGCAGCGCCAGGCCTGACGCTCGTCCAGCGCCAGGTAGCCGGCGGCGTCGAGCCGCTGGGCGAGGGTGGCGGTGGCATGGAAGGGGGTGGGGGAAGCCTTGAGGAAATCGATCAGACCTTGGGTGAGCTCAGCACGCATGACGGACTCCGGACAACAGAGGCGGCAGTGTATCGGATTTGGCCGCGACTGAGGCGCGACCCCGCCTCAGATGATCTTGTCGCGCAGCTTGCTCGCCGCCTCGTGCAGCGCCTCGATCACCAGTTCCTTGTCCGGCTGCTGCAGGCTGTTGGTGTCCAGGTACATGGAGAAGCCGGGCAGTTCGTGCTCGATGAAGCTGGGCGAGGCGCCCAGGTCGCGTCGGAAGTCGATCACCTGGTAGATATGGATCGGTCGGGCAAAGCCCTTGACGGTGATCTGGCCCTTGTCGCGGCACATGATCACATCCTTCACCAGCGAATAGGTTTCGTGGGAAATGAGGATCTCGCCGATCTCCGCCGCGCTTTCCAGGCGGCTGGCCAGGTTCACCTCGCGGCCGATGATGGTGTAGTCCATACGCGTTTCCGCGCCGAAGTTGCCTACCGTGCAGTAGCCGGTGTTCAGGCCCATGCGGATTTCCAGCGGCTTGGTGATGCCCTGGGCGCGCCACTGCTGGCGCAGCACCTTCATGTGCTTGCGCATGGCGATGGCCATGGACACCGCCGCCACGGCGTCCTTGCGGGCGCCTTCTGTGGTCGGGTCGCCGAAGAACACCATCACGCAGTCGCCGACGAACTTGTCGATGGTGCCGCCGTACTTCAGGGCAATCTTCGACATGTCGTTGAGGTAGGTGTTGAGCAGGTCGGTGAGCTGCTCGGCTTCCAGCTCCTCGGACAACTCGGTGAAGCCCTTGATATCCGAGAAGAACACCGTGAGCTTCTTGCGCTGGGTTTCCAGGCTGGCGTTCTTCTTGCCGCTGAAAATGGATTCCCAGATCTGTGGCGACAGGTATTTGGACAGGCTGCGCGCCTGTCGCGCGGCCTTTTCCTGCTCGCGGCGGATCTCGCTGCGCGCGAGATAGAGCTTGAGGCTCTGCTGATGCACGAAATAGGCAGTGATGCAGATATACAGGGCGCTGGCCAGGATGCTCACCAGTACCACCAGCGGCGGGGTTTCCAGTTGCAGTTGCGGTGGCCGGTGGTAGCCATAAGCCAGGGCGGTGACGCTGGCAACCATCAGGGTCACCAAGAACGAAGCCACGCCGCCGCCGATCATGGCGCTGAAGCTGAGAATCAGCAGAATCATCAGGGCAGGAATAACCGACAGGCCGAGCAGCACCAGGGCGAACCCGGCATTGCAGGCATCGAGCAGCATCAAGGCCTGATCGGTGCGCTGCGGGTAGCGGCGGTGAAGTGGGCGACTGAGCAGATGGGCCAGCTGGGGGTAGAGCAGGGCGTAGGGCACCATCCAGAGAATTTCCTGCGGACAATGCTGCATGTAGGTGCCGGCTACCACGGTGCCTGCCACCGTCAGGTAGGCAAGTACTCGGGAGTAATAATCGCGAAGCGGAAGAAGGTTCCCACGTGAACCAGACACGGCGGACTTGATAGGCACGACAATTCCCTGTGTACGCTACTGCAGCTGTCAGGACCGGGATCATAACCAAGCGGATGAAGCCGGCCAAGCCAGAACGCCATTAGCCTCGTCTCTAAGTCTCTCGTTTCGCCTGTGCTCCGCACCCTTGCCGTCCGCCGTGGTCTATTGGCCCGGACAAGGCGGGAGAATGGAACATGCGGCGCTGGTGCTGGATGCTGATGCTGTTGGGCGGTTGCCTGGTCGCGCCGGCGCGTGCGGACGAACAGACCCTGTTCAGCTTCGTGCGCCCGCTGGATGTGGTGCAGGTGGCCACCGAAGACGCCTGGTTCCCCGAGTTGACGGCCGAGACCACGCCCGAGGGCGCCATCCTGCGGCGCCTGAGCTTCAATACCGCCGCGCGGCCGACGCTGCTGCTCGAGCCGCAGCAAGGCGTGTGGGACTGGACCGGACAGCGCAGCATGACCCTGCGCCTGCGCAATGCCATGGAGTGGGATCTGACCCTGTACGTGCGCATCGAAAGCGGCGACGGACAGGCGCTGGAGGCCCGCATCGATCTGCCCGTCGGGCCGGTGCAGACCCTCGCCGTGCCCCTGCAGGCCACCACGCCGGGAGCCTGGGGCATGCGCGCCGGCCCGCCGATGCCCTGGAGCCAGGGCGGCCGGCGTCTGCTGGTGGCCACCCGGGTCGAGGGCGAAATCACCCTCGACCGGGTGCGCGCGGTCAAACTTTCCCTGCGCGATCCGGACGTGCCGCAGCACATCCTGCTCGGCCAGTTCGGCGTCAGTCCCAGCGACGAGCTGACCGGCGCCTACCAGGGCCTGGTCGATGGCTATGGCCAGTTCACCCGCCGCGCCTGGAGCGACAAGATCACGCGCGACAGCCAGTTGCGCCGCCTGCTGGGCAACGCCACCGCGGCGCTGGACAGCTGGAATCGTCAGTTGCCCGAGCGGGACCGCTTCGGCGGCCTGCGCGGCGGAGAGCGTTTCGAGGCCGGTGGCTTCTTCCGCACCGAGAAGCGCGCGCAGCGCTGGTTTCTGGTGACGCCGGATGGTCATCCGTTCTATTCGCTGGGCGTGAACGCCGTGACCCGTCAGCACAGCCAGACCTATGTACAGGGCCGCGAAGTGATGTTCCAGGCGCTGCCGGCCCCGCAGGACACGCTGGCTCTGTTCTACGGCCAGGGCGACAGCCGCAGCGATGTCGGCGCCAATCGTGATCGTGAATATGCTCATGGCCGCTGGTTCGACTTCTACAGCGCCAATCGCTACCGCGCGCAGGCCGAGGCGGCCTGCGAACGCCACGAACCCTGCGTGCCCTGCCGGGTGCGCAAGCCCGGCCAGGAACCGCTGCCCGACGCCGAACAGCGCGACGAAACCGCCTGCCTGGTGCTGCGCACCCAGGCCCTGAATGCGCTGTGGCCTGAGCAGACCCTGGCGCGGCTGCAGGCCTGGGGTTTCAACACCCTGGGCAACTGGAGCGACGCCGAGCTGCATGAAACCCAGCGCCTGCCCTACGTGCTGCCGCTGTCCATCGCCGGCGACTACGCCAGCATTCCCACCGGACATGACTGGTGGGGTGCCATGCCGGATCCGTTCGACCCGCGCTTCGCGATGGCCGCCGAACGCACGGTGGCCATCGCCGCCCGGGGCCGGCGCGAGGATCCCTGGCTGATCGGCTATTTCGCCGACAACGAACTGGCCTGGGCGGCGCCGGGCGACTCGCCGCAGGCGCGCTACGCACTGGCCTACAACACCCTGCGCCAGACCACCGACGTGCCGGCCAAGCGTGCCTTTCTCAAACAGTTGCGCGACCGCTACCGCAACCAGCAAGGGCTGGCATCGGCCTGGGGCATCGAACTGCCGGCCTGGGAGCTGATGGAAGATCTCGGCTTCGAGGCGCCGCTGCCTGATCCGGCGCATCCGGCCATCGAGGAGGATCTGCGGCGTTTCCTGCGCCTGTACGCCGACACCTATTTCCGCACCCTGGCCGACGCGCTGGCCTGGCATGCGCCGAACCACCTGCTGCTGGGTGGACGCTTTTCCATTCGCACGCCGGAAGTGCTGGCCGCCTGCGCGCAGTTCTGCGATGTGCTCAGCGTCAACACCTATACCCGTGCGCCGCAGCAGGGCCAGGATTTTGCCGCCCTGCGCGCACTGGACAAGCCGCTGCTGATCAGTGAGTTCTCGTTCGGCTCACGGGATCGCGGGCCGTTCTGGCCGGGACCGCTGGAAGTACCCGGCGAAAATTCGCGCGGCGCCGCCTATGCGCACTTTCTCGAACGCGCCCAGCAGGAGCCGATGATTGTCGGCCTGCACTGGTTCCAGTACCTGGACCAGCCGGTGACCGGCCGCCTGCTGGACGGTGAGAACGGCCACGTTGGCCTGGTGGCCATCACCGACGTGCCGCTCGACGGCTTCGTCGACGCGGTGCGCCGCGCCAACCTGCGGCTGCTGCGGCGCTGGCTGCCGCCGGCCCCGGCGCCCTGACCACGCGGCCTCAAAAGCCTGTAGGGCCGGGTTTACCCCGGCCAAAGGCCGGCGCCAGCCGGCCCCGGGTTCACGACCGAGGCCCCGTCGGCCGGCATAAAGCCGGCCCTACAGGAAAAGCCAGGCTCCCCGAAGGCCCGGGCTGTCCCGAACTGTAGGGCCGGGTTTACCCCGGCCCCCAGGTGCCCGACCGATGCCCCGTCGGCCGGCATGAAGCCGGCCCTACAGGGAAAGTCAGGCTCTCCGGAGGCCCGGGCTGACCAGAACTGTAGGGCCGGGTTTACCCCGGCCAAAGGCCGGCCGCCAGCCGGCCTCAGGTTCCACGCTTGCCGCGTGCGCCACGTCGCGCCGACAATGCCGGCCTTCCAACCGACACCCCGGGAGTGCGCGTGCAGATTCAAGGCTATTTCGACCTGCGTTTCGAGGCGGTCCGCGAGGCGTTCGCCGCGCTGTTCGAGAACCCCGGCGAGCGGGGCGCCGCGCTCTGCGTGCAGGTCGCCGGCGAGACGGTGGTGGACCTGTGGGCCGGCCCCGCCGACAAGGACGGCCAGGAAATGTGGCAGGAGGACACCCTGCTCAATCTGTTCTCCTGCACCAAGACCTTCGCCGCCGTCGCCGCCCTGCAACTGGTCGGCGAGGGCAAGCTGGAGCTGGATGCCCCGGTGGCTCGCTACTGGCCGGAATTCGCCGCCGCCGGCAAGGCGGGCATCACGGTGCGCCAACTGCTCTGCCATCAGGCCGGCCTGCCGGCGATTCGTGCCAGCCTGCCGGGCGAGGCGCTGTACGACTGGCCGGCCATGTGCGCGGCGCTGGCCGCCGAGGAACCCTGGTGGACCCCGGGAACCGCCCATGGCTACGCGCCGATCACCTTCGGCTGGCTGATCGGCGAACTGCTGCGCCGCGTCGAAGGCCGGGGGCCGGGCGAAGTCATCGTGGCGCGCACCGCGAAACCGCTGGGTCTGGATTTCCATATCGGCCTGGATGACGCTGAATTCCATCGCGTCGCTCATATCGCCCGGGGCAAGGGCCCGGTCGGCGACGAGGCGGCCCAGCGCCTGCTGCGCGCCATCCTGCGCGATCCGCAATCACTGACTACTCGTGCCTTCACCAATCCGCCGTCGGTACTGACCAGCACCAACCGGCCTGAATGGCGGCGCATGCAGCAGCCAGCGGCCAACGGCCACGGCAATGCCCGCTCGCTGGCCGGCTTCTACACCGGGCTGCTGGAGGGGCGACTGCTCGAGCCAGAGCTGCTCGCCGAGCTGACCCGCGAGCACTGCCGGGGCGAAGATCGCACGCTGCTGACCTCCACGCGCTTCGGGCTGGGCTGCATGCTCGACCAGCCCGGCGTGGCCAACGCCACCTACGGCCTCGGCCCCGGCACCTTCGGCCATCCGGGCGCCGGCGGCTCCGTCGGCTGCGCCGATCCGCAGCGGGAACTTAGCTTCGGTTTCGTGACAAATACATTAGGACCTTATGTGCTGATGGACCCTCGTGCGCAGCAGTTGGCCCGGGTGGTAGCCGCTTGCCTGGCATGACCGGGTGAGCGATTTACTCAGTCTTTCAAGTGCTTACCGTCTGTCAGCTGGCTGGCGCCAATATCTTGCGTATTTTTCGGCTGACGGCAAAATGCCACTTGCCAAATGAACGGGCGGTCTGAAACCGACTGCTGTTATCAACTTATGTGCTTAGGGCAACCGTCCATGACTATCAAACTGATCCACTCCGCGACCCTGATGCTGTGCATGGCTGTGGCCGGCTGCAGCTCCACTGGCACCAGCGGCAAAGCCGGTCCCGACGTTTCCCAGGCCTGGCTGGACAGCCAGGAATCCGCTCTGCGCACCGCCATGGCGGGCAGCAGCTTCACCCTCAGCCGTATCGATAACGCACTGGTAGTGACGGCCCCGGCCGACACCACCTTCAACGCCGACCGCCCGGACATGCTGCTGCCGGCCAGCCTCAAGCCCATCACCACCGTGGCCAAGCAGGTGAGCGGCGATGCCGAAGCCGGCGTGCTGATTCTCGGTCACCTGGACAACACCCTGAACAACCAGGCGGCCGCCAAGCTGAGCCAATCCCGCGCCCGCGCCGTGGCCTCGATCTTCCGCCTCAGCGGTCTCAAGCATGATCGCCTGCAGGCGCTCGGCCTGGGCGGTGTTCAGCCGGTGGCCAGCAACGACAGCGCTGACGGTCGTGCCAGCAACCGCCGTGTGGAAATCCTCGTCACCCAGCAGAAGGCCCTGACCGCCGTGGCGGCCGACTATCGCGCCACCGCCACCAAGCTGGCAGCCAAGTAAGGGGCTGCTCGGTTAAGCTGGGGGCCGTTCCCGTCCCTTCCTTTCGGAGACGATCATGTCCCCCAGCCTTGCCGATATGCGTCGCGAATACGTTCGCGACGGTCTCACCGAAGAACAGGCGCCAGCCGAACCGCTGGCGCTGTTCCACACCTGGTTCAGCCAGGCCGTGGAAACCGAGCACCTGCCCGTCGAGCCCAACGCCATGACCCTGGCCACCGTGGATGCCGACGGCCGCCCGCATTGCCGGGTGCTGCTGCTCAAGGGCCTCGACGAACAAGGCTTCACTTTCTTCTCCAATTACGACAGCGCCAAGGGCGAGCAGCTCAAGGCCAGGCCCTTCGCGGCCATGACCTTCTTCTGGCCGAGCCTGGAGCGCCAGGTACGTATCGAAGGGCGCATCGAGCGGGTCAGCGTCGCCGAATCCGACGCCTATTACCGGGTGCGTCCGCTGGGCAGCCGTCTCGGCGCCTGGGCCTCGCCGCAGAGCCGGGTAATCGAAGGCCGTCATGAGCTGGAACAGCTGTTGCGCGACACCGAGGAACGCTTCCGCGAGCAGGAACCGCATTGCCCGGAACACTGGGGTGGCTATCGCCTGCTGCCCGAACGCATCGAGTTCTGGCAGGGCCGGCCGAGCCGCCTGCACGACCGATTGAATTACCGCCGTGTTGGCGACGCCTGGCTGCGCGAGCGCCTGGCGCCGTGACGTGTAAAGCGGTCAGCCTGGACTAACAAAGCGTGTGTCTACCTTGCATCTCTGGCGCATGGCCGATGCCCCGTCGGCCGGCGTAAAGCCGGCCCTACAGGGCGCGACGTTGCTTGTAGGGCCGGGTTTACCCCGGCCAAGGTCGGCGTCAGCCGACCCCAAAGGTGCACCGGTTGTAGGGCCGGGTTTACCCCGGCCAAGGCCGGCGTCAGCCGACCCCAAAGGTGCGCCGGTTGTAGGGCCGGGTTTACCCCGGCCAAGGTCGGCGTCAGCCGACCCCAAAGGTGCGCCGTCCTCCAGGGTCTAATGCTTCTGCCGCGCCGCCAGCGCGATCGCCAGCAGAATCAGCGCCCCACCCGTCGCCATTCGCACCGTAGGCTGTTCATCGAACAGCCACCAGGCCACGGCAATGCCATAGACAGGTTCCAGCGCGAAGATCAGCGCGGCGTTGCGTGCCTTCAGCACACTCAGACTGGCCACGAACAGGCTGTGGGCGATGGCCGTACAGAACACGCCCAGCAGGCCCAGCCATAGCCAGTCCAGCGGTCTCACCTGCGGCAACGCGCTCCAGGCCAGCGGCAGCAGGCACAGGGCGATGGTCAGGTTCTGCCACAGCGCCGCCTGGAACGGATGGATGCCCTTCACCGAGGCGCGGTTGGCCACCGAGAGCAGCGCAAACAGCAGACCGGACAGCACGGCCCAGAGCAACCCGGTGGTCTGGGCGCTGGCCAATTCGAATTGCGGTGTGACCAGCAGCAGCCCGGTGCTGACCAGCAGCAGCGTCAGCCATTCGAGGCTGCGAATGCGCTCGCGGAACAGCAGCCCCTCCAGCAGCACGGTGAAGGCCGGAAAGCTGGCGAAGCCCAGGGTCGCCACGGCCACGCCGGACAGCTTCACCGCGTGGAAGAAGGTCAGCCAGTGGGCGCCGAGCAGCAGCCCGCCGCCGGCCAGCAGCACCCGTTGGCGCCAGCCGGGGCGTCGGTGCCGCCAGGCCAGCGGCAGCAGGCTGAGCACGGCGAACAGCGCGCGCCCGAACACGATCACCAGCGGCGCGGCCAGCGCC
Source organism: Pseudomonas sp. (assembly GCA_035497635.1). Classification (GTDB taxonomy): domain Bacteria; phylum Pseudomonadota; class Gammaproteobacteria; order Pseudomonadales; family Pseudomonadaceae; genus Serpens. The sequence goes on along the minus strand of DATJDB010000110.1, from coordinate 344 downwards.
AGCTTGCCGAGCACGCCGGTCAGGCCGAACGCCAGGGCACCGATGTGCAGCCCGAGCAGGGCGCGCCGTGGGGTCATGCGGGGGCTCCGTTAAAGAGGAAGGCCGCGCAGGGTATGCGCATTTGTTGTGAGCGGCTTCAGTCGCGATGGGTTTTCCCTGAAGTTTCCAAATCAAAAGCATCGCGACTGAAGTCGCTCAGGTTCCTGCCCGTCTTCCTGGATTTGCTGAGCGCGCCAGCGCCATGGCCAGCGCCGCGCAGGTCAGCGCCCAGGCCAGCGCCTGGCCATTATCGAGCCCTTCCTGCCACAGCTGCAGCGGAATGCCCAGGGTCAGCACGCCGGCCA
>DATJDB010000109.1:0-4194 GCA_035497635.1 Pseudomonas sp. | reverse complement strand
CCTGATCGAACCAAACCTCGAACCACAGGCCTCACATGCTGAAAACCCTTGCCTTGTTCATCGCCACGGCCGTGGCGGAAATCGTGGGTTGCTACCTGCCCTACCTGTGGCTCAAGCAGGGCAAGAGCGCCTGGCTGCTGGTGCCGGCGGCGGCCTCGCTGGCGCTGTTTGCCTGGCTGCTGTCCCTGCACCCGACCGCCGCCGGACGTGTGTACGCCGCCTACGGCGGGGTGTACATCGCGGTGGCGGTATTCTGGCTGTGGTGGGTGGATGGCATCCGCCCTTCCGGCTGGGATCTGCTCGGTTCGGCCGTGGCCCTCGCCGGCATGGCGATCATCATGCTGGCGCCCAGACACTAATTTCCCGGAGAGCACACCCATGACCATCAAAGTAGGCATCAACGGTTTTGGCCGTATCGGTCGGCTGGCGCTGCGCGCCGCCTGGGGCTGGCCGGAACTGCAGTTCGTGCGCATCAACGACCCGGCCGCCGACGCAGCGACCCACGCCCATCTGCTGAACTTCGACTCGGTGCACGGCCGCTGGCAGTACGAGGCGGGCAGCGACGGCGACAGCATCGTCATTGAGGGCCGGCGCATCGCGTTCACCCACAACAAGGCCATCGCCGACACCGACTGGTCGGACTGCGATCTGGTCATCGAGGCCAGCGGCAAGATGAAGACCGTCGCCGTGCTGCAGGGCTACCTGGACCAGGGCGTCAAGCGCGTGGTGGTCAGCGCGCCGGTCAAGGAAGCGGGCGCGCTCAACGTGGTGCTGGGGGTGAACGACCAGCTGTTCGATCCGGCGCAGCACCGCATTGTCACCGCCGCCTCCTGCACCACCAATTGCCTGGCGCCGGTGGTCAAGGTGATCCACGAGCACCTGGGCATTCGTCACGGCTCGATCACCACCATCCATGACCTGACCAACACCCAGAGCCTGCTCGATCAGCCACACACGGATCTGCGCCGCGCCCGTGCCTCCTTGATGAGCCTGATTCCGACCAGCACCGGCTCGGCCACCGCCATCGCCGAGATCTTTCCCGAGCTGCGCGGCAAGCTGAACGGCCATGCGGTGCGCGTGCCACTGGCCAACGCCTCGCTGACCGACTGCGTGTTCGAGGTGGAGCGTGCCACCACGGTTGAAGAGGTGAACCAGCTGCTCAAGACCGCCGCCGACGGCGAGCTGAAGGGCATCCTCGGCTATGAGGAGCGGCCGCTGGTGTCCATCGACTACCGCACCGACCCGCGCTCGTCGATCATCGACGCGCTGTCGACCCTGGTAATCAACGGCACCCAGGTGAAGATTTACGCCTGGTACGACAACGAATGGGCCTATGCCAACCGCACCGTGGAACTGGCCCGGTTGGTGAGCCTGGCCGATTGAGCGGTGGGACGGAATCGCCCGACCCTGTGGGGCCGGGTTTATCCCGGCCGTCGGCGATGGGATTGCCGTCGGTGCGCCGGCCGCACTTTCGCTGGCCGGCGTAAAGCCGGCCTTACAGTTTGCACAGGTGGGTCAGGTCGCAGGCCGTCACCCACCCATCGGCCGCGAGGCCGCGCCAGCAGCATCCCTGATGGGTTACGCCGCTGTACGGCTAACCCCACCCTACGATTCCTTGTCCCAGGCTCTTCCATGCACGCCCTGACCCGCCTTTCCCCCGAGATCCGCCAGTATCTGGTCGTCACCGGCAATTATTGGGCCTTCACCCTCACCGACGGCGCGCTGCGCATGCTGGTGGTGCTGCATTTCCACGGCCTGGGCTACAGCCCGCTGCAGATCGCCGCGCTGTTCCTGTTCTACGAGATCTTCGGCGTGGTCACCAACCTGGTCGGCGGCTGGCTGGGCGCGCGCCTGGGGCTGAACCGCACCATGAACATCGGTCTGGGTATGCAGGTCGCGGCGCTCTTGATGCTCACCGTGCCGGCCGCCATGCTCAGCGTGCCCTGGGTGATGGCGGCGCAGGCGCTGTCCGGCATCGCCAAGGACCTCAACAAGATGAGCGCCAAGAGCTCCATCAAGCTGCTGGTCCCGGACAGCCGGCAGGGCACCCTGTACCAGTGGGTGGCGGTGCTCACCGGCTCGAAGAACGCCCTCAAGGGTATCGGCTTCTTCCTCGGCGGCCTGCTGCTGACGCTGCTCGGCTTCGGCGGCGCGGTGCTGGCCATGGCCGCGGTGCTGGCGCTGGTCTGGCTGGCCAGCCTGGTGCTGCTGAAGAAGGACCTCGGCAAGGCGAAGAGCAAACCCAAGTTCCGCGACCTGCTGTCCAAGAGCCGGGCGATTAACATTCTTTCCGCCGCGCGGCTGTTCCTGTTCGGCGCCCGCGACGTGTGGTTCGTGGTGGCCCTGCCGGTGTTTCTGGCCAGCAGCCTGGGCTGGGACTTCTGGCAGGTCGGCGGCTTCCTGGCCAGCTGGGTGATCGGCTACGGCATCGTGCAATCCGTCGCCCCGCACTTCACCGGCAAGCGCAGCGGCCGGGTTCCGGATGGTCGCGCCGCCTTCGTCTGGGCGCTGTTGCTGGCCGGCCTGCCGGCCGCCATCGCCCTCGGCCTGTACAGCGCGCTGCCGGCGCAGGCGGTGCTGATCGGCGGCCTGCTGCTGTTCGGCGCACTGTTCGCCATCAACTCCTCGCTGCACAGCTACCTGATCGTCAGCTACGCCAAGGAGGACGGCGTGTCGCTGGACGTGGGCTTCTACTACATGTCCAACGCGCTGGGCCGGCTGATCGGCACGCTGCTCTCGGGCTGGGTGTTCCAGGCCTACGGGCTGGAAGCCTGCCTGTGGATTTCCAGCGGCTTCGTGCTGGCGGCAGCGATGATTTCGCTGGATTTGCCGAGGCATGGTGCAACCGGTCGGTGACCGGTTACGGAAGGGGTGTAGGTACGGGGCGACGAATTGCGCGGTGCTATCGTTGCGCAATTTTCCTGCCAGGTAGGCCTCGAAGCGGTGTGCGACCAGGATTTCTCAGAGCGGGTTCTCAGTGACGCTGCTCACGGGCGAGTTTGCTTTCCGTGATGCTGGCAACATGTGCGTCGAAGAGGTTCGACATCCGGTCAATGGATTCGGGGCCGCCTTTGCCGGTGGGCTCAAATAGCGTCCATAGATAAATGTCGTCGGATACGTCGTTCAAGATTTCAAGCGAACGCTGCCCATCAGTGATCTGGAAGGCAAGTATTCCAGATACAGTAGCGAAGGCGGATGCAGGAGCTGAGTGCAACACGGTTATTGAATTGAAGCCGGAGCATCATGCCGCATAGCGATAGCTTCCTGCATTACCTCGCTCATGACTTCGATCGGGCACTTGAAATCGAACCGTTTGCGCGGACGCATGTTCAGTTGCAGGGCTATGGCATCCAATTCCTCCTGGCTGTGTACCGACAGGTCCGTGCCCTTGGGCAAGTACTGGCGGATCAGGCCATTGATGTTCTCGTTGCTGCCGCGCTGCCAGGGCTGTGCGGGTCGCAGAAGTAGATCGCCACCCCCGTCTTCTGAGTGATTTCGGCGTGCCGCGCCATCTCCCGGCCCTGGTCGTAGGTCATGCTCTTGCGCATCGCCAGGGGCAGGCCATTGAGCGCCGCGCTGAAGCCTTCCATCGCCGAGGTGGCCGTCGCATCGTTCATTTTCACCAGCATCAGATAGCCACTGGTGCGCTCAACCAGGGTGCCCACCGACGAGGCGTTGGCCTTGCCCTTGATCAGATCGCCTTCCCAATGGCCCGGCATCAGGCGGTCTTCGATCTCCGGCGGGCGCACATGGATGCTGACCATGTCGGGAATCTGGCCGCGCCGATCCACTCCCCCCGAGCGCGGTCGGCGCGTCGTCTTGCCCTGGCGCAGGCAGATGATCAATTCCTTGCGCAGCTCACCGACTGGCAGGGCATAGATCGCGTTATAGATCGTCTCGCGACAGACGTAGGCATCACGCAGACTGGGTATCTTCATGTGGCGCAGCTTGCCGGCAATCTGCTCGGGGGACAAACGCTCTCGCAGCATATAAATCACCAGGTCGAAGCGCTCAGTTCCGGGCAACAGCTTGCGCGTCGGCCGACAGACCTGGCGACGAGCCTGCATTCGCTGCTGGGCCATGCGGGCCGAGTGCTGACCACAGGCATCCCGGTTGCGGCGCAACTCACGGCTGATGGTCGAGGGGGAGCGGTCGATCAGGCTGGCAATCCTGCGCAGGCTGAGGCCCTGGGCA
>DATJDB010000108.1:0-4020 GCA_035497635.1 Pseudomonas sp. | reverse complement strand
GGCAAAAGCGGCGTGCATTGTGCCCGAAAATGCTCCGCTACGCCAAGCCTCAAGTCAGGCTCACCCAGCGCTGGTTGATCAGCAGCTCGATGGGCCGGTACTCGGTTTTGTAATTCATCTTCCGGCAGTTCTTGATCCAGTAGCCCAGATAGACATCGGAAAGCCCCAGGCGTGCGGCCTCGTTTATCTGCCAGAGGATGGCGTAGCGACCCAGGCTGCGGTGCTCCTCTTCGGGCGCGTAGAAGGTGTAGACCGCGGAAAGCCCGTTGGGCAGCACATCGGTAACGGCCACAGCCAGCAGGTAGCCGTCCTTGCGGAACTCGAAAAATCGTGCAAAGGACAGGTTGCGCACCAGGAACGTCTGGAATTGCTCCCGGCTGGGCGGATACATATCGCCATCGGCGTGCCGCTGCTCGATATAGCGGGCATACAGACTGTAAAGCTCTTCGCTGAAATGCGGCCGTGTTGAAGTGATTTCCAGGTCGGCGTTGCGCTTGAATATTCGGCGCTGCTGGCGGTTGGGTGTGAAGCGGGTGGCAGAGATGCGAGCTGGAACACAGGCGTTGCAATGCTGGCAATGGGGACGATAGAGATGATCGCCGCTACGCCGAAAGCCCATCTCCGAAAGCTCGGCATACATGTGCGCATCCATGGGCTGGCTGGGATCAAGGAACAGCGTTGTGGCCTGCTCTCCCGGTAGGTAGCTGCATGGATGGGGCTGGGTTGCATAGAACTTCAGGCGAGCCAGCTCGGTCATTGATCGCTTACCTCATTCAACTGAGGAGGAGTTTAAGTCAGTCGATCCGGAACGCCTAGGCGAGCCAGTTGGCCGAGCTGGGCCGATCCAGATGGCGCTGCAGAAAAGTGGCGAATTCGGCTCGTGAAATGGCGCGAGCGCCAAGACTCTCCAGATGACGAGTCGGCATCTGACAGTCGATGAGTACAAAGCCCCAGTCCCGCAGATGTTGCACTAGAGTGACGAAGCCAATCTTGGAGGCGTTGCTGGTTCGGCTGAACATCGATTCACCGAAGAACAGCTGTCCCATCGCCAGGCCGTACAGGCCGCCAACGAGATGATCTTCCTGCCAAACTTCGACCGAATGGGCGATGCCGAGTTCGTGCAATTGCCGGTAAGCCTGCTGCATGGGCAGGGTTATCCAGGTGCCGTCGGAATTGCGCCGCGGTCCTGAACAGGCGTCGATCACTTCTGCGAAAGCCTGGTCGAACGTCACCCGGAACGCCTGCTGGCGCAGGGATTTGGCCAGGCTGCGCGAAACATGCAGCTCTTCTGGAAAGAGCACGGTGCGAGGATCGGGTGACCACCAGAGCGGTGGCTGGCCGTCCTGAAACCAGGGAAAGCAACCGTGCCGGTATGCCTGGATCAGGCGTTCGGGGCGCAGGTCGCCGCCCGCTGCGAGAAGTCCGTTAGGTTCTCGTAACGCCTGTTCAAGGGGAGGGAAGTCGAGAGTGTCTCGATCCAGCCAGGTAAGCATGGGCAACAGGGGCGACCCGCAGGTCGCCCGAGGCAATCAGAGACTGTCGAGGTATTTTTCGGCGTCCAGCGCTGCCATGCAGCCAGCGCCCGCCGAGGTGATCGCCTGACGATAGACGTGGTCGGCCACGTCGCCGGCGGCGAACACGCCGGGAATACTGGTTGCTGTCGCGTTGCCCTCGCCGCCGCCATTGATGATTACGTAGCCGTCGCGCATGGTCAGTTGGCCGGTGAACAGTTCGGTGTTCGGCTTGTGGCCAATGGCGATGAACACGCCTGCCAGCTCCAGGGTTTTTTCGACGCCACTCTGAGTGTCCTGCAGGCGCACGCCGGTTACACCGCTGTTGTCACCCAGCACTTCTTCCAGGGTGTGGTTCCAGTGCAGGCGCACGTTGCCATTGGCGGCACGGTCCAGCAGCTTGTCCTGCAGGATCTTCTCCGAGCGCAGCTTGTCGCGACGGTGGATCAGATGCACTTCCTTGGCGATGTTGGCCAGGTACAGCGCTTCTTCCACGGCGGTGTTGCCGCCACCGACCACAGCTACCACCTGATTGCGGTAGAAGAAACCGTCGCAGGTGGCGCAGGCGGATACGCCCTTGCCGGAGAACGTCTCCTCGGAAGGCAGACCCAGGTATTGGGCCGAGGCGCCGGTGGCGATGATCAGCGCATCGCAGCTGTACGTGCCGCTGTCACCCTGGAGAATAAAGGGGCGCTGCTGCAACTCGGCGGTGTGGATGTGGTCGTAGACGATCTCGGTGTCGAAGCGCTCGGCATGCATCTGCATGCGTTCCATCAGCGCGGGACCGGTCAGGCCTTCGACATCGCCCGGCCAGTTGTCCACCTCCGTGGTGGTGGTCAGCTGGCCGCCAGGCTGTATGCCGGTGATGACCAGTGGCTTGAGGTTGGCGCGCGCGGCATACACGGCAGCGGTGTAGCCGGCTGGGCCGGAGCCCAGAATGATCAGCCGCGAATGCTTGACTTCATTCATAAAAAAACCTCATAAGCCTTTGTTCGATAAAGAGTGCGTGGTCCAATTCAGGCCGGCTCGAAAAAACTGCCGGTAATCCTACACCGAAGGTTGCGAACGCGGGAACGCGCTCCGCTCGATCATGGCGATAGCTTGCGTGGCGACAGGCTTGCAAAGCCGTAGAATGCGACTTGATCCACGCCCGCCCCAGATGCAGGAAATGCGTTTTGAAGAAAACTTCCACCAGCAGTGTTGAGACTCCCGAATGGCGCCGGCAGTTGCCGGTGCGCCTGAAGGAGGGCGCCCTGATTGCGATGGGTGCGCTCTGCCTCTACCTGATCATGGCCCTGCTGACGTACGAACGCACTGATCCGGGTCTGTTCCGCAGCGGGCGTGTCGATCAAGTGCAAAACGCCGCTGGACGGGCCGGCGCCTGGTTTGCTGACCTACTGTTTTGGGGTGTGGGTTATTTCGCCTATCTGTTTCCCGTGCTGCTGGCGCTCAAGTGCTGGCGCATGTTCCAGCTGCGCCATGCGTCCTGGCATATCAGTGGCTGGCTGATTTCCTGGCGCGCCATCGGTCTGGTCTTCCTGGTGCTGTCCGGGGCGGCGCTGGCGCATCTGCATTTCGAGCCGGCGGCCTGGCTGCCGGCCTCCGCAGGCGGCGCCCTGGGGGAAAGTCTCGGATACCTGGCCGAGCAAACCCTGAACGTGCAGGGCAGCACCCTGATGTTTCTGGCGCTGTTCCTGTTCGGCCTGACGGTGTTCACCGACCTGTCCTGGTTCCGGGTCATGGACCTCTTGGGCAAGATCGTCATGGATCTGGGCGAGCTGATCCAGAGCGCCATCGCCAACTGGTGGGCGACGCGCCAGGCCACGCGCGCCGCCCAGCCGGTGGTGTCACGTCGAATCGAGGAGCCGGTGCTGGGCGAAGTCGTTGAGCCGCCATTGCTGGAGGATGCCGAGGAGCTCAAGCGTGCGCGCCAGCGCCTGCTGACTCGCGAGAAGAAGCCAGTGCCGACGACTCAGCCCCGCGCGGCACAGCCGGCGGTCGAGCAGCCTCCGCGCAAGATGCCGGTCATCAGCGAACTGCCGCCGCCGCCGAGCCTGGACGATCCGGTTTTCGCGACACCCAAGCTCAAACCCGCCGCGGTTCCCGCCAATGCGCTGGAAGGCACCCTGCCGCCGCTGTCCATCCTCGATGCGGTGGAAAAGAAGGCCAGCGGCTATTCGGAAGAAGCGCTGCAAGCCATGTCGCGGCTGCTGGAGCTCAAGCTCAAGGAGTTCGGTGTAGAGGTGACGGTCGAGAACGTCTACCCCGGCCCGGTGATCACCCGTTTCGAGATCCAGCCGGCGCCCGGCATCAAGGTCAGCCGCATTTCCAACCTGGCCAAGGACCTGGCGCGCTCCCTGGCGATCATCAGCGTGCGCGTGGTGGAAGTCATCCCCGGCAAGACCACCGTGGGCATCGAGATTCCCAACGAAGACCGGCAGATCGTGCACTTCTCCGAGGTGCTCTCCGCGCCGGAGTACGAAAGCGCCAAGTCGCCGGTCACTCTGGC
>DATJDB010000107.1:0-2681 GCA_035497635.1 Pseudomonas sp. | reverse complement strand
TGTGGGAAATCGCCGCGCGTCATCAGCGTGGTAACGCCACGGTCCAGCAGACCATGCTGGCAATCCAGGATTTGAACCCCAGCGCCTTCATCAACGACAACATCAACCTGCTCAAGACCGGCCAGGTGCTGCGCCTGCCCGATGAGCAGCAGATCGCCGCCCGCACGCGTCGTGAAGCCATCGCCAGGGTTGCCGAGCAGAACGCCTCCTGGCAGGCCTGGCGGCAGGCGCGCAGCCAGGTTGCCGGTGAACGTCAGTTGGACGCCACCCGGCGCAGTGCAGCCGGTGCCGCGCCCGCGCAGGTGGAACTCGGCGACAGCCTGCGCCTGGTCGCCGGCAGCGAGGGTCGTTCGGCCGAGGGTCAGGACACAGGCAGCGCCGACGGCGTCGCTCTGGCCGACAAGCTGGCGATGGCCCAGGAGAATCTGGATACCTCCAAGCGTGCCAGTGCGGAACTCGAAGGCCGCATGGGTGACCTGGAGAGTCAACTGGACAAGCTGCAGCGCCTGATCGAACTGAAAGACAGCCAGCTGGCCCGGTTGCAGGCCCGCCTGGCGGAAGAGGAACAGGCTGCGCAGCAAGAGCCGCCGACCGCCGCCGAACAGACGCCAGCCGCATCCGAGCAGAGCCCGGCGGCGTCGGAACAGCCCGCGCCGGAGGAAGTGCGCAGTGATGATGCTGCGCCAGACGCCTCTGCGGCGTCGCTACAGGAAGTCATCGAACAGCCGGCCCTTGCGCCGGCTGAAGTGCGTCAGGATGTCGTGCCTGTGGTCGACCCGGCACAGCCGCCGGCGAACCAGTCGGGCCTGCAGAACTATATCGATCGCCTGCTGGCCGATCCGCTTCTGCTCGGCGCCATTGGCGGCGGCAGCCTGCTGGCGCTGCTGCTGGCCTTGATGGCGTTGTCCCGTCGTAACGCGCTCAAGGAAGCCGAATTGCAGGAAGGTCTCGGCCTCGGTGACGAGGATCAGGCCTTTAGTGAAGAGCTGGCGCTGCCCAGCAGCAGCTTCGATGACCTCGGTGGGGTTTCCCGCAACGGCAAGTCGTCCGCCAAGGCGGATGAAGCGATGGATGTGCTGGGTGAAGCCAATATCTACATCGCCTACGGCCGTTTCAATCAGGCCGCCGAACTGCTGCTCAATACCCTGGACGAACAGCCCGAGCGTCGCGATCTGCGCCTGAAATTGATGGAAGTGTTCGCCGAGCAGGGTGACCGTGCCGGCTTCCAGCAGCAGGAAGCCGAACTGCGCGAAGTCGGCGGTGCCGACAGCGAGATCAGCCAGCTCAAGAGCCGTTATCCGGACATCGCCCAGGCGTCGGTTGCGTCCCCGGTTGCGGCCGGAGCGCTGGCGATGGGCGCGACTGCCGGGGCGGCCGTGCTGGCCGGCGGGGCAGATTCGCACGATGAGCTTCTGCCGAGCCTCGATGAACCGAGCTTCGATGACGAGCTGCAAGTCTCTGCGCCGCTGGTCGCGCCGGTTGCTCAGGATGATTTCGACAGGCCGCTGTCGGATTTCGACGCGCTGGACTTCGATCTGCAACTGGACGGCGAGCCGAGCCTGGGCGACCTGGCGGCTGCCGAGCCGGCGGCGCCGGCTAGCGTGCCCATGGACAAGCCGGTCGAGGCGCAAGCCGAAGCACTGTCCGATCTGGACTTCACCCTAGACGATCCGTTCGAGTCGCTGGAATCCTTCGACAGCGAAGCCGTCGAGAATGAGGACGATCTGCCCGAGCTCGACCTGTCAGCCCAGGCTGTCGAGGCGCCCAGGCGAGAAGCCGAGCTGTCGATGCTACCGGAGGATTTCGATCTTTCCCTGGCCGAGGCCGAACAACTGCTCTCCGGCGATGAGCCGGAACCGTCCGCGCAGGATGATTTCGAGGCCGAGCTGGAGCGGGTGAATGCCCAGCTGGATACACTCACCGACGAACTGGAAATGCCCGCTGTCGAACCGCCACCGTTCGACATCACGGACCTGGGGCCGCTGGAAGATGACGAAGATTTCGACTTCCTTTCCGGCACCAACGAAACCGCCACCAAGCTCGACCTGGCCCGTGCCTACATCGACATGGGCGACAGTGAGGGAGCCCGCGACATCCTCGATGAGGTGCTGGGCGAAGGTGACGACAGTCAGAAGAATGAAGCGCGAGAGCTGATGGCCCGCCTGAGCTGATAGATGACACAAGCAGTTGTAGCAGTATCACCAGCGGCAGCCGAAGTGGCTGCCGCTGGCGTTTACAGGATCGCCCTGGGGGTGGAGTACAAGGGGTCGCGTTATCGCGGCTGGCAGCGCCAGCGTGAAGGTGTGCGCTCCGTCCAGGAGACGCTGGAGCGTGCATTGAGTGAGGTGGCTGCAGAGCCGATCACCCTCGAGTGCGCCGGGCGCACCGATGCTTCCGTGCACGCCAGTGGTCAGGTGGTGCATTTCGATACGCGTGTCGAGCGGCCGCTGATCGCCTGGGTAATGGGTGCCAACGCCAATCTGCCCGGTGACATCAGTGTCTGCTGGGCGAAGGTCATGCCGGCCGACTTCCATGCCCGCTTCAAGGCCTGTGCGCGCCGTTACCGTTATGTGATCTACAACGATCCGGTGCGTCCCGCCCATATGGCCGAGGAGGTCACCTGGAACCATCGCCCGCTGGATGTGGCGCGCATGCGCGAGGCGGCCCGCCTGTTGGTGGGT
>DATJDB010000106.1:0-8302 GCA_035497635.1 Pseudomonas sp. | reverse complement strand
CGGCATAAAGCCGGCCCTACAAATTCTCCCGTCACTCCACCTCGAAGCGCAACATCCCGATCAGTTGCCCGGCCTCGGTGAGCACCTGCACCTGCCATTTGCCGCGCGGGTCGGCGGGGAAGTTGCGCTTGTGGGTCCAGGCCCGGTAGCCGTCTTCGCGGCCGCCCTGGATCGACAGGGTGATGCGGTCCACCTCCTGGCCGTTCAGGCGCCAGACATGCTGAATGCGCTCCGACAGTCCGCGCGGGGCGTTGATGGCCGTGTAGGCGTACAGCCCCTCGGCGTTCAGTCGCTCCAGGCTGACCCGCTGTAGCCGCTCGGCCGGCGCCCGCTCGCGCACTTCATGGGCAATGGCGACCTGGTTCAGCCACAGGGTCGCCGGCGGCACCCACAGGCGCGCCAGCCAGCCCGCGCCGGCCAGCGCCACCAGCAATAGCGGCGCCAGCAGCCAGCGCCGCCAGCCCTGGCTGGTCAGCGCCGCCAGGCTGGGCAGCGCCAGCAGCAGGGCGATGCCCAGCGCCCAGCGGTAACTCTGGGCGGTGTCCAGTTGCAGGATGATCGGCAGCGCGGTGAGCAGCACGGCGAACAGCGTCAGGCTGTGAAACGCCAGGTACAGCCAGCGGCGCGGCGCCAGGCCGCGGTAGTAGATCGGGTCCAGGATCGACACCAGCGCCGCGCCGCCCAGCACGCCGGTGAACAGCGCCTGGCCGGTGTTCCAGCTGGTGGTGATGATGAAGAACGGCAGGATGAAGAACAGGCTCTCCTGATGAATCATCTGCGTCGCGTATTGCAGCAGTGGCGGCGGCAGGCGCAAGCCGAAGCGTCGCTCCAGCCAGCGATGCAGGCTGTGGCCCAGGGCCAGCCAGATCCAGCTGACCAGCATCACCGCGGCGATCACCTTGGCCAGCCCGGCCTGGCGATCGACCAGAAAAAAACTGGCCAGGCCGGAGACGAAGCCGAACAGCGCAACCAGTCCGGGATAGCGTTTGAGAAAGACGGTGGCCCGCTCGATCAGCGGTTGCAGGGTATCGATCCAGCGGGGCATGCGGCACACGAAGCGAAAGCGGCGACCGGATGGCCGTCGTGCCGATAAGACCCACGCCGAGGGGAAAGGTTGCGGACAGGCTACTGCCCGCTGCTGTGCCCAGACGGCTGGTGAGTTGACCCTGCATGCCTTGTCGTGGCGGCGGAACCCCAACCGCATGCGCGCGTCTACCGCCTCAGCCACCCGGATGCGGAGAACCACCATGCTTCGTCGACTCGCCGTTGTCACCCTGCTGTCGCTGCCCGTCGCGCCCCTGTGGGCCGCCGAATGCAGCGTGGACATCGATTCCACCGATCAAATGAGCTACAGCACCAATGCCATCGAAATCGGCAAAAGCTGCCAGCAGTTCACGGTCAATCTCACGCACTCCGGGCAGTTGCCCAAAAACGTCATGGGGCATAACTGGGTGCTGACCACCCAGGCCGACATGACGCCGGTGGCCAACGAAGGCGCCGCCGCCGGGCTGGAGAACGACTATCTCAAGCCTGATGACGCGCGCATCCTCGCCCATACCACGCTAATCGGCGGCGGCGAGAACACCTCGGTGACCTTCGACGTGGCGCAACTGCAGGCCGATCAGCAGTACATGTTTTTCTGCTCGTTCCCGGGGCACGCCGCCGTAATGAAGGGCAGCGTGACGCTTGTGGATTGAATCAGGCGGGACTGTTGCGCCGGAACCGCCAACAGTTATCCAGCGTTTCTGTGGGCGTTCCTGTGCATAACCGTTGGGAATCGTGCGTGAAGTCACGCCTGGCGGGGCTTTGCGCGGCTTGCGCGCTTTTTGTGCAGCGCAAAAAATGCCCGTTTAACAAATGCTTGGCGCAATTTGTCGCAGGCAGGACGACGCGGCGCTTTTCCCCAGAAGCTGTGGATAAGTCTGTGGGTAGCGGTCGGAAAAGTAGGGGTGGGCGGCGCGGTGTGCGGGCTGGCCGGAGTTGCCGGTTTTTTGCGCAAAAGATGCAGCCAGCCCGTCAGGCGGATGGGGTTGACGGGCTGACTGCGGGTGCCAATTCCATGGCACGCGGCATCTTCCTGCACGAGCGGTGCCATTACTTTGATTTCAATCAGCTTTGCCTGACGGTGGATTTCCAGTGAACGGTCGTTGACTCAAGCCGGTGCCTCTGGCAGTTTGTGCGCGCTTGTTCACTCACCGGATTTTGCATGCTTTCTTTCGTTTCCTTTCCCATCGGCTGGCTGCGCCTGCTGGTCGCTCATGGCTGGCTGCGTGAATCCGGGGTCGACGCCTGGCTCGGTGCCCTGCGTGCCGACTGGCGACTCAATCGCACCTTCGCCCGCGTCTACTCCCTGCGCTGGGTGGCCGCCAACATGCTGGCCGTGCGCCTGAAGGCCAACCGCAACTGGACCGGCGCCCAGCCCGGACAGGCGGTGCTGGTGTATGGCGAGCGCAATGGCGTGCGTCTGGCCCGCTGCTACAGCCTGACCGCGGTGCGCGGGCGCATGCTGGAGCTGGCCATCAAGCGCCAGCCCGGCGGCCGCTTTGCCGAGACGCTGATCGACAGCGTGCTGCCCGGCGATGTGCTGGAACTGGGCACCGCGAGTGGTGAGCTGCACTGGCCACGGGATGCCGAGTCCGGCGTGCTGCTGCTCGCTGCCGGCAGCGGCATCACCGCCCTGTACGGGCTGCTGCGCGACGCCTTGACCAATGGCTGGAAGCAGCCCATCTGGCTGCTGCATTCGGTGCGCACGCGAGAACAGCGCGCTTTTGTGCCCGAGCTGCAGGCGCTGATGGCGCACCACTCCAATCTGCGTGTGCAGTGGCTGATCACCGGCGAGCCGGCGGGCGAGGGCGAACTGCAGGGCCGCCTGTGCGCCGAGCACCTGCGCGAGTTGCCGGCCCATTCAATGCTGGCCTGCGGTCCGCACGGTTTCGTGCAGGAAACGCTGGCGCTGTGGCAGGCCGAGCCGCGTGCCGGAAGCGCCCAGTGGGAAGCCTTCAGCCCGCCGCCGACCCAGGCGCGCGGCAACGGTCAGGCGCTACGCCTGAATTTCGCCCGTTCCGCCGTAGAGGCCGAAGGCGATGATCAGCGCCCGATTCTGGAGCAGGCCGAAGCCCTGGGCCTCAAGCCGAGGCACGGTTGCCGCCAGGGCGTCTGCACCGAATGCACCTGCCAGTTGCTGGAAGGCCGGGTGCGCGATCTGCGCAGCGGCCTGGAAATCAGTGAGCCCGGCCAGCCGATCCGCATCTGCGTCAGCGCTCCGCTGGGCGATGTGCGTATCGACCTGTGATGCCTGCTCCCCTTCCTTTGTTCGAGACACCCATGCGTACCGACCGTGAACTGACCCCCGCCGAACTGGATGCGTTCGGCGCCGAGCTCGACGCCCTGCGTGAGCGCACCCTGGCCAACCTGGGCGAAGCCGATGCCCGCTATATCCGCCGTGTCCGTGGCGCCGTGCGCCTCTGCTGTACCGCCGGCCGCGTGCTGCTGATGTTCGGCTGGTTTCCACCCTCCTGGCTGCTCGGCACCCTGCTGCTGGGCCTGGGCAAGATCCTGGAAAACATGGAGCTGGGCCACAATGTGATGCATGGCCAGTACGACTGGATGAACGATCCGGAGCTGAATGGCCAGCGCTACGAGTGGGACATCGCCGGCCCGGCCGATTTCTGGCGGCACACCCACAACCACTTGCACCACACCTATACCAACGTGATCGGCAAGGACGATGACATCGGCTACGGCCTGCTGCGCCTGTTCCCCGAGCAGCGCTGGAAGCCGTTCTATCGCCGGCAGGTGCTGTGGGCGACCCTGCAGGCGCTGTTGTTCCAGTACGCGGTGGCGGTGCAGCACGTGAAGCTCGACAAGTACTTCAAGGGCCGGACGAGCAAGGAGCAGGTGCGGCCGCTGCTGCGCCAGCTGAACGGCAAGATCGCCCGCCAGTGGGCCAAGGACTACCTGTTCTTCCCGCTGTTGGCGCTGCTGGTCGGGGCCAACGTTCTGGCCGTGCTGGCCGGCAACCTCGTGGCCAACCTGCTGCGCAACCTGTGGACCTTCGCGGTGATCTTCTGCGGGCACTTCACCGAGAAGGCCGCGGTGTTTCCGGCTGAGGTGCTGGAGAACGAAAGCCGTGGCCACTGGTACCTGCGACAGCTGCGCGGCTCCAGCAATCTGGAAGGCGGCCCGCTGTTTCACATCCTCACCGGCAACCTCAGCCACCAGATCGAGCACCACCTGTACCCGGACATCCCGGCCCGTCGTTACGCGGAAATGGCCCGCGAGGTGCGCCGCATCGCCGCTCACTATGGCCAGGAATACAATACCGGGCGCATGGGCCGGCAGATCGCCACGGTGTTCCGGCGCATCTGGATCTACCGCAAGCCGCAAGCGGTGTGACAGCGCCGTCCTACCGCGCTTCACCGAGCCACCCACACGCCGCAAGGCGCGCCGTACCGGCGCGATGGTGGCCAGAAAAAACGTTGACCATCCTACGCCAACCAGCCCAGTCGCAGCGCCTACTCCGCCTTGCGCCCCAGCCCGAGCCAGTGCTTGCCGCCAATCATGATGAAGCGCAGCTGCTGAGTGATCTTGGCTTCCGGACGCAGGTGCGGGAGCAGGCTCTCGGCCGGTGGATCGATCAGTTCCGGCAGGGTGGCGAACACCGTCTTCACCACCAGATCGGCGACCACATCGATGGCGTCGCCATCCAAATGCGGCATGCGATTCATCAGCTTGAGATCGGCGGCCAGATCATCGGTGATGCGCTGGCGCAGGGTGGCAATGGCCTGACGCACCAGTTGCGAGCCGCCGTACTGCTCGCGGGCCAGGAACAGGAACTGACCGTGATTGGCGCTCACTGCGTCGAGGAAGATGCGCGTGCTGGCCTCGATCAGCCCCTGGTGCTCGAACTCGTTCTGGCGCACCGCGCGCAGGGTGGCGCGAAAGGTCTCGCCCACCTCGGCCACCAGCGCCAGACCCAGCGCATCCATGTCGGTGAAATGCCGGTAGAACCCGGTCGGCACAATGCCGGCGTGGCGCGCCACTTCACGCAGGCTCAGGCTGCCGAAGCCGCGACCGCTTTCCATCAATACGCGGGCGGCATCCATCAGCGCCATGCGGGTCTGCTGTTTCTGTTCGGCACGGGTCATGGGCTGGCGTTCATCCATTGGGCGCAGGGGGCTGCACTCTAGCAAATGCCCCGCCTTGCGTGGCCGCTTTGGCAGCGGGGACAAGACTTCCGCCGGTCGCCTGCCGGCGTAACGGAACAGGCACTGGCGTACCCCTTGCATGCTGCGGCGCCATTCTGCGGGCGCGTCAGACGCCCGGCATTCGGAGAGATGTGATGGCGGCGGTGCAGGCGATTTTGCCGATTTTTCTGTTGATTCTGCTCGGCTACTGGATCGGGCGCCGGCAATGGCTGACCCCGGAGGCTGCCGGCGGCCTGTCGACGCTGACCTTCAAGCTGTTCATGCCGCTGGTGCTGTTCACCGGCATCGCCCGCGCGAACCTGGCCGAAGGCCTGTCGCCGCACCTGCTGCTGGCCTATTTCCTGCCGGCGCTGGGCCTGTTCACGCTGGTCAGCCTGCTGGCCCATCGGCGCCTGGGCCGCGCCTCGCCGCTGGGTCTGGCCGCCGCCTACTCCAACAACGTGCTGATTGGCATTCCGCTGGTGGCCTCGGTGCTCGGCGCGCCGAGCATGGTCTATGTGTTCGCCATTCTGGTGTTCCACAGCCTGCTGCTGTTCAGCGTGCAGAGCCTGTACGCGGCGTTTGGCACCGGCGAGAAGGTGCGCCTGGCCAGCCTGCTGGGCAATCTGGCCAATCCGCTGATCATCGGCCTGCTGCTCGGCGCCCTGCTGAATGTCTCCGGTCTGGCACTGCCGGCGCCGCTGTGGCGACTGGCCGACTGGCTGGCCGGCGCGGGCCTGCCCTGCGCGTTGCTGGTGCTGGGCCTGAGCCTGTCGCGCTTCCGGCTGATGCCCAATCCGGTGTCCTGGGCGCTCACCCTGGTCAAGCTGGTGGCCTTCCCGACGCTGGTCTATCTGCTCGCCGGCGCCCTTGGCCTGCCGGAGGCCGCGCGAGCCGTGCTGGTGGTGCTGGCCGCCTGCCCGAGCGGGGTGAACGTGCTGGGCTTCGTGCGCACCCCCGAGGACAATCGCACCGTCAGCGCCACGGTGTTTCTCTCTACGCTGCTCGGCGCGGTCGGGCTGCCGCTGTGGCTGAGTCTGCTGCACATGTGATACTTGCGGGCCTGTAGCAACGGCAATGGAGGCCCGCATGAACAACCCCGACGACGCCCTGGCGCCGCGTTATCCCCTGGTGCTGGTACATGGCCTGCTCGGTTTCGGGCACCTGCTGGGTTATCCCTACTGGTACGGCATCGACAGCGCGCTGCGTCGCGCCGGTGTGGACGTGTATCTGGCACGTATCTCCGCCGTGCATGGCAACGAACCGCGCGGCGAGCAACTGCTCGAACGCTTGGCCGAGATTCGCCAGGCCAGCGGGGCGGACAAGGTCAACCTGCTCGGCCACAGCCAGGGCGCACTGACTGCCCGCTATGCCGCCGCCGTGCGTCCTGAGTGGGTGGCTTCGGTCACGTCGGTGGCCGGCCCCAATCACGGCTCGGAGCTAGCCGACTCGCTCAAGCAGCGCTTTCCCGAAAGCAGCCGGGGCCGGCGCCTGCTGGCGCGCTTCACCGAAGGGCTGGCGCGGGCGATGGCTGGTCTGGACCGCGAGGCCGTTGGCCTGCTGCTGCCCGGCGATGCGCTGCAGGCGCTGGAGGAGCTGTCCAGCGATGGCGTTGCCGCGTTCAACGCCCGCTACCCGCAGGGCCTGCCGGCGCAGTGGGGCGGGGAGGGCGAGCCGCTGGTCAACGGTGTGCACTACTACTCGTGGAGCGGCATCCTCGGTCCGGATACCGATCAGGGCGCCAATCGCCTCGACCCCAGTCATCTGCTGTGCCGGCGCCTGTCGCGGCATTTCATCCGTGAGGCCGGGCAGAACGACGGCATGGTCGGACGTTTCAGCAGTCACCTGGGTACGGTGATCCGCTCCGACTACCCCCTCGATCACCTGGACATCGTCAATCAGCAGGCCGGCGCCGTCGCCCCCGGCATCGACCCGGTGGCGTTGTATCTGCAGCACGCGCGGCGGCTGGTGCAGGCCGGGCTGTAGTTTCGGTCGTCGCTCGGGTTTTGGCCCCGCCTCCCTTGGCCGGGATAAACCCGGCCCCACAAAGGTGTGTGCGGCTGGCGGCTCGGTGATGGCGGCGGGCACGGCATCCTGTGGGGCCGGCTTTATGCCGGCCAGCGGAGTGGCGGCCCGCGCTGCGGCTGCGTAGGCCAGCTCCGGCTCCGTAACGGCATAGTGCCTTCACCGAGTTGTCACAATCCGCGTGACAGAATTCACAAAATCCTGCCGCGTCGTTGCGAGAAGAATGCGCCGTAAATCATCCGTCATGCCGGGGCTAATGCCGTGGGCCACCCTGGTGCTGGGCACGCTGATCCTCGGGTTCATCTGGACCCTGCACTATCACCAGTACGACCGCGCCCGCGACGATGTGCTGGCAACCAATGCCGCCGAGCACCTCAATCTGGCCACCATCCTGGCGGAGAACTTCCGCCAGATCACCGACCGCGCCCAGGCGGTGGTCGGGCAGATCGTCGGCGGGCTGGACGAGGCGGACGGTCAATGGCGACTGACCCGCTGGCTGGCCAGCGACCCACTGTTCAACCGTCTGGGTCTCTACGATGCCGAAGGGCGCGCGCTGTTTTCCAGTCACGCCCCGCTGACCGAGCCGCTGACGGCACAAACCCTGGCCGCGCTGCAGGCCCACGTCCAGCGCTTCGGCTTCGTGCCCTATCTTGCGGCAGGCGACCCTGCGGCAGGCGACCCTGCGACCAGCATCCATCCAACGAACAACCTGCTACCAGCCTGGCGCCTGCCGCTGCTGGTGCCGCTGCCCGACGAGGCACGCCAGTCCATCGCGCGCATCGTGCGCATCGATCTGGACATCGGCTACCTGGCCCGGCTCTACCAGCACATCGACTTCGGCCTCAGCGGCTTCGTGCAACTGCTGGATGCCAGCGGTCGGGAGCGGCTGCGCGCCAACGGTGGCGGCATCATTCACGGCGCGGCGCCGCTGGTCGCCAGCCATACGCCGAGTCCGGACCTGCGTGCCGGGCGTTACACCTCGGTGGCTGACGGGCTGGCCTACCAGAGCCTGTTTCGCCACCTGCCGGAGCTGGGTGTGAGCCTGGTGGTCAGCCAGCAGTACCGGGACATCACCGCAGCCATCGACGACC
>DATJDB010000105.1:0-8558 GCA_035497635.1 Pseudomonas sp. | reverse complement strand
A
This sequence comes from Pseudomonas sp., assembly GCA_035497635.1. Taxonomy (GTDB): domain Bacteria; phylum Pseudomonadota; class Gammaproteobacteria; order Pseudomonadales; family Pseudomonadaceae; genus Serpens. Next base: position 8,557 of record DATJDB010000105.1, on the reverse strand, counting down.
AGCGCGTTTGCATCAGTCGGTCCGAGCATTCGGGTCATTGAGCGCGAGACCTCGGCCGGCCTAGGCTGGCGGGACATTCAAGAAGGAGCCCGCCATGACCGGTCCCCTGGCCTCGCTGAAGATCCTCGATTTCTCCACCCTGCTTCCCGGTCCGTTCGCCTCGCTGCTGCTGGCCGACCTCGGCGCCGAAGTGCTGCGCATCGAATCGCCGACCCGTCCTGACCTGCTGCGCCTGTTGCCGCCCCGCGTGCAGGGCGCCTCTGCCGCCCATGCCTGGGTCAATCGCAACAAGCGCAGCCTGGCGCTGGATCTCAAGCAACCGACCGCCCGGGCGGTCGTGCACGATCTGCTGCGCGAGTACGACATCCTCATCGAGCAGTTCCGCCCTGGCGTGATGGAGCGCCTGGGTCTGGACTACGTGACGCTGAAGGCCATCAATCCGCGACTGATCTACGTGTCCATCAGCGGCTACGGGCAGACCGGGCCGTATCGTGAGCGGGCCGGGCACGACATCAATTACTTGGCCATCAGCGGCCTGGCCGCCTGTACCGGACGGCGCGACAGCGGTCCGGTGCCACCGGGCGTGCCGATTGCGGATCTGGCCGGCGGCTCGCTGCATGGCGTGGTGGGACTGCTGGCCGCGGTGATTCAGCGTCAGCTCCGCGGCGAAGGTCAGCAGGTGGATGTCAGCATGACCGACTGCGCCTTCAGCCTGCACGCCCTGGGCGGCGCCGCCGCGCTGGCCGGCGGCGTCGAGCCCGGACTGGAAAACCAGCCGCTCAACGGCGGCAGCTTCTACGACTACTACCGCACCCGTGACGGCCGCTGGCTGGCGGTGGGCTGCCTGGAGCCGCAGTTTCTGCAGGCGTTCTGTTCGGCGCTGGGGCGCCCGCAACTGGCGGCGCGCGGCCTGTCGCAAAAAGCGGAGGACCAGCAGGCCCTCAAAGGCGAGTTCGCCAGCGAGATCGAGCGGCGCAGCCTGGCCGAATGCCAGGCGCTGTTTGCCGACCTGGACGCCTGCGTGGAACCGGTGCTGTCGTTTAGCGAGGCGCTGGAGCATCCGCAGCTCGCGGCGCGCCAGCTGGTCACCGAGGTTCCCGGTCCATCCGGCCCGCTGCGCCAACTGGCCTGCCCGCTGAAATTCTCCGCCGGCCTGCCAGCGCCGCGCCACAGCGGCGCGACGGTGGGCGAGCATGGCGAGCAGGTGCTACGCGAGCTGGGGTATGACGAGGCGCGGATTCGTGGGTTGCGAGACAGCGGCGTGCTGGGTGGGGCACGAATGTAGGGAGGTCAGCGCTTTTCTGGCCGCCTATGCGGCGGATTGCACCGATGCCACGTCCGGTGGCCAGCGCGAAGCGTTGACCACTCTACGAGCTGTGGGAGCGAATTCATTCGCGAGCTTTGTGCCGCTGCATGGAAAGCTCGCGGACAAGTCCGCTCCCACGACCGGATCAATCCAGCAACGACAGATTCACCGGCTCCAGATGATTGTCTTCCACCCGCACGCTCAGCCGACCGTCGCCCAGGCGGGCTTCCAGGCGCTGGCCGATGTGGGTCTGGCGGGCGTCGCGGACGGCCTGGCCTTGCTCATCAAGCAGGATGCTGTAGCCCCGGCCCAGGGTGGCCAGCGGGCTGACCACCTGCAGCGTCTGGGCCAGTGCGGCGAGTTGCTGGCGGCGCTGGCGCAGGCCGGCTTGCATGGCGCGCGGCAGGCGTTCGGCGAGGCTGTCCAGGCGCTGGCGCAGCAGGGCCAGCTGGCGTCCGGGATGGCGGCTGGCCAGGCGGTGTTCCAGGCGCAGCAGGCGTTCTCGTGAGTGTCCCAGCCGGCGTTGCAGCGCCTGATGCAGGCGCCGCTCCAGATCGTCCACGCGCAGCGCCAGTTGCTGCAGGCGCTCACCGGGATGGCGCAAGCGGCGCAGCAGGCCTTCCAGGCGCAATTGTTCGCGGTGCAGGTGCTGGCGCATGCACAGCTGCAGGCGACGCTCCAGCACCGCCAGGCGCTGCTGCAGGTCGGCGCTGTGCGGCGCCAGCAGCTCGGCGGCGGCCGAAGGCGTAGGGGCGCGCACATCGGCGACGAAATCGCTGATCGACACATCCGTTTCGTGGCCCACGGCGCTGACCGTCGGGGTGGCGCAGGCGGCCAGGGCGCGCGCCACCGCTTCCTCGTTGAAGCACCAGAGGTCTTCCAGCGAGCCGCCGCCACGGGCCAGGATCAGCGCATCGTAGCCCTGGCGGTCGGCCAGTTGCAGGGCGCGCACGATCTGCATGGTGGCATCGCGACCCTGCACGGCGGTGGGGACCAGGGTCAGTTCCACCTGCGGGGCGCGACGGCGGAACACCGAGATGATGTCGCGGATCACCGCGCCGGTCGGTGAGCTGACGATGCCGATGCGCCGCGGATGGCTGGGCAGCGGGCGCTTGCGTTCGGCGGCGAACAGACCTTCGTCGCTCAGCTTGCCTTTCAGCGCCTCGAAGGCCAGGCGCAGCGCGCCATCGCCGGCCGGTTCGACGCTGTCCAGAATCAGCTGATAGTCGCCGCGTCCCTCGAACAGCGAGACCTTGCCACGCACCCGCACCGCCAGCCCGTCGCGCAGCGCCTGGCGCACGCGCAGGGCGTTCTGGCGGAACAGCGCGCAGCGCACCTGGGCCTGGCCGTCCTTGAGGGTGAAATACACGTGGCCGGAAGCGGGCCGGGCCAGGTTGGAGATCTCGCCTTCCACCCACACCTGGGCGAAGACATCCTCCAGCAGCAGGCGGGCACGGTTGTTGAGCTGACTGACGCTCAGCACCTCGCGGTCGAGGTGGAGCCGTTCGAAGGGATCATTGCGCATGGCGGCGATGATACGTGAATCACCCACGCGTCGCGTGGTTGCGCTGGTAGGTCTGTTCGCCCATGGCGACGATCTGGCCGTCGATCAGCGCCTCGAAGGGCCGTAGCAGCGCATCGAAGCGCCGCTCGGGTTCCAGCCGGCCGAGCGTTTCGACGATGGCTTCCAGCGTGGACAGCGCGCCCGGTCGCGGTGCCTTGCGCAGGCGATAGCGGGAGGTCAGGCCCTCCGGCAGACACAGGCGAGGCAGGTCTTCCAGGCCGGGATTGAGATAGAGCAGCTTGCGCGCCTTGCGCCAGGTGCCATCCGGGACGATCAGTTGCGCCGGGCGCTCATCCGCACTCGCCGGGGCGGGCAGTTCGGCCTGTTCGCCGGGAAACAGCAGCAGGCTGCGGTAGGCGGGATCTGCCAGGCGCTCGGCCAGCTCGTCGCCGAAGGTTTCACCGACCAGCAGCTCGGCATTCACCAGCCCCAGCGCCGCCAGCCGCGCGGTATTCAGCGCGTGACCACTTTCGTCCGGGTGCTGCAGGATCAGCACGCGGGTGCGGCTGTCCAAGCGCGGAATCAGTGCGCACAGGCAGTGGCTCAGCGGACGCCGGCAGCGGGGGCAGATGGGGCGGGACATGGATATTCCATTTGGGGTGCCAGAACCGTGGGGGACTTGTCCGCGAGCTTCTGGGGGCGGTCTGCATAAAAGCCAGATCAACAGCTCGCGGACGAGTCCGATCCCACAAAAGAAGGGATCACTGCAGGCTCTGCTGCCGATCCCGCCGGTAGGGGAACACGTCAATCACCTTGCCGTCGCAGATGGCGTCTTGCAGGCTTTTCCAGTAGTCGGCGTCGAACAGATTGCCGTGCAGCTGGCTGAACAACCGGCGCTGCTTGATATCGCCGAACAGGAAGCGCGGGAATTCCTCGGGGAACACGTCGTTGGGGCCGACCGAATACCAGGGCTCGGCGGCCATCTCGTCCTCGGGGAAGCGCGGCAGCGGAATATGGCGGAAGTTCACCTCGGTGAGGTAGCAGATCTCGTCGTAGTCGTAGAACACCACGCGGCCGTGGCGGGTCACGCCGAAGTTCTTCAGCAGCATGTCGCCGGGGAAGATGTTGGCCGCCGCCAACTGCTTGATGGCCTGACCGTAATCCTCCAGTACCTCACGCTGCTGGGCCTCGCTGGCGCCTTCCAGATAGAGGTTCAGCGGCGTCATGCGCCGCTCGGTCCAGCAGTGGCGCACCAGCACCGTATCGCCCTGCAGCTCCACGGTCGACGGCGCCACTTCGAGCAGTTCGGCCAGGCACTCGGGATCGAATTTTTCCACCGGGAAGCGGAAGTCGGCGAACTCCTGGGTGTCGGCCATGCGCCCGACCCGGTCGACGCGCTTCACCAGCCGGTACTTCTCGATCACGGTGGCATGGTCGACGTTCTTGGACGGCGAGAAGCGGTCCTTGATGACCTTGAACACGGTATTGAAGCCCGGCAGGGTGAACACGCTCATCACCATGCCGCGCACGCCCGGCGCCATCACGAAGCGGTCGTCGGTGTTGATCAGGTGATTGACCAGCGCGCGAAAAAATTCCGACTTGCCCTGCTTGTAGAAGCCGATGGAGGTGTACAGCTCGGCGATGTGCTTGCCGGGCAGGATGCGCCTGAGGAAGGCGACGAATTCCGCCGGATACGACACATCCACCATGAAGTACGAGCGGGTGAAGGAGAAGATGATCGACACGTCCGCCTCGTCGGTGATCAGCGCGTCGATGCGAATGCCTTCGCCTTCCTTGTGCACGAAGGGAATCGCCAGCGGCCACTGCTCGTCCGGGGTGTAGATCCGCCCGACCAGGTAGGCGCCCTTGTTGCGGTACAGCGGCGAGCCGAACAGTTCGATGGTCAGCGCCGGGTCCTTGCACACCCAGTCCGGCAGGTTGGCCTGCAAGGTGGCTTCGAGGCGGGCGAGGTCGCCGTCCAGGTCGACCCAGGGCACTGCGAAGCGGTAGTCCTCGAAGATCGCCTGCAATTGCCCGGTCAGGTTGCCGTTGGGCCGGTAGCTGCGGGTCTGTGGCGCCCGCCGGTGCGGATGCAGCGCCGGGCGGGTGGTGTGAATGAACATGGTGCCGTCGCTGATGCAGTCATGGCTGAACAGGTGGCAGAAAATTGAGTTGAACCAGGTTTCCGCCAGTTCGTCGTCGCTGCGCGGATTGATCTGCTCGATGTAGGCGCTCTTCACCAGCGGCCAGAGCTGCACATCCAGCAACTGCTCGGCGGGAAATTCGGTGTGCAGCCGCGCGGTGGTTTCCTGGGCCTTTTCCTCATACAGCGCGATCCGCGCGGCCGAGGCCTCCTGGATTTCCTGCCACTGGGCCTGCTCGAAGCGCTGGCGCGCGCCGTCGGTGATCAGCCGGAATTGCTCGCGGTAATCGTCGAAGCCCTTGAGGATGGAGCGGGCGATGTCGTCCGGCCATTGCTGCGCCATGTCGGTGTCTCTGCTGGCTGTGAAAGGGGCGAGCTTATGTCAGTCGGCGGATGGCGGGAAGCCGGTTGCGGCGGGCAGCGGCGACTTGGCGGGGGTGCGGCGCGGCAGCGATTGGCCGAACAGCAGCAGGCGTGCCCAGGGCAGCGGCCGGCAGGCCAGGTAGACCAGGATCGGCCCCAGCAGCCCGGCCGCAAGGCCGAGTACAAAGCCCGGGTAAGGATGCGTGACGCCCAGACGCTCCAGCAGCAGGCGTGCGGCGGCGGTGAAAAACACATGTAGCAGGTAGATGGCGTAGGAATACACGCCCAGCCGGGTGAGCAGGGCAATGCGCAGGTTGGCGCTGGCGGCCAGCAGAAGCAGCAGGATGCTGAAGCCCAGCGAGAGGTAGCTGAGTGTGCCGGTATCGCTCAACACTGCCGTGAACGACAGATAACCCAGGCACAGTAGGACGAGCGCAGGCCGCACGAATTGCGCATGCGCCCGGGCGAGCGGTTCCAGCACCCGGTAGTAAAGAACGCCGAGGATGAAATAGGGGAACAGGTAAAACGCCAGTTGCAGGGAAAAAAGGCCGGGCAACAGCTGGCGGTATGGGTAGACGAGGCACAGCGCCAGCAACAGGGCCAGCAGCCCGGGAGGCCTGGCCGTCAGTCCCCGGTATTCCAGCGCGGCGAACAGCGCAAAGATCACCAGCAGCGCCTGCAAATACCAGTAATGGGCGAAGGGAAACAGGTAGATCCGCCAGAGTTCGAGCGGCTCATGGGCGGCGCTGGTACCCGGTGTCAGGTACTGCAACAGGGCGAACAGGGTGCCCACGAAAATCAGCGGCAGAACCAGGCGCCGCAGCTTGCCGCTGAGGAATCGGCCAGGACTGCCGGACAGCGGGCGGTAGCAATACACGTAGCCGGAAATGAAGGTGAACAACGGCATGCGCAGGTGGCTCAGTGCCTCGTTGAACCGATGCAGTTCATGATCACCGGGCAGTTTCAAGCCGTTGACCAGGGCTTCGGAGCCCACCACGTGATAGGCGACCAGCAGCAGGCAAGCCAGCCCGCGCAGGGATTCCATGGCGAGGTTCTGCCGCGAAGCATTCATGGGCAGGCATCCGGAAACGGTTTGGCTCTCCCTTCGTGAGGTGACCTTCCTGAATAGCTGTGTCCGCTGCGCTTGGGCAAAAGTTCAGTGGAAGGGTGCGTTGGGAGGGCGGGCATTGAATCCGAACGTAGGGAGGTCAGCGCCGTTCTGGCCGCCGGGCGGACTGTCGTTCAGCGGCTGGCGCATGACGGCCGGCACTGTGGTGGGAGATTCTATGCCCTGCAAGCCGAACCCAGAAGCTCGCGGCTGAAGCCGCTCCCACAGGTCAGGCGCCGCGTCTGTGGGAGCGGGTTTTTCGCCCCCACAGGTCGTCCTTACTGCACCAGTTCCTGCTCGCTGAACAGCCCGTCGAACAGCATGGTGGACAGGTAGCGCTCGCCGGAATCCGGCAGGATCACCACGATGTTCTTGCCCTGCATGTCCGGGTGCTCGGCCAGACGCACGGCCGCGGCCATGGCGGCGCCGCCGGAGATGCCGCAGAGCACGCCTTCTTCGCGCATCAGGCGCAGGGCCATGGTCTTGGCCTCGTCATCGCTGACCAGCTCGACGCGGTCGACCAGCGACAGGTCGAGGTTCTTCGGCACGAAGCCGGCGCCGATGCCCTGGATCTTGTGCGGGCTGGGCTTGAGCTCCTCGCCGGCCATGGCCTGGCTGATCACCGGCGAGCTGACCGGTTCCACCGCCACGGTGAGAATCTTCTTGCCCTGGGTCTTCTTGATATAGCGTGACACCCCGGTCAAGGTACCGCCGGTGCCGACGCCGGACACCAGCACATCGACCGCACCATCGGTGTCATTCCAGATTTCCGGGCCGGTGGTCTTTTCGTGAATGGCCGGGTTGGCCGGATTCTCGAACTGCTGGGGCATGTAGTACTGGGTCGGGTCGCTGGCGACGATCTCGCTGGCTTTCTCGATGGCGCCCTTCATGCCCTTGGCCGGCTCGGTGAGCACCAGATCGGCGCCCAGCGCCTTGACCACCTTGCGGCGTTCCAGGCTCATTGAGGCCGGCATGGTGAGAATCAGCTTGTAGCCGCGCGCAGCGGCGACGAAGGCCAGGCCGATGCCGGTGTTGCCGGAAGTGGGCTCCACCAGGGTCATGCCGGGCTTGAGTACACCACGGTCCTCGGCGTCCCAGATCATGCTGGCGCCGATCCGGCACTTCACCGAATACCCGGGGTTGCGGCCTTCGGTCTTGGCCAGCAGGGTCACGCCTTTGGGGCCCAGGCGATTGATCATGACCAGCGGGGTGTTGCCGATGGCCAGGGAGTTATCTGCGAAGATGCGGCTCATGTTCGTTCCGTCGGTTGATGGGTTGACGAGAGCTCTCAGCCTATGCGGGTAAGGTCGGTCAGTCCAGCCGAACCGGGCTGCGCGCAGTCGGTCCACTGCAGACCAACGCCGCCGGGAGAGCCGCCGATGAACCGACGCCAGGCCCTGCCAGTGTGGATCCTGCTGATCATCGCGCTACTGCTGTTGCTGCTGCATCTGGCGCTGCCCCAGTTGGTGCGCAACTACCTGAACGACAAGCTCGCCGACATGGGCGACTACCACGGGCAGATTGCCGACGTGGACCTGGCCTGGTGGCGCGGCGCCTACCAGATCGAGGGGCTGGTGATCGAGAAGAAGACCGGCGGTGTGCCGGTGCCGTTGCTCGACGCGCCGCTGATCGACCTGGCGGTGAGCTGGCGCGCCCTGTGGGAAGACCGGGCGGTGGTCGCCGAGGTGGCGTTCGTCGATCCCCAACTGAACTTCGTGGATGCCGCCGAGCCCGAGCAGGAGCAGACCGGCGAGGGCGTGGACTGGCGTGATCGCCTGGATGCGCTGCTGCCGATCACCCTCAACGAGCTGCAGATCCGCAACGGTCGGGTCTCGTTTCGCAACTTCACCTCCGAGCCGCAGGTGCATGTCTATGCTGATCAGGTGGTCGGCACCTTCTACAACCTGACCAACAGCGCCGACGCCGAGGGTCGGCGCGTGGCGGAATTCGTCGGTGAGGCGCGTTTTCTCGAAGTCGCGCCGATGGAAGCCAGTGCCCGCTTCGATCCGTTCACCGAGTGGGAAGATTTCGATTTGCAGTTGCGCGTTACCGATGTGCCGCTGAAGCGGCTCAACGATTTCAGTCGCGCCTATGGCCGCTTCGATTTTGCCGACGGCAGCGGTGATCTGGTCA
>DATJDB010000104.1:0-23252 GCA_035497635.1 Pseudomonas sp. | reverse complement strand
CGGCGGTACAGCTGATCACCGATCCCCAGGTGAGCGCCGCTGTGCGGAATCTCGATGTGTCCGCCGGCCGCACCGACCCCGGGGTCGGTAAAGGCGCGCATCAGCTCGCTCAGGCAATCACTGGCCCAGCGGTTGTCGGCGTCGGTGAACACCAGGATGTCGGCCCCGGCCACCGCCACGGCGGCGTTCAGGGCGTGGGCCTTGCCTTGGCGCGGCAGGTCGAGAACCTGGATGCGCGGATCGGCGATGGCCGATGCCTCGGCAACCGTGGCATCGGTGGAACCGTCACTGGCGACGATGATCCGCAGTTGCTCGGGCGGATAGTCCTGGTGCAGCAGCGTCTGCAGTTTGGCGCCGATGTGCTCGGCCTCGTTATGGGCGGCGATGATGATGCTGACGCTCGGTGAGCTGCCGGCCTGGCGTACCGGCGCCGGCCTGAAGCGGGCGATCAAGCCGATCAGCAGGGGATAGCCCAGGTAGGCATAGACGGGCAACAGCAGGCACAGCCAGAAAGCGAATTCAGCCACGAGTGGGCCTCCGGGGAGTGAGATTGAGCAGGCCGAACAGCAGGCCGGCTCCGGTGACATGCAGGCGCAACCAGTGCAGCAACCAGAGCTGCGCGGTCAATCGGGGGGCAAGGCGGCCGTAGGTTTCGCGCAGGGCCAGGCCCAGGGCGGGGAGCAGGCCGAGGGCGAACAGGGTGACGGCTACCGGCCACTGCTGCTGAGCCAGCGCGATCAGAGCGAGCAGATCGAGCAACCAGATCCCGCAGGCCAGCAAGGGGAAGCGCAGCAAGCGCAGGCTCGGACCGTTCTTGCGCAGTAACTGGACATGGCTGCACTGGCGCCACAGTTCCTTGCCCAGCCATTCGCTCCAGTTGCTTTCGAAACCCCAGTTCAGCACGGCGGGGTCGGGCAGGCTAAGCAGGCGCGCGCCGGACTGGCCGAGACGCAGGCTGAGGTCCTTGTCCTCGCCGGTGCGCAGCGTCTCGTCGAAGCCGCCGACTCGCTCGAACCAACTGCGCGGCAGGCACAGGTTGGCGGTGGGCAGCCAGTCGCGCAGCCCGGCCAGCTCGCGGGCGCTGCCGACGCGTTCTAGCCAGGCGCGGGCATACCACGGCGCCTGAGCGGGCGGTCGGTGAACCAGGCCGAGCACCTCGGCGCGGTTTTGTGCCTGCACCTGGCTCCAGGTCACCAGCCAGCTCTCCGGGACCTGCATGTCGGCATCCAGAAATGCCAGCCACTCACCCTGCGCCAGGGCGGCGCCCCGGTTGCGCAAGGCGCCGATGCTGATGCCCGGGCAGACCAGTACCTGTGCGCCCTGTTCGCGGGCGATCTGCGGGCCGTCATCGCTGGAGCCGTTGTCGACGACGATGATCTCCCACTCGCAGGCGGCGCGCTCGGCAGCCGCACGGACGGCTTCGAGGGTGCGGGTGATGTGCCGTACCTCGTTGAACATGGGAATGATGACGCTGAGAGTGTGGCTCATGCGGGGCGGACCTCCGCCTGGCCGGGCGCCGGTGTTTCGGTCGTTTCCAGGCGCATGCCGCTGGAAACCGCCAGCAGGATCCACAGCAGCTTGTTGTTGGGGCTGCTGAGGAACAGCAGGAACATGCTCAGCGCCAGGAAGGTCAGGCCGATGAAGGCCGCCAGCTGGGCCTTCTGGTTGTCGCCGGCCTGGAGCCAGTGCGCACGGGCATGCTGGAAATTCTTCAGGCCGAGCGCGATCAGGGCGATGAACAGCAGGCCGCCGGGCAGGCCGACCTCGGCGAGCATGCCCAGGTAGGTGTTGTGGGCGACGCGGTGCAGATTCGGATCGTTGGGACTGAGCGAGAAGGCCACCGCAAAGCCCGACTGGGCATACTCCAGCGGGAAGGTGCCGGGCCCGGAGCCGAGCAGCGGATGTTCGGCGATCACCTGGCCACCTACCACCAGGTAGGAGGTGCGTCGGCCCAGCGAGGGGTCATCGTAGGAACGCACGCCCTGTTTGATGAAGGCCAGGGTCTTGACCCGCTCGACATACTCGTCCGGCAGCGACTGAAGGACCAGCGGCACGCCGATCATCAGCGCCAGCAGGATGAAACCGAAGTGGCGCGGCTGGATGTGCCGGCGGTACGCGCGAAAGTGCCAGAGCGTGCCGAACACGCAGACCAGAAAGATCAGGAAGCCCGAGCGGGAGCCGGTCTTGGTCAGGCCGAAGATCAGGAAAAGCAGCAGGCCGAGCCAGAACAGCCGCAACAGCAACTGGCGCGAGTGCAGTGTCAGTAGCAACGCGGGCGGGATGGCGCAGGTCAGCAGCAGGGCGAAGTAGTTGGGGTCGGCCAGCAACCCCAGGGAACGACCGGTGCTCGCGTCGATATTGTCCAGGGCGATCACGCCGCTGGCGCTGACGCCCAGCACTATCAGCCGCGCCAGCCAGAGCAGATTGAGTTGCTTGTAGAGCAGCAGGGTCAGACCGAACAGCGACAGGCCGACCGACAGTTGGCGCAAGTTTTCCGCCGACAGTGGGGCGTGCCGGCTGTGAAGAATGCTGAGCACATAGCAGAGCAGGAAGGGCAGCAGCAGTTTCCACAGGTTGCTGCGCAGCTGCTGTTCGGGCAGCTGGCGCAGCAGCAATTGCAGCGCCACCACCAGGATCAGGGTATAGCCGACCAGCTTGCCGCCGGTGATGGCGCTGCCCTCGGGAAACAGGCCTTCGACCGGAATTATGGCCACCAGGCCGAGAATTCCCCATGCAGGTCGCCGATACAGCACACCGAGCGCGATCAGCGCCGGAGCCAGCAACGGCGCCACAAAGGGCAGAGGGCCGGCCAGCAGCACGGCGATGGTCAGGCCGAGCAGCAGGGAAAGTGGAAGTATCAACGCCATGATGGGGTTCCCGCGCGACGGTAAAGCTGGCTCCAGCGCTCGGTCTGGCCAGGCAGGTGGAAACGCTCCTGCTGCACCCGCCGGGCGCATTCGACCAGGCCTCGACGCAGTGTGGAGTCGTTCAGCAGGCGTTCGGTCTGAGTGATCAGGTGGGGTAGATCCCCGGCTGGGCTGAGCAGCGCGGACTGTTCATGGGCCAGCACATCCGGTATGCCGCCGACCGCGAAGGCGGCGAGCGGCGTGCCGAGCTGCATGGCCTCCAGCAGTACCATCGGCGTGCCTTCGGTGCGTGAGCTCAGCACCAGTGCATCCAGGGCGCCCAGCCAGTCAGTCATGTTGTGCTGGTAACCGGGCAGCAGGATGCGTCGGGACAGTCCGGCCGAAGCAATCCGCGCCTCCAGTTCGCTCCGCTGGGGACCTTCGCCCAGCAGCACCACGGACAACGCGGGATGGCGTGTGCAGAGCGCGATGGCCAGCTCGACGAACAGGTCCGGGCCCTTCTCCAGACTGAGGCGGCCAACGAAACCCAGCAGCGGCGCCGGCGGCGCCAGCGGCGGACGCAGTGTCGCTCGGGCTTCGCTGGCCGGCAGGCCATTGGGCAATACCTGCAGCTTGCTCTCGCGCACGCCGGCCCGACGCAGCAGGCGGGCAATGCTGTCGGCCACGCAGACCACGCTCTTCACCTGCGGCGTGCGGCACAGCTGCAGGGTCAGCCAGGTGTACAGCCGCTGCTTGCGGTTGCTGGGCGTGAAGCCGTGCTGGGTAGCGACCAGCGGCAGGCCGAAACGGCAGGCGGCCAGCCAGCCGAGCACCAGGCCCTTGAAGCCGTGCGCGTTGATCAGCCCCGGCCCGACCTGGCGCACGGTGCGCAGCAGTTCACGCAGCCCGCCGCCGCAGCGGCGGATGTCCACGCCGGCGCTGGCAAAGCGCTGAAGCAGGCTGTCGGGCCCGTCGAGCAGCCACACCTGATGGCTCGCCGGCACGTGCAGGCAATGATCGAGAAGCATGCGTTCCAGCCCGTAGAAGCCGCCACTGCTCAGCAGATGCACGATCTGCGGCGGTGCGTCTGCGCTCGCGGTCAGCTTGCGGCCCAGTGCCGAATCCATGGCAGACGTCCTGTCTTGTGCGAATCGGGTTGCTCGGGATCATCCGCGTCGATGGTCATCAGCACCGGCAGACCCAGCTGCTGACCGATCTGGCCGGGATGCTTGAAGCGGTGGTCGAAGAATTCGCGGATGTAGCCCAGCGCGATGGCCAGCAGCAGACCGGTCAGCAGGCCCAGCGGAATGACCTTCGAGGGCACCGGGAAGCTGGCCTGGGTGGGCTCGAACGGCCGCGTCAGGATGCGTGCGTTGGACAGCGCGCCCAGCACGTCGCTGGTGCGGCTTTCCTCATAGCGCTGGGTATAGGCGAAGAACGCCTGGTGCAGCGCCTCGATTTCCGTGTTCAGCTGGCGCAGCTGCGACTGGATGCCCTGCAGGTCGCGGATGCGGGTCTTGTACTCGGCGACCCGTTCGCTCTTCTGGGCGATCACCCCGGTGACGATTTCCTGGTTCTTTTCCCGTTCCTGGATGCGATTCCTCACTACTTGCAGAAACTGCTGACGGGCGCGCTGGATCTGCGCGCGCAGGGTCTGCATCGGCACGCTGTCGGCCTGGAAGATGTCGCTTTCGGTGCCGTACTGACTGACCAGCTCGATCAGCCGGTCGCCCAACTGACGAATTTCACGATCGTCGTAAGTGGAGTTTTCCAGGGTCTGGGCGAAGGTGTAGGGAAAGCTGTAGTCATTCAGGCGTGCCTGACTGGCCACGGTCAGGCTCTTCTGCAGGTACTCCAGCCAGCGATTGCCCTCCAGGCCACGGTCGCGGTACTGGCTGAGATTCAGCTCCTCCTGATTGATGGCGCTGAGCAGGAAGGTGATCTCCTCGTCCGGGTTCGCGGCCTTGGCACCTTCGAGCAAGGTCAGGCGCTGTCCTTCGAGGCCATTCAGACGCTCCTGGTACTGCAGCTTCTTCTGCTCGTAGAAGTCCAGCGGCAGGTCGTTTGAATACAGTTCCTGGCGATGGATCAGGTAGGTGTCCAGTAGCCGGTTGATCAGCAGGGTGCCGAACACCGGCTCGCCGGCGCTGTAGGCCACGTTGATCACGTTGGAGCCGGGCAGCGTCTGGATCTCCAGATCATCCAGCACCATCAGGGCCAGGTTGTCGAACAGGTTGTCGCGGATCGGCTCGGCCTCAAAACCGAACAGCTCGCGCACCGGATTGAGCACGTGCGCCTGGAGCGGCTCGATGACATGCCGGCGCAGGGGATCGGTCACCCAGCGCTTCAGCAGCCCCGGTTCCTCCTGAAAATGTCCTTTGGCATACAGCTGCTCCACGGTGCGACGGATCAGTGCCGGGGAGCGCAGGATGCTGCTTTCCGTTTCCATGTCGATCAGGGTCGGCGGTACGAACACATCGCTGAGCTTGTTCAGCGCGCCGCCACTGGTATCCATCTGCGGCAGCTTCTTGGACTGCACCAGCACTTCCGCCGTGACATCGAAGGTCTGCTTGGCCAGCACGGGGATGAGCAGGGTGATCGCTGCGAAGAACAGGAACACCCGTTTGATCAGCCGCCGGTTGGCAAAAAATATCCGCAGGAATTCATGCAGGTAATTTTCGGTCTGGTTCATGGCGTCTAGTTGTTCCCGTTGTTGACTTCATAGCTGAAGCCGAAGTTGAAGCCGCTGAAGAGGATCACGTCGGACAGCTGGCGGACGGTGTCGCCGGCCTCGGCCAGCCCGGTCTTGGGAATGAACAGCAGGTCGTCGGGCTGCAGGTAGGCCATGGCCGCGGCCTTGTCCTTGAGCACCGCTTTGATGTCGTAGGTGCGTGTGATGACCTGTTCGCCCTGGCGGTTGATCACCATCACCTCGCTGAGGTTGGAGCGCGGGGTATAGCCGCGGGCCAGGGTGAGCGCCTCGAGCACGGAAATCGGCCGGCGCACCGCGTAGGCGCCCGGCTGGCCGACTTCGCCAAGCACGAATACCTCGTTGGCCGCGCTGTTTTTGAGCAGCACGTCCACCTTCAGCGGGCCGACCTCGGAGGCGTAGCGGCGACTGAGGGTCTGCTGCAGATCGTCGAGCGTCACGCCGGCCAGCGACATGCTGCCGAGCATGGGGAAGGTCGCCCGTCCGTCCGGCCCGATGGTGATTTCGCGACTCATGCCGCCCCCGGGGCTGAACAGGGTGTCGCGCAGGTTCTGCAGGTTGCTCTGCGCGCGCGGCACCGAGGCCGAGATGATCGGGTTGCGCAGGGTCTGGGCGTAGAGAGCGACCAGCTTGGCCTCGACTTCCTTGACGGTCAGGCCGGAAACCTTCACCGAGCCGACATACTCCAGGCTGACCGTGCCGTCCGGCATGACCGTCTTGGAACCGCTCATGCCGCGGGCAGAGACGAAATTCAGGTCCAGCTGGTCGCCGCTCTGGATTCGGTAGGCGGCGTTGGAATCCAGCGCGATGTGGTAGATCACCTCCAGCACGTCATGCGGGCGCAGGACCTGGCGGATCGGCAGGATTTCGGTACGCCCGGCCAGCTCCTCGGGTGCCGAGAGAATCTGGGCCTGCATGATGCGCTCCTGGCTAGCGCAGCCGAACAGCGTGCCCAGCAGCAGGGCTGATGCGATTCCTTTCGTGGCGTTCATCCTGGTCTCCCTCACAGATAGCGGTACAGCCATTTCGGCGTGTAGTAGCGGCGGGCATTGAAAATGCTGCCCAGCAGGTTGGCGTTGGCCTGACGCAGGCGCTGCACGGCGGCCTGGGCGACTTCCCAGCGGGTTTCCTCGCCGCGCACCACCAGGATCACCCCGTCGACTCGTGCGGCCAGGCCGAGGCTGTAGCTGCTGGAGTAGATGGCTTCGCCATCAATCACCACGAAGCGGTAGTCCGCCGACAGGACGTTGAACAGCTCGGGAATCCGTTCATGCGGCAGATGCCTGTTGCGACCCTGCGGGACGCCCAGTGGCAGCAGGTCGAAGGGCTGGTCGGGGTGCGGATACACGCACTGATTCAGCCGTTCCGGCATGTCATCGCCGGCCAGCAGGTCGAGCAGTCCGGGTGCGCCGTTGAGCTGGAACATCGAGGTCAGCCCGCGCGGCGATGGGCTGGCATCCACCAGCAGGACCTTGCCGGTGCTGGACATGGCAAGCTGCTGGGCCAGGGTCAGGGCGCTGGTGGTACCGCCGCAGCCGGAGTTGGGCGCGGTAATCAGCAGCGTCCGGCAGGCCGGATCGAGAACCGTGGCGATCAGGTTGCTCTCGCTGGCTTCGAGGATGGGTTTGTCGCGCTCCACGGGGAGTCCGACTTCGTTAGCGCTGAGCATGTTCATGTACGGCTGCTCCAGGTAAGAATCGATGCGAGGCGAGGCACTAGCCGGCCCCATGGCCGGAAAGCACCTTGGCGGGAGTCTTGAGTAGGATCTGCAAGTCCTGCAGTGGCCCCTGCTGGCGGATGTACTGCATGTCCAGGTGCACGCGGTCGTCGAAATCCACGTCGCTGCGTCCGGAGATCTGCCAGAGCCCGGTCATGCCCGGGTAGGTGCTGAGCCGGCCGAGGTGGTGGCTGTGGTAGCGCGAGGCATTGAACGAGGTGGGGCGCGGCCCGACCAGGCGCATGTCGCCGAGGACCACGTTGATCAGGTTGGGCAGTTCGTCGAGGCTGGTCTGGCGCAGCCAGCGGCCGATCGGCGTGATGCGCGGGTCGTTGTCGATCTTGAAATCGACCGAGTCGCTGCCGTGCTTGTTGAGATGGCGCAGGGATTCCTTCAGCGCTTCGGCGTTGGCCACCATGGTGCGGAACTTGAACATGCCGAAGCGCCGGCCGCGGTAACCGGTGCGCTGCTGAATGAAGAACGCCGGGCCCGGATCCTGCCACTTGATCAGCAATGCCATGCCCAGCAGCAGGGGTGCCAGCAGCATCAGCAGCAGCAGGGCACCGGCGGCGTCGAGCCAGCGTTTGGTATGCGACAGATTCCAGGGCCTGCCGCCGTTGCGCCCGGTGATCCAGCCACGGTCCTGAATGTAGAGGTTCTCCCCGATCGTCTTACGCAAGGCGGGATCGAGGCGCTTTTCGCGGGTTCCCAGCAACGGTTTGCTATGCGAAGCAGTCATGCCGAACGGTCTCCTCAACGAGTCAGGGCGATCTGACCGGGCGCGACAGCGCCGGGCCGGGCAGATGCGTCCGGGTGGTAGTAGGCGCGAAACCACTCCACGAACCGGGCGATTCCCTCGTCGAGGCCGATCCGTGGCGAGAAACCGGTGAGCCGCTGCAGGTCGCCGGCGTCCGCGCAGGTACTCAGCACGTCACCGGGTTGCAGGGGCTTGAGCTGTACCTGGGCCGGGTGCCCCAGGTGCTTTTCCAGCGTGGCGACGTACTCCAGCAGTTCCACCGGCGACTGGCCGCCGATGTTGAGCAGCCGCCAGGGCGCCATGCTGCTGGCCGGATCCGGCCGGTCCCGATCCCAGGCGGAATCCGGGACCGGCGGATGATCAAGCAGGCGCACCAGCCCCTCGACGATGTCGTCGATGTAGGTGAAATCGCGCTGGTGCTGGCCGTGGTTGAACAGTTGCAGCGGCTGCCCCGTGCTGATGGCGCGGGCGAACTGGATGGGCGACATGTCCGGCCGGCCCCAGGGGCCATAGACGGTGAAAAAGCGCAGGCCGGTGCAGGGAATGGCGAACAGATGGCTGTAGGCGTGCGCCATCGCTTCGTTGGCCTTCTTGGTCGCCGCGTACAGCGAGAGCGGGTGGTCGACGTTGTCGTGCACCGAATAGGGGGTGTGCTGGTTGGCGCCATACACCGAGCTGGACGAGGCATACAGCAGGTGCTCGACGGGGTTGGCGCGGCAACCTTCGAGGATGTTCAGGAACGCTTCGATGTTGCTGCTGGTATAGGTGCGCGGCTGATGCAACGAGTGTCGCACCCCGGCCTGGGCGGCCAGGTGGATGACGGCATCGGGCTGGACTTCGACGAACAGCTCGGCGGTGGCATGGGCATCGGCGAGGTCCAGGCGCAGCAGCGGGAAGTCGCCCACCTGCTCGCGCACCCAGTCGACTCGCGCTTCCTTGAGGGCGGGGTCGTAGTAGTCGTTGAAGTTGTCCACGCCGACCACCCGGTGCCCGTCGCGCAGCAGGCGCAATGCGCAATGCGCGCCGATGAAGCCGGCGGCCCCGGTTATCAGGATCTTCATTGCGGGCTCGCTTGGCTGACGGGGGCTATGTGTGGCAGACCAATGCCCAGGTAATGCAGGCCGGCGGCCGCCACCTGGACTGGGTTGTAGAGATTGCGGCCATCGACGATCACGCGTGCGCGCAGCTGGCTGGCGAGCCAGTCGAAATCCACCACGCGGAAGGCCTTCCATTCGGTGCAGATCACCAGTGCATCGGTGTCAAGCAGGGTGTCGTCGCGGGTCGGGCAGAGCACCAGGTCGCTGCGGTGGCCGTACAGACGTCGGCATTCGGCCATGGCTTCCGGATCGTAGGCGCGCACCGTGGCGCCTTCGCGCCAGAGTGCTTCCATCAGGTAGCGGCTGGGCGCCTCGCGCATGTCGTCGGTGTTGGGCTTGAAGGCCAGGCCCCAGAGCGCGATGGCCTTGCCGGCCAGGCCTTCCGGAAATTGCTGGCGGAGCTTGGTCAGCAGGATGTGTCGCTGGCTGTCGTTGATATCGCTGACGGTCTGCAGCAGACGCAGCGGCATGCCGCTGCGCTCGGCGGTGTGCAGCAGGGCGCGGATGTCCTTCGGGAAGCAGGAACCGCCAAAGCCGCAACCGGGGTAGATGAAGTGGTAGCCGATGCGCGGATCGGAACCGATGCCCTTGCGCACCGCCTCGATGTCGGCGCCCAGGCGCTCGGCGAGGTTGGCCAGCTCGTTCATGAAGCTGATGCGCGTGGCCAGCATGGCGTTGGCCGCGTACTTGGTGAGTTCGGCGCTGCGGTTGTCCATCCAGGTGAGCTTGTCGTGGTTGCGGCAGAACGGCGCATAGAGCTCCGCCAGCAAGGCGCGCGCCTGTTCGTCATCGGTGCCGAGGATGATGCGGTCGGGGCGCATGCAATCGGCGACCGCGCTGCCCTCCTTGAGGAATTCGGGGTTGGAGACCACGCGCACCCGCAGGTGCTGCTTGCCCAGGCGGGCGAGTTCCTCGTGGGCGGTCTGTTCGACCTGATGAGCGGTACCCACCGGGACGGTGGATTTGATGATCAGCGTGCGATCGTCCTGCATCTGCGCGACGATCTCGCGGGTCACGGTCAGCACATGGCTGAGATCGGCCGAGCCATCCTCGTCCGGAGGCGTGCCCACGGCGATGAATACCAGCTCGCCATGGGCGACGGCGTCGCTGGCCTGGGTGCTGAACGACAGGCGGCCCGCTTTCAGGTTGTCTTCGAGCAGGGTCGACAGCCCTGGCTCGTGAATCGTGGGCACGCCACGCTGCAGTTGCTTGATCTTGTTGGCGTCGATGTCGACGCAAACGACGCGGTGGCCGACATCGGCCATGGTAGCGGCTTGGACTAATCCTACGTAGCCGGTACCGAATACGCTTACATCCATGTCTAGCGCCCCTTCGGCAAGGTATGTGTTGCGCCTACAGGTATAGGTGATGGGTCCGGGAAGCTGTCAAGGCAGCGGCCCCCCTGTTCGGCGGAGCTGGCAGCGTAGTTCACCCCGGAAAATCTGCCGGCGATGGCGGGTGAAAATAACGGCTTGGTTCCGGTTGGCTTGGAAGACGGAGTGGAAAGCACCTAGAATTCGCGTTTTCCTTGCAGCGTGACGCCGCCAGCCGCGCGGCCTCACAAGGGCTTGCCGATGTCCGATTTCGATTTTTCCCAGCGTTTTCTCTTCGATGACAATGATGTGCGTGGCGAGCTGGTCGCGCTGGAGGACAGCTATCAGCACGTCCTAGCCAAGCATGCCTATCCCGAGCCGGTGGCGCGTCTACTGGGCGAGATGCTGGCCGCCGCCGCCTTGCTGGCCGGCAACCTGAAGTTCGAAGGCCTGCTGGTGTTGCAGGCGCGCTCGTCCGGTCCGGTGCCGTTGCTGATGGTGGAATGTTCCAGTGAGCGCGAGGTGCGTGGCATCGCCCGTTACCATGCCGAGCAGATCGAGGCGCAGGCGGGCCTGCGCGAGTTGATGCCCGAAGGCGTGCTGGCGCTGACAGTCGACCCGAAGGAAGGCCAGCGCTATCAGGGCATCGTCGCCCTGGATGGCGCCGATCTGGCCGAATGCCTGAGTCTGTATTTTGTCAATTCGGAGCAGTTGCCTACCCGCTTCTGGCTGGAATCCGACAGCCGGCGGGCGCGGGGACTGCTGCTCCAGGCGCTGCCGGCCGACCGGCTGCCCGATCCGGAAGATCGCCAGGCCGCCTGGGAGCATGTCACCACCCTGGCCGATACCCTGCGCGCGGAAGAGCTGCTGGCGCTGGACAACGAAACCCTGCTGCATCGTCTGTACCACCAGGAGCAGGTGCGCCTGTTCGATGCATCGCCGCTGGAATTCCGCTGCAGCTGTTCGCGTGAGCGTTCGGCGCGGGCACTGGTCAGCCTGGGCGAGGACGACGCGCGTCGGTTGCTGGAAGAGGAAGGCGGTCGGCTGGGCATCGATTGCCAGTTCTGCAACCATCGTTACCTCTTCGATGCCGCCGATCTGGTCCAGCTGTTCGCCGGCGGGGGCAGCGACGCGCCTTCCCAGACACGGCACTGAGGAGCGCCGACAAGAAAACGGATTCAATCTGACCGATTGCCAGCCTGCATTGGAAGCGCTCCCCTAAGGCGCTGCGTTTCTGGCATAATTCACGGCACTTTTTTTCTGTAGTGGAACCCTGTCGGGCACTACACAGCAACAGAGGGCTCGGCAGCCGCCGACGAGGACGCACATGACGCAAGGTAACATTGCTGTTTACACCGATATCAGCCCCGCCCAGCTGGTCGAGGAGGCGCTGCGCCGCGGCGAAGGCCAACTGGCTGCCAACGGTGCGCTGGTTGTCCGTACCGGTCATCGCACCGGTCGTTCGCCGGCGGACCGCTTCATCGTCGACGAGCCGAGCACCCGCGAACAGATCGGTTGGGGCGCAATCAACCGTCCCTTCCCCGCCGACAAGTTCGACGTTCTGTGGGATCGCGTCGTGGCGTTCAACAACGCCCAGGATCATTTCGTATCCCATGTGCATGTCGGCTCAGCGGGTGAGCACTACCTGCCGGTGAAGATGACCACTCAGACTGCCTGGCAGAATCTGTTCGGCCTGCAGCTGTTCATTAATCCGCACACCTACAACCCGGCCGGCAAGGACGAGTGGCAGGTGCTGAATGTCGCCAACTTCGAATGCGTGCCCGAGCGTGACGGCACCAACTCCGACGGCTGCGTGATCATCAACTTCGCCCAGAAGAAGGTACTGATCGCCGGTATGCGCTACGCCGGGGAAATGAAGAAGGCCATGTTCTCGGTGCAGAACTTCCTGCTGCCGGAAAAGGATGTACTGCCGATGCACTGCGCCGCCAACATCGGCGAAGACGGTGACGTCACCCTGTTCTTCGGTCTGTCCGGCACCGGCAAGACCACCCTGTCCGCCGACCCGAGCCGCTACCTGATCGGCGACGACGAGCACGGCTGGGGCGAAGGCGTAGTGTTCAACATCGAAGGCGGTTGCTATGCCAAGTGCATCGACCTGTCCGAGAAGAACGAGCCGGTCATCTGGAAGGCCATTCAGTTCGGCACCGTGCTGGAAAACGTCGTGCTCGACGAGAACCACGTTCCGGATTACGCCGACGACAGCCTGACCCAGAACAGCCGCGCCGCCTATCCGCTGGAATACGTGGAAAAGCGCAGCGAGAAGAACCTCGGCGGCGAGCCCAAGGCCGTGATCTTTCTGACCTGCGACCTGACCGGCGTGCTGCCGCCTGTGTCGATCCTCAACAACGAGCAGGCCGCGTACCACTTCCTGTCCGGCTACACCGCACTGGTGGGTTCCACCGAGATGGGTTCGGGTTCCGGCATCAAGTCGACCTTCTCCACCTGCTTCGGCGCGCCGTTCTTCCCGCGTCCGGCCGGTGTTTACGCCGAACTGCTGATCAAGCGCATCAATGCCTTCGGCTCCAAGGTCTACCTGGTCAACACCGGCTGGACCGGCGGTGGCTACGGTGTTGGCAAGCGTTTCAACATCCCGACCACCCGTGCGGTGATCGCCGCGATCCAGAATGGCTCGCTGGTGGATGTGGAAACCGAGCACCTGCCGATCATCAACCTGGATGTGCCGAAGGCCGTTGCCGGTGTCGAGACCCAACTGCTCAATCCGAGCAATACCTGGTCCGACAAGAATGTCTACGCCGACGCTGCCCGTGAGCTGGCCAACAAGTTCATCGAGAACTTCAAGAAGTTTGAAGTGAGCGACGCCATTCGCAACGCCGGTCCGCAGCTGTAAGCAGACCCTCCGCGTGAATGAAAAAAGCCGCCTTCGGGCGGCTTTTTCGTGCGTAGCAACAATGTAGGAGCGACTTCAGTCGCGAGCTTCTGGATGAGGCGGATAGAGCATTTGCCTCTGGATGCCCAGAGCAAATGCAAGGCTAGGACTATCCCCGGGCGGCGACATAGTCAGCGCCTGGCTGAGCCGCTGACTGGATGTACCGGGCCGTTGCCGGTGAGTAAGGTGGGCGCCGCACGCGCGGAGCGATGAAACCGGCTGGATCGACGCCTGGCACGCCAATCCAAACCGCCGAGCCTCAGCAGTAGGCCTTCTGGCTGCAGCTCTCCGGCTCGGGCTGGTCGTCCGGGGTGGAGCAGATCTGGTCGCGACCGCCGGTCTTGGCGCGGTACATGCGATGGTCGGCCAGCTCCAGCAGCGCGGTCGGCGAAACCACCTTGTCGAGGCAGCGTTCGGCCACGCCGATACTGGCGGTCAGACGGGTGCCGTCCGGGCGTAACCCCAGACCGGATTCGGTCAGGCGCTGCAATGCGCGCCGGGCCTGGCCCATGTCGGTGTTGGGCATCACCAGCAGAAATTCCTCGCCGCCCCAGCGCAGCAGGGTGTCGGAGCCGCGCATGCGCGCCTGCAGGCTGTTGGTGAACGCCTGCAGAACCTTGTCGCCGGCCTCGTGACCGTAGGTGTCGTTGATGGCCTTGAAGTGATCGATGTCGAAGAAGGCCAGCGCCAGGCAGCCATTGTTCTGCTCGGCGTTGCTCCACAGCATGTGGAGGATTTCCGTGCCGCTGCCCCGCGAGAGGATGCCGGTCAGCGGGTCGCGGATCGCCTGGCGCACCAGGGCGATCATGAACGCCAGCTGGCTCATGCAGGCCAGCGCGGTGACGCCGGCAATCAGCACCAGCAGCCAGTAGCCGCCGGCATACGACGGCCAGTTGAGCACTGGCCAGTTCAGGAAGCCGGCCAGGCCCTGGGCGAGCAGCAGCGTGCTGGCCAGGATCAGGTTTTCAACCAGGGTCAGCGGGAAAATGGCCAGGCCGGCCATCAGCACGAACGGCAGGAAGGCATAGCCGGTGGCCACCGCCGCGGAGAAGGGTTCGAGCTGGTGGCCGGTGATCAGGGTGTGGGACACCACATAGAACACCGTGGGAATGAAGAACAGGATGGCGATGGCCCGGTAGGCATCCAGCAGGTTGCCATTGGGACGATAGAACACCAGCAGGCTGGCGAAGGCCATCGAGGCCAGCAGCCGGGACACCGCCAGGCTGGACCAGAGCGGGTAGTCGAAGACGATCAGGTCGACCACGCTCCACAGCGGCGTGAGCAGGGCGTACAGGAAGGCGAACAGGCGCACCCGATTGACGATCATGGTCGCCCGGCGCTGACTGAGCAGCAGCGAATGACGCGTCGGCAGCAGCAGTTGCGGAAACTCGACGGCCTTGAGCTCGTTGGGCAGCAACGAGGCGAGGCGCCGGATGAGCAGATCGAAGGGTCTGGGCATTTTATTATTGGACCTTCACATGATTGGGTGCTGCATCCGAGCACAACCCTGTCGCGGTGGGCAGGGACAGGTTCCTTCGTATTCTTCTAACCCACCCATGACGCCGGAAATACAGCCGGTGGCGTCACCTCATTTCGCTCGCACGCAAGGGAAAAAGGTCAGGCATGACCCTGCCCCTCAGATCGGATGCCGCATCGGTCTAACCTGTCACAGTATTCCGGTAAAAATCATGCGCTGGATCAACGAACATGCCCCAGTGACATCAGGTCGCAGTGGGCGTTGGGCAAAAAAGCGCCAAGCGGATCGATCCCACGAACTACAGCCGGTGTGGCGTCACGTCCACAGCTTGTTCACAGCACCATCCCCCGCTTTCGGGGAAAACCCCCGGCCGACATGCGGCAACCCTCTTCGCGGGCTGATGCGCTCGGCGCCGGGCCACCAAGGCGCACGTGAGTGCGGCTAACTGTATGAAATTCAAGCGTTTTGCGGGAAGGCCCGGCGTAGGGCGGCTGGCGACGGGGCTCAACAGCTTATCCACAGAATGCTCCCCGCAATCGGTGGGTAACCGCTGGCGCGACGGTTGAAAAGTGACCGCCTGCGGCCAGGCCGCGCCGACCGGGCTTCAAGGTCGGTGGCCAACAGCTTGTCCACAGGTTGATCCCCCAAAGCTGGGCATAACCGCTACAACCTAAGTCGCACCTCACCGAGCTGGGCGCCGTTGGGGCCGAAACGCCGTTCGTGAAATTCGCGACCGCCATCGGCGCGCACGATCAGCGCGCTGCTGGCGCGGGTGCCGTAGTGGGCGCTGGCGATGAACACGCTGGACAACAGGCGCTCGGTGTCCAGGCCGACGCCGGTGTTCGGCAACTGGGTGTCGGCCGCCGGTGTGGGGTCGGCCAGCAGCTCCAGCAAGCGCTCGGCATGGGGCAAATTCAGACGCTCGGCCAATGCCTGGCGCGCGCGCAGCAATTTCGGCCAGGGCGTATCCAGCGCGGCATTGCACAATCCATAGACACCGGCGCCGAGTTCCAGCGGCGCCGGTTGGCGCGCATGCAGGTAGTACAGGCGTTCACGGTCACCGACCAGCAGGTTGAAGCCGCTGTAGTCAGCGGCGCGTTCGGCCACCGCCTCCAGGTAGTCCTGCGGCGCGAGGTCGCCGCGCAGGAAGGCAGCCACCAGCTCGCCGCGCGAGCGCACACCGAGCGGTTGGGCCGGATCGCGGATATTGGTCAGCGCGGCGAAACGTCCATCGGGACCGACACCCATCCAGGCGCCGCCCGCCTCCAGATCGCGCCCCGCGTACACACCCGGGGCTTCTTCCCAATGCGCCAGCGGCAGGCTCGGCCGGGCATGGAATTCGTCACGATTGGCGGCGACCACCAGCGGCAGTTCATGGCCAGGGCGCCAGGCGAACAGGATCAGACACATGTACGTAACCCGAGAACCGTCGATGGGCCCAGCTTGCCGCCAGCCGGCTGTCACGGCAAGGGGCGCCCGGTAGCTGCGGCCGAGCGCTTGCTCTACCATGCCGCCTTCGTTTGTCTGGGGGCTGGCATGGAATTTCTGCTCTATCTCGTTCTGGGTGCTTGCGCCGGGGTGTTGGCCGGCCTGTTTGGCGTGGGCGGCGGGCTGATCATCGTCCCGGTACTGGTGTTCAGCTTCACTGCCCAGGGTTTTGCCCCGGAAGTGCTTACCCACCTGGCGGTGGGTACCTCGCTGGCCACCATCGTCTTCACCTCCATCAACTCCATTCGCGCACATCACAAGAAGGGCGCCGTGCTCTGGGCGCTGGTGGGCTGGATGACCGCCGGCATCGTGGTCGGCGCCGCGCTGGGCAGCCTGACCGCCGACTGGCTGCAAGGCGAGGTGCTGCAGAAGATCATCGGTGTGTTCGCCATCTGCATGGCGATCCAGATGGGCTTCAATCTGCAGCCCAGAACCAGCGGCGGGGTGCCCGGCAAGGTCGGGCTGAGCGTGGCCGGTACCGTCATCGGCTGGGCGTCGGCGATCTTCGGCATTGGCGGCGGCTCGCTGACCGTACCCTTCCTCAACTGGCGCAGCGTGCCCATGCAACAGTCCGTGGCCACCTCCGCCGCCTGTGGCCTGCCCATCGCCTTGGCCGGCGCGCTGAGCTTCATCGTGGTGGGGATGGATGCCCCGCACCTGCCGCAGTGGAGCCTGGGCTACGTTTATCTGCCGGCGGTGTTCGGCATTGCGCTGACCAGCATGTTCTTCGCGCGCTTCGGGGCGACCCTGGCGCATCGTCTGTCCCCGCTGATGCTCAAGCGCCTGTTCGCGGTGCTGCTGGTATGTGTGGGCACCAATTTCCTGATTTGAGGAGTGTCGGATGCTGCCTTATCCGCAGATTGACCCGGTGGCCATCGCCCTCGGCCCGCTGAAGATCCACTGGTACGGGCTGATGTACCTGATCGGCATCGGTGGTGCCTGGTGGCTCGCCTCGCGCCGCGTGCAACGCTTCGCGCCGGAGTGGAACAAGGACAAGGTGTCGGACCTGGTGTTCTGGGTGGCGCTGGGCGTGATCCTCGGCGGACGCCTGGGCTACGTGCTGTTCTACGACTTCGCCGCCTACCTGGCCGAGCCGGCCAAGATCCTGCGCGTGTGGGAAGGCGGCATGTCCTTCCACGGCGGCCTTATCGGCGTACTGCTGGCCACCTGGCTGTTCGCCCGGCGCAACGACAAGCCGTTCTTCGCGCTGATGGACTTCATCGCCCCGCTGGTGCCGATCGGCCTGGGTGCCGGGCGCATCGGCAACTTCATCAATGCCGAGCTGTGGGGCAAGGCCACCGATCTGCCCTGGGCGATGATCTTTCCCACCGACCCGCAGCAACTGGCGCGACATCCCTCGCAGCTGTACCAGTTCGCCCTGGAAGGCGTGGCGCTGTTCGCCATCCTCTGGCTTTACACCCGCAAGTCGCGTCCGATGATGTCGGTGTCAGGGCTGTTCGCGGTTTGCTACGGCATCTTCCGTTTCATGGTCGAATTCGTCCGCGTACCGGACGCCCAGCTCGGTTACCTGGCCTTCGGCTGGCTGACCATGGGTCAGCTGCTGTGCATTCCGATGGTGCTGATCGGTGCCGGGATGATGGTCTGGGCGTACCGGCGCGAGGGTCGCCAGCCGGCATAGGGTGTGTAGGGCCGGCTTTATGCCGGCCGACGTGGGTGGGAGCGACACTTCGGCAGCGGACCGAGCGCCGCTGGCCGGCATAAAGCCGGCCCCACAGGTTCAGAACCCGACCGCCTTCCTTCCCCGCCGCGCGCGCAGCCCTTACCATGCCGCCACGTCTGCCCCCTCCGAGCCTCCGATGAAACAGTACCTCGACCTGATGCGCCACGTGCGCGAGCACGGCACCTTCAAGAGCGACCGCACCGGTACCGGCACCTACAGCGTGTTCGGCCACCAGATGCGCTTCGACCTGGCCGATGGCTTCCCGCTGGTCACCACCAAGAAGTGCCACCTCAAATCCATCATCCACGAGCTGCTGTGGTTCCTGCAGGGCGATACCAATATCCGCTACCTGCAGGAAAACGGCGTGCGTATCTGGGACGAGTGGGCTGATGAAAATGGCGAGCTGGGCCCGGTGTATGGCTACCAGTGGCGCAGCTGGCCGGCACCCAACGGCGGGTCCATCGACCAGATCAGCAATCTCATCGCGATGATCAAGAAGAACCCGGACTCGCGCCGGCTGATCGTCTCGGCCTGGAACCCGGCGCTGGTCGAGCAGATGGCCCTGCCGCCGTGCCATGCGCTGTTCCAGTTCTATGTCGCCGACGGCAAGCTCAGCTGCCAGCTATACCAGCGCTCGGCCGACATCTTCCTCGGCGTGCCCTTCAACATCGCCAGCTATGCGCTACTGACGCTGATGGTCGCCCAGGTCTGCGATCTGCAACCGGGCGAGTTCATCTGGAGCGGCGGCGACTGCCATCTGTACGCCAACCACCTGGAACAGACCGACCTGCAACTCAGCCGCGAGCCGTTGCCGCTGCCGCAGATGAAGCTCAACCCCGACGTGAAGGACCTGTTCGCCTTCCGCTTCGAGGACTTCGAACTGGTCGGCTACCAGAGCCACCCGCATATCAAGGCGCCGGTGGCGGTGTAAGCCGCAACGGTCTGATCGCGCGGCCAGCCCAGCCGCAAGATGATCAATCAGCACCCGCAGCTTCGGCGGCAGGTGGCGGTTGGGGTGGTAGAGAATCCAGGCCGTGCCCTGGTAGGAGCCGGTGTAGCGCCAGCTCGTCAGTACCTGCACCAAGCGGCCTTCGGCTAGCGCCGCAGCGGCGGTGAAAGACGGCAGGCAGGCGATACCCAGGTGATTCAATGCGCCGTTCAGGCGTACTTTGCTGTGATGCCGCTTTTCGGCGCATTGTTTGCGGTGTGGTGGCTGAACGAGACGCTGAGTTTTCAAGCCTGGCACGGCGGATTGCTGATCGTTGCGGCGACGGTATGGACCGCACTGGCACGGCGCTGATTGAGCGGTTTTCGTCACGGTCCCGGTGTGGAACTGCCGGCGGCCAGAACAGCGCCGACCGCTCTGCGTCCGCTACAGCGCTTCCCTGGCCAGCGCATCGATCAGTTGTTCGCGCTCTTCGATTGCGGCGCGCAGCTTGCCATTCAGCGACGACCATTCCGGATGCGCGCGGGCCACCGACAGCGGCTTGGGCAGCTTGCCGTCCTTCCAGGCCTGTTCCTGCGGCGACTCCAGACGGATGGCGTCCTGTGCCGCGTGGCCACGGGTGGCCAGCGCGTCGAGCAGCTGTTTCTGGCGCAGGGCGAGCAGACGCAGCACAGCGTCGTCGACGGTCAGTTCCTTCTCGCCCTTGAGCTTGCCCAGCAGGCGGTTGCCGTAGTGGCGGGCGGTCTGCGCGCCGCCACCGGCCAGCGCGCCGAGCAGCGCGGCGGCGCCGAGGGTGATGCCGCCGACCATCAGGTCGATACCGGCGCCGGCGGCGGCACCGGCGGCCATGCCGCTGCCGATCTTCACGCCCATCTGCTTGAGGGTTTCCGGATTGAACAGGTCATCGCCCCAGCGGCCATCCAGCAACGGCAGGTCGCCAGCCTGGGCATCGTCGCGGCGGAAGGCGTACAGCCGCAGCAGCGTCTCTACGCAGCGCTGTTCGCGCTGACGCACTGCTTCGCGCAACGCGAGTGTGGCGCTGCGTTCCTGTTCGGCATTGTCAGGTACGCGGCGCCGGCAGGCGGCCACGTCTACCAGCAGTTCGGCAATCAGTCGGCGCCCGGCGCCGAGGCGTTCGACGGCTTGCGCCTCGTGAGCGTGGATCAGGCGCTCCAGGCGTCCACGTGCCGGCTCTAGCAACAGCGCCAGGCTTTCATACAGGCGGCGTTCGCCATCCTCGGGCGGCGCCACGGTGTCGAAGCGCACCAGCGCATGCAGGCCCAGACGCGCCAGTGCCGTGCGCCATTCTTCCTCGCGCTGCTCGGCGTCGCGGACGAAATTCAGCACCGGCAGCAGCGGCTTGCCGCAATCGGCCAGCACCGCCAGTTCGTCGCGGTACTTGGCCAGCACCGGTTCGCGGGCGTCGATCACATACAGGCCGGCATCCGAGCCGAGCAACTGACGCAGCACCTTGGCTTCCTGCTCGAAGCGTTGGCGCGCCTCCGGGCCGGCGAGGAAGCGTTCGACCCGGGCCGGTCCGTCGATGCGCTCACCGGCGGGCGCCAGGCGTTCGAGGAAATCCAGCAGCTCGATGGCATCTTCCAGACCGGGGGTATCGTACAGCTCCAGCAGCGGTTCGCCGTCCACCGACAGGCGTGCACCCTCGACGTGCCGAGTGGTGCTGGGACGATGAGACACGTCGCCGAAGCCGACGTCGCGGGTCAGGGTGCGCAACAACGAGGTCTTGCCGACGTTGGTATGACCAACCACGGCCAGCTTCAACGCCTCAGTCATGAGTCTTCTCCAGCCAATCCAGGGACGCCTCGGCCAGGCCGAGGCGCTGTAGCGCGGTGCGCCAGTCATCCAGACGCGTGGCGTCGGCATCTACCGGCAACAGCCAGACGCGGGTGGCCACCGCACTGCGCGACAGTTCGCCCAGCAGCGCCAGGGTGCCGCGATCCGGCGAGCGGCGCGGGTCGCAGGCCAGCAGCAGGCGCGCGGCCGGGCGCTGGGCCAGGCGTTCCAGCAACTGGCGGCGCTGCTCGCGGCTGTCCAGCACGCCGGCGTTGCCGACGCCTGCGGGCAGAACGGGCGGCCAGGGATAGGCGGGGTCGAGTTCGATGCCGGCCAGCAGCGCGCCGTCGGCTTCGTCAGCGAAGGTCCCGGCCTGACTCTCGGCAAGTTGTGCCGGGGCGGCGTCACGCACGCCGAGTCGTTCGCTGGCCGGTTGCAGCGGTTCGCGTAGCAGCACATAGCCTGGCGAGTCGAGGGGCAGACTCAAGCGGCTGACACCATGGCGCCAGCGCCACAGGCAGAACAGCCCGAGCAGCAGGCGTGGCAGGATGCCGTAGACCAGCAACACGCCCAGCAACCAGCCGGCCCAGGCCTGACGGGCGCTTTCCTCGGCCAGCGCCTGATCGCCGCTGGCACGGATCTGCGCGATATCCGGCAGGCTGAAGCCGAGCAGCGCGGGCAGCGCGCCGAGGGTCTGGGTGAGGGCGACGAAACTGTCGGCGCCGAGCAGGGTGGTTTCCCAGACGAAGCCGTAGCGTCGGGTGGAGAGCATGGCCAGCAGCAATGCCAGCGCGCAGAGCAGCGCCAGCAGCCATAGACCGTGGACCAGCGCGCCCAGTCCCCAGCGCGCCAGGCGCTTGCGTTGCAGCACCACCAGCAGCGCCGGCGCCAACTGCACGGCCTGGGCATCACGGGCGAGTTTTTCGCTTAGCCACAGCCACAGACGGCCCAGTGCGCCGCCGGCGTCGCGGGTAAACAGCAGGCCGCCCAGCCAGCCGAGCAGCGTCAGCAGGTGCAGGCCGAGCAGACTGCCCAGCGCCCAGAACACATTGACCGGACGCTGACCATCGCCGAGGGCGGCGAACGCCAGCCCGGCGCCGCTAAGCAGCGCAAACAACGCCAGGACCAGCAGCGCCAAACGTGCGCCCTGATTCCAATGGCGTAGCGCGCTCAGCTGTCCGTCACGTTCGGCCAGCAACAGGGCGCGTTGCTCGATGCGCTGTTCCAGGGCGGGGCCGGCCAGCCGGGCGCGGCGGTTGGCTTCGCCGTCCTCCAGCGGACCGGCCTGCTCTTCGCGCAGACGGATGGCTTCGCATAGCCAGAGACGATCGAGGCGGGACAGGGGAAATGCACTCACGGCGGCACTCGCAGCAAAAACTGAGCTGAGGATAACCCTTCCCGGATTTTGTTCGCAGAGCAAACATTCCGGCGTTATTCTCGCGCCCATGAATAGCACTCGACTTCCCCTCGCCATGATCGCCGCCCTGGCCCGCAACCGGGTGATCGGTCTCGACAACCAGATGCCCTGGCACCTGCCGGCGGACCTCAAGCACTTCAAGGCCATGACCCTCGGCAAGCCGATCATCATGGGCCGCAAGACCTGGGATTCCCTCGGTCGCCCGCTGCCTGGCCGGCTGAATATCGTGGTCAGCCGCCAGACGGATCTGCGCCTGGACGGTGCCGAGGTGTTCGCCTCGCTGGAGGACGCCATTGCCCGCGCCGATGCCTGGGCGCGCGAGCAGGGTGTCGACGAACTGATGCTGATCGGCGGCGCGCAGCTGTACGCCCAGGCGTTGCCGCTGGCCGAGCGTCTGTACCTGACCCGTATCGAACTGGAGCCGGAAGGCGACGCGCATTTTCCGGAATGGCTGGCTCACGAATGGCATCGCGCCAGCCAGGAGGCGCATCCCGCCGAGGGCGATGCGCCCGCCTACGCCTTCGAAACCTGGACGCGCCAGCCCGCATGAGTGATGCCGCTGTACGGCATGCCTGGTGGGAAGACATCCAGGCCCTGCCGCTGGGCTGCGCGCTGATTGCCCTGGGCATCAGCCTGTTTGCCCACGCCGGGCTACTCAGTGGCGGCACGGTGGGCCTGGCTTTCCTGCTCAACTATTGGGGCGGCTGGTCGCTGGCCGGCATGTTCTTCCTGATCAACCTGCCGTTCTACGCCCTGGCCCTGTGGCGCATGGGCTGGAAATTCACCCTGCGCACCTTCTGTGCGGTGGCACTGGTGTCGCTGTTCGTCGAGCTGACGCCGCGCTGGATAGGCTTTTCCCATGTGGCACCGCTGTACGCCGCGCTGTTCGGCGGCTTCATGATCGGTGTGGGATTGCTCATGCTGTTCCGTCACCGCGCCAGCCTGGGCGGGGTGAACATCCTCGCGCTGTATCTGCAAGAACGCTTCGGCCTGCGTGCCGGGCATGTGCAGATGGCAGTGGACGCGCTGATCGTGCTGGCGGCCATCGCCATCGTGCCTGCGGACCGGGTGCTGCTCTCGGTGCTGGGCGCGGTGTCGCTC
>DATJDB010000103.1:0-13987 GCA_035497635.1 Pseudomonas sp. | reverse complement strand
CATGACCAGTGCCAGCATTGGCTTGCCGTCACGCAACAGCGCAATGCTGAAGGCGCCGCCGTGCAGCGCGGCGCCCACGCAGCCCTCGACCAGCCAGGCCGAACGCTGATCCCCATCCGCCTGGCAGGGCAGCAGCGTTTCGAGACAATCCTTCAGATACCGCTCGCACTCGCGCTCCGCCCGCAGGCGTACGGCATCGCTATCGAATGCCTGCCGCAGGCGCTGGCTGACATCCATAGCCAGCGGCAGAACCGCCTCCAGCAGCGGACGGCAATCATCGGGGCGTATTGCCAAGGCGCGGTACAGCTCCGGCGTACTACCGGCGCTGCGTGACAGATCCGCCTGGGCCTGTCGCAACCGTTCGGCATCTTCGGTTCGGGCTGTTTCCATCTTTTTGATCTCCTGCTGCGCGGTTTCCAGGCGTACCTGCAGCACCTGGGCGGAGGTTTCGGCCTGAGTGAGGCGTCCCTGCAGGGCCGGCAATTCGGCAGTCAGCCGCTCCTGTTCGCGGCGCAGCTGCGCCGCTTCGGTGAGTAGCCGTTCGTTGTCGCGATGCAGCCGTGTCAGTTCGTCCTGCTTCACCATCAGGCTCTGCTGAGACTGACGCAGTTCCATCTGCACCTGCTGCAGCTGGGTTTCATGGCGACGCTGATCCTGCTCACGCTGCTCCTTGCTGGCCTGGCGGTAATGCTCCAGCGCATCGCGGGCGTGCTGATGCTTTTCCTCCAGCGAACGGATCTGCCCGTCGCGATCCTCCAGGCGCACCTGCAAATCCTGGCTGGCCTGCAGGGCACGGGCCAGTTCCAGCTCACGCTGCTGCAACTGCTCCCGGAGCTGGTCGTTGGCCTGCTGCTTCTCGGCGAGGCAGGCGCTCAGCTCGCTGTTCTGGGCGTGCGCCTGGCTCACCCGCTGCTCGCTGTCCTGCAGTCGTTGCTGCCATTCCAGCCGATCACGCGCCAGCTCGGCGCGCTCGTCGGCCACGCTTTCGGTGGCTTCTTCCTCCAGTGCCTCGGCCAGTTTTGCAACCACCTGGCTAAGGCGCTCGCTGATCGGCATGCCCGGTTCGGAGGGTAGAGCGACGCCGCGCCCCTCCAGTTCCTTCAGGCAGCGGTGAATGGTGCTCTTCGAGCCGGTATTGCCCAGCTCGACGCGAATCGCATCGATGCTTGGATGCTCGCCGCGGGCCAGCAGGGCGTCCCTTGCCTTCTGCACCAGTACCCGGTTGATGCCGCTGCGTGCCATGTAGTGCTCCTATTATTTCGTAACGTTTGTACATATTACGTATATACATACCAGTATGGATACAATCTGATCAATGCAATCTTCAAATTAGAGATAAGATAATTGAGGCTTATCACAGGTTAGGGGCTTTTCAGGCCAAGATAAGCGCCACGCAGTACGGCAGGAGAGGGCATGAGCGACGTCGAACGCTATCTACAGGCGGGAACCCGGGAAAACACCCGGCGCAGCTACAAGGCCGCCATCGAACACTTCGAGGTGAGCTGGGGCGGGTTTCTGCCGACCACTAGCGACAACGTCGCCCGCTACCTGGCCGAGCACGCGGGCACGCTGGCGCTGAACACGCTGCGTCTACGCCTGGCGGCGCTCTCGCAATGGCATGTCAGCCAGGGATTCCCCGACCCGACCAAGGCACCGGTGGTGCGCCAAGTCCTCAAGGGCATCCGCAGCCTGCATCCGGCACGGGAAAAGCAGGCCGCGCCACTGCTGTTGCAGCAACTGCAACAGGTGGCCGATGGACTTGAAGCGCAGGCACAACAGGCACTGCAGAAGGGTGATCGCGGCCAACTGCTGCGTACGCAACGGGATCGCGCGCTGCTGCTGCTGGGCTTCTGGCGAGGCTTTCGCAGTGACGAGCTGTGTCGTCTGCAGATCGAACACGTCGAGGCAGTGGCCGGCTCCGGCATGACGCTGTACCTGCCGCGCAGCAAGGGCGACCGTGACAACCTGGGCATCACCCACCAGGCACCGGCCTTGCGTCGCCTTTGTCCGGTGCAGGCCTATCTGGACTGGATCGGCACCGCCGGTCTCAGCCAGGGCCCGGTGTTCCGCCGCATCGATCGCTGGGGACGCCTGGCGGAAGACGGCCTGAATCCCAACAGCCTGATCGCACTGCTGCGCCGCATCCTGGAACAGGCCGGCATACCGGCAGAAACCTACAGCAGCCACTCCCTGCGCCGCGGCTTCGCCACCTGGGCGGCGGGCAATGGCTGGGACATAAAGGCGCTGATGCAGTACGTGGGCTGGAAGGACATGAAATCGGCGCTGCGCTATGTGGACGCCACGGCGTCGTTTGGCGGGCTGGCCATGGACGGAGCGATACGGGAGCTACCTGCCGGCTCCACGCTGGCACTCCCGCCCGGAGAAGAACTCGCGTAGGGCAGAGGAGCCCGGGCTCGAAAGGCGCTGACCGCGCTGCGAAGGAAGCTAGCGCTCGCGCCCCGCCTCGGCATAAAAATCCTGATCCAGTACACCGGGCAAGCTGAGCAGGATGAAACCGATCAGGCTGCGTACCGACGGCAACATGCCTCGCGGGCTGGGGTAGGCGAGGCCCAGCACGCTAGTCTGCCCGCACCATTCGGGCAAAAGGCGCACTAGCAATCCCTCGCGCAGACTGGCCTTGAGCAGCGTCCCGTGCAGAAAGGCAATGCCGGTACCGTTGATCGCCGCCTCCAGCTGAACCCGGATGTTGCGGGTTACCAGCGAAGGGGTATGACGAACGACCACCGGCACCGAACGCTCACGAAACAGCTCCCAATAGCCGGCACCTGCGGAGATTTCATCCGGATGGCAGAGCGTGGGGAGCGTGCTCAGCTCGTCAATCGTCCGCGGGCTGCCGCGGCGCGCCAGAAAATCCGGGCTAGCCACCAGTACCGCAGAGGACTGTCCCAGCTCCCGGACCACCACGCCGCTCGGTTCACCACCTTTGTCTCGCGTAATGACCCGCAGGGCGACGTCTACCCGATCGGCAAACAGATCCACCTCGTGATCGGTGGCCTCGATGATCACCGATACCTTGGGGTTGATGCGCAGGTACTCCGGCACGACATGGGCCAGATAGCTTTCGGCGAGCAACAGAGGTGCGCTGATCCGTACGGTGCCAGACGGCTCGGCCTGCAGCTCCGCAAGACATTCATAGGTGGCACGCAGGCTTTCCAGCGTCGACTGGCAGTGCCGATGGAAATGCTCACCAGCTTCGGTCAGCACCACCGTACGGGTTGTGCGGTGCAGCAAGGAAACGCCCAAGCGCTTTTCCAATGCCGTGACCCGCCTACTCAGACGGGATTTCTCAATGCCGGTGACACGCGAGGCGGCACTGAATCCCCCGTGCTTGACCGTCAGGGCGAAAAGTTCAAGGTCACTCAGATCGCTCATCGGCTTTGCTCGTTGCAAAAATGCAACGCACTTTAGCATTCAACTCCGATTATCAATAAAAATCTCAAAGGTAAAATGACGCCCCGCCTGGGAGTACTGCCAGGGGTACTTATTGAGGTTTTGAAATGTTTGAAAAGAGATTCGACGAAAAGACAATTGTGTCGGCGGTCTTGGGCACCTGGGTCGGTTTCAGCATTTTGGCTAGCTATGCACTGTTCGTTGAAAACAACACGAATGTCTACGCCGAGAACGGCATTCTGGAAACCCTGCAGGCCGTCTTGCTGGGACTGTCCTGCATCCTGTTTCTGGCCACTGCTGCCTGGGAGAAAGGCGCAGGCCGGCTGGTCATTTTGTTCTGCTCGCTGCTGTGCTACGGCTTTGTGTTGCGCGAAGTGGATGTGGAAACCTTCGATATCCCCGATCTGCTGATTCAGCTGGGCTCTGGTGCCGGACGAAACGCAACACTGGCCGCCGGCCTGCTGGTGCTTTGCCTGACCGCGCTGTTCGCGGGCTTGCGTGAGCAATTCCGTCTGGGCCTGGATTTCGCGCGCTCACGCTCGGGTCTGTTGTTGCTAACCGGGTTGGGCTTTCTGCTGTTGGGCGATGTGTTCGAAAAGGAGCTGTTGGGCAGCTTCCAGCATCACGTGTTTTTCGAGGAAATGTCTGAGCTGCTGGGCGACCTGATGATATTGCTCTCTGCCGTCACGGCTGGGATTTTCCTGAATCAGGGCGCGGAATCGCCTGCGCTGGAAACCCGCCATCGCCAATAGCGGCCCGCTACAGTGCCGCTGCTAACCCGCCTTCTTCAACGCCTCGACCAGCTCCGCCTTGCGCATCTTCGAGCGTCCACGAATGTCCTTGACCCGCGCTTCCTCCAGCAACTGAGCGCGGGTCTTTTCGTCTCGGCCTGGCGCCGAGCGGGAGCGGGGCACGCCGCGCTGGGTTGCCGCAGCCCGCCGGGCCGACTCTTCGCGATCGTCGGCCTTGGCCGCGTCGCTCTTCTTGCGTCCGGAGCCACCGGCCCGCTCACCACCACCGGATTGCTTGTTGACGGTCGCCCAGGCGCGGGCTTCGGCTTCATCCTTGGGTACGCCCTTGGCCTCGTAGCTGTCCTCTATATGTTCGGCCTTGCGCTGCTGCTTGTCGGTGTACTTGTCTTTGCTGCCACGGGGCATGTGCTGGCTCCAAAGCGAAACCTCTTGGATTGCCGTCGCATCCCCTCGGTTTGCCCGGCCGGACGGACGGAAGGGGAACCGGCAGCCCGGATCGGCTTTCAGATGAAGCCAGACCTGCCGGATTCATAGCGAGGAACGCATCATGCCCCAGTCAGCCGACCAGCCCAGCGAAGGCATGGAGGCCTTTCGCGCACGCATTCTCGACAAGCTCAAGTACGCCACCGGCAAGGACATCACCACCGCGTGCGACCGCGACTGGTTCGAGGCCACCGCCCTGGCGACGCGCGACCACATCGTCGACCGCTGGGAAGATGCGGCCCTGCAGATCGACCGCAGCGAGGAGAAGCGCGTCTATTACCTGTCGCTGGAATTCCTCATCGGCCGCCTGCTGGTAGACAACCTGAGCAATCTGGGCCTGCTGGAAACCGCCCGCGCGGCGCTGGCCGATCTGGGGGTGGACTTCGAGCAGATCCGCGAGCTGGAACCCGACGCCGCGCTGGGCAACGGCGGCCTGGGCCGGCTGGCCGCCTGCTTCATGGAAAGCATGGCCACCCTGGGCGTCGCGGCTCACGGCTACGGCATCCGCTACGAACACGGTCTGTTCCGCCAGGTACTGATCGACGGCTGGCAACACGAAAACACGGAAACCTGGCTGGAGTTTGGCAATCCTTGGGAATTCGAGCGCCCCGAGGTCAGCTATACGGTGGGCTTCGGCGGTGGCGTGATCAGCACTGGCGAAGACGGCGACAGCCGACTTGTGTGGATTCCCAGCGACACCGTTCGGGCGATTGCCTACGACACGCCGATCATTGGCTGGCGGCGCCACAGCGTGAATGCGCTGCGCCTGTGGCGTTCGCGCGCCGAACGCTACCTGCAGCTGGAACGCTTCAACGCCGGCGATCACCTGGGTGCGGTGGCCGAAGCGGTCAAGGCCGACAGCATTTCCCGCGTGCTGTACCCGGCGGACATCACCGAGGCCGGCCAGGAACTGCGCCTGCGCCAGGAATACTTCTTTGTCTCCGCCTCGCTGCAGGACCTGCTGGGCCGGCATCTGCGTCATTACCCACTGGAACGCCTGCCGGATATGGTGGCCATCCAGCTTAACGACACCCACCCGGCCATCGCCGTTGCCGAGCTGATGCGCCTGTTGATGGACGAGCACAGCGTGCCCTGGTCCGAGGCCTGGCGCCTGACCGTGGCGACCCTTGCGTACACCAACCACACGCTGCTGCCCGAGGCGCTGGAGTCTTGGCTGGTGTCGCTGATGGAGCGCCTGCTGCCGCGCCACATGCAGATCATTTACCTGATCAATGCCGAACACATCGACGCACTACGTGCCCGCGATATCCATGACTTCGCGCTGCTGCGCGCCGTGTCGCTGATCGAGGAGGACCAGGGCCGCCGGGTGCGCATGGGCAACCTGGCGTTCCTCGGCTGCCACAGCATCAACGGCGTGTCCGGCCTGCACACCGAACTGATGCGCGACACCGTGTTTCGCGAGCTGCATCGACTGTATCCGGAGCGCATCAACAACAAGACCAACGGCGTGACCTTCCGCCGCTGGCTGTACCAGGCCAACCCGGCGCTGACCGAGCTGCTGGTTCACAAGCTCGGCCCGTCCCTGCTGGACGCGCCGGACGTCAGGCTGCGGGATCTGGAGCCCTGCGCCGACAAGGCGAGCTTTCGCAAGCAGTTCATGGCCATGCGCCAGGGCAACAAGGAAGCCCTGGCACGCCTGGTGAAGAACTGGCTGGGCATCAGCCTGGACACCCAGGCGATCTTCGATGTGCAGGTCAAGCGCATCCATGAATACAAGCGCCAGTTGCTCAACCTGCTGCACTGCGTGGCGCTGTATCAGGCGATCCGCAACGACCCGACGGTGGACTGGGCGCCGCGGGTGAAGATCTTCGCCGGCAAGGCGGCGGCCAGCTATTACCAGGCCAAGCTGATCATCAAGCTGGCCAACGACATCGCCCGCACCATCAACAACGACCCCACGCTGCATGGTCGGCTCAAGGTGGTGTTTCTGCCCAACTACAACGTCAGCCTGGCCGAAATCATCATTCCCGCCGCCGACCTGTCCGAGCAGATTTCCACCGCCGGCATGGAAGCCTCGGGCACCAGCAACATGAAGTTCGCCCTCAACGGTTCGCTGACCATTGGCACCCTGGACGGCGCCAACGTGGAAATGAGCGAGCAGATCGGCCGCGAGCACATGTTCATCTTCGGCCTCACTGCCGATGAGGTGAACCTACGCCGCCATGCCGGCGAGCTGGACATGTCCAGCCTGATCGCCGGTTCGGAACGCCTGCGCGAGGCCCTGGAAGCCATTCGCGGCGGAGTGTTCAGCCCCGATGAACCGCACCGTTACGCCGCGCTGGTGCAGGGATTGCAGCATCAGGACACTTTCCTCGTCTGCGCCGACTTCGACGCTTACTGGGACGCCCAGCAACAGGTCGAGGACTGTTGGCGGGAACCGGACCGCTGGTGGCGCTCGGCAATTCTCAACTGCGCCCGGGCCGGCTGGTTCTCCTCGGACCGCACCATTCGCGAATACGCCGCCGACATCTGGCACGTGAATGCCTGCCTGGCGATACGCCACCGGAGCAAGGTTGAGCCGACCGGTCGTCTTGTTACCTCCAGCCACGAGGCGGCACCTCTTAAGAATAAAACGCTATAGAAATGCTTCGAACTAACGCGAAATTGCGCTTTCAGACCTATGGGTGCCGCAAACACCCGCATTAATCCTGAACACGAGGACATCGAAATGGCTCAGCATCAAGGTGGTAAAGGCAACTTCGCTGAGGATCCACAACGGGCCTCCGAAGCTGGCAAAAAGGGTGGCCAAGCCAGTGGCGGCAACTTCAAGAATGACCCGCAACGTGCCTCTGAAGCAGGCAAAAAGGGTGGACAGCAAAGCCATGGCGGCGGTCGTAGCAGCAATAGCTGATTGAGTGCCATGGGCGGAAGCCGGATGCTTCCGCCCCGGATCAGCAAACCCTCGCACTGAATTTTCCGCTTCACTCGTCCTCCCGCCGGAAAACCTCTCGCCGCCTCGGCAGTCAAATATCATGATCCGACCCTGAACAGAGGCCTGCCCCTGGAGGTTCGTCATGTGCTTGCGTTGTCTGCTTGTTGGTTGCCTTTGGGCCCAACCGATCCGGGTTCGCCTGGGATCAGAAACCTTCCTGTGCCAGCGCTGCAGCCGCTGCGCAAGCAAGCGATACCGACCTGACGACGGACACTGATGGAGGCATGGGCGGCCCTTGTCGAGATCCTCGCCGATGAACTGAGCGACATCACCGACCTGGAGCATGCGCTGCGCATTGCGCTGCGCCTCGGCCTGGCCGCACTGTTCGGCGCGCTGCTGGGCTTCGAACGCGAGCATCATGGCAAGGCCGCCGGCATCCGCACCCACATGATGGTCGCGGTGGGCAGCGCGCTGTTCGTCCTGGCCTCCGTCCTGAGCGGCGCCGAGGAGGATGCGATGAGTCGCGTCATCCAGGGCATCATCGCCGGCGTGGGTTTTCTCTGCGCCGGGACCATACTCAAGAGCGACAACGACCGCGACGTGAAGGGGCTGACCACCGCAGCCGGCGTCTGGCTGACTGCCGCCATCGGCATCGCCACCGGCCTGGGCAGCATTCTTCTGGCCCTGCTGGGCACGTTGCTCGGCCTGTTCATCCTGAACATCGTGCCGCGCCTGGTCGATCGCTGCGAACGCAATACGGATTAGTTGACGCGCGAGGCCGGGAGCGAGGAGGTAATCGCAATGCCACGCTCAATCTGGAAAGGCGCGATCAGCTTCGGCCTGGTGCATATTCCCGTCGGCCTGGTATCCGCCACATCCAAGCAGGGCGTTGATTTCGACTGGCTGGACAAACGCAGCATGGACCCGGTCGGCTACAAGCGCATCAACAAGGTCACCGGTAAGGAAATCACCAGCGAAAACATCGTCAAGGGCGTGCAGTACGAGAAGGGTCGCTATGTGGTGCTCAGCGACGAGGAGATCCGTGCCGCGCACCCGGAAGCCACGCAGACCATCGACATCTTTTCCTTTGTCGACCGCAGCGCCATTCCGTTGCAGAACATTGACCAACCCTATTATCTGGCCCCTGAGCGGCGCGGCGAGAAGGTCTATGCCCTGCTGCGCGAGGCATTGCGCCAGAGCGACAAAGTGGCCCTGGCCAGGGTCGTGCTGCACACCAAGCAGTACCTGACCGCATTGATGCCGCTGGAAGATGCCCTGGTGCTGGTCAAGCTACGCTGGCCCGCCGAAGTGCGCGGCCTGGCGACCCTGGAACTCGGCCCCACGGTGACCAAGGCCAACCTGGTCAAGGCCGAGCTGGAAATGGCCAAGCGCCTGATCGAAGACATGACCGGTGACTGGCAGCCCGACGACTACCGCGACCAGTTTCAGGATCAGATCATGGACCTGGTCGAAGAGAAGGCCAGCAAGGGCAAGATCCACGAAGTGGAGGCCGCGCCCGGCGAAGCGGAAACCCGGCGCAGCGCCGATGTCATCGACCTCACCGAGCTGCTCAAGCGCAGCCTCAGCGAACGGGGTGGAAGCGAGAAGGGCAAGGCCAAGGGCAAATCGAGCGACGACACCGCGGACAAGTCGGCCACGCCGCGCCGACGCACCAGTCGCAAGGCCCAGTAAGGCTGGACTGCACGAGGCCATCGCATGGACAACAAACTCGACGAGTACCGCCGCAAGCGCGACTTCACCATCACCGCAGAGCCGGATGAAACGCCCTTGCGCAAGCCCCGCAAGGGCGGCGCGCTCAGCTTCGTCATCCAGAAGCATGCCGCGCGGCGCCTGCACTACGACTTCCGCCTGGAGCTGGATGGCGCCCTGAAAAGCTGGGCGGTGCCCAAGGGTCCGAGCCTCGATCCCCGGGACAAGCGCCTGGCCGTGCACGTGGAAGATCACCCCCTGAGCTACGGCAGCTTCGAGGGCAGCATCCCGGCGGGGCAATACGGCGCGGGCGATGTGATCGTCTGGGACCTAGGCGTCTGGCAGCCCCATGGTGATCCTCGGGCTTCCTACAAAAGCGGCAAGCTCAAGTTCAGCCTGCAGGGTGAAAAGCTCAGCGGCGACTGGACCCTGGTGCGCACCCACTTACCGGGCAGCGGTGACAAGGAACAATGGCTGCTGATCAAGGAACGCGACGCCGTGGCACGTTCGGCCGACGAATTCAGCATCGTCGACGAACGCCCGGAGAGCGTGCTCAGCGAGGCGGCCATTCCGGCCAGGAAAGCAGCAAAACCGGTCGCCAAGCTCGCCGCTGCCGCCAAAAGCAAAGCGCCACCGAAGAAAGCCAGCGTGCCACTGCCAGATCTGCTCAAACCGGCATTGGCCACCCTGGTGGATCGCCCGCCAGGCGGTGACTGGCGCTACGAGATCAAGTTCGACGGCTATCGCATTCTCGCCCGCAAGCAGGGCAAGGATGTGCGTCTGTATACCCGCAACGGGAACGACTGGACCGATCGTCTGCCGCAGCAGGCCAAGGCGCTGGCCGCGCTTGGCGCAGGTGACAGCTGGCTGGACGGTGAAGTGGTGGTGCTCGGCGACAACGGCCTGCCGGACTTCCAGGCTCTGCAGAACGCCTTCGACCGCAACACGCCGAAGGACATCATTTATTACCTGTTCGACGCTCCGTTTCTGGACGGTCAGGACCGTCGCGAGCAACCCCTGGAAGAGCGCCGCGCCGCCCTCAAGGCCGTGATGGACAACAACCGCAGCGCGGCACTGCGCTTCTCCGAAGATTTCGTGGCGCCGCCCGACGCCATCATCGAAAGCGCATGCGCCCTGAAACTGGAAGGCATCATCGGCAAACGTGCCGGCAGCAGCTATGTTTCCCGGCGCACCCCGGATTGGATCAAGCTCAAGTGCCGGCTGCGCCAGGAGTTTGTGATCATCGGCTTCAGCAAACCCAAGGGCAGCCGCTCCGGTTTCGGCGCGCTGCTGCTGGGCGTGCACGAGAAGGGCGACCTGCACTACGCCGGACGCGTCGGCACCGGCTTCAACGAAACCCGCCTGCGGGAACTGCATGCCCAGCTCAAGGACCGGGAGCGCAAGACTCCACCCGTGGTGGAACCGCCGAGCGGCGCCGAAACCCGTGATGTGCACTGGGTAGAGCCCGAGCTGGTCGCAGAAGTGGAATTCGCCGAATGGACCCGCGAAGGCGTGGTGCGCCAGGCCAGCTTTATCGCCCTGCGCAGTGACAAACCGGCCAAGGAAATCGGCCACGAAACGCCGTTGCCCGCCGAAAGCGTCCAGCCGCAACCCACCGGCAATCGCCGCGATGGCAAAGTGCGGGTTGCGGACATCGCGATCAGCAACCCACAGCGGATCATCGATCCGGAAAGCGGCGGCAAAAAGCAGGATCTTGCGCATTTCTACGCCGATATCGCCGACTGGATACTGCCATTTCTCAATGGCCGCCCGGTGTCATTGGTACGTGCGCCGGACGGTGTGGAAGGTGAGCAGTTCTTCCAGAAGCACGCCGAACGCTTGTCGATTCCCAACATCCGCCACCTGGACCAGCGCCTCGACCCCGGCCACCCGCGCCTGATGGAAATCGACTCGCTCAAGGCACTGATCGGCGCGGTGCAGATGGGCACCATCGAACTGCACACCTGGGGCGCCACCCATGACCGCATCGAAACCCCCGACCTGTTCGTGCTCGACCTGGACCCCGACCCCGCGCTGCCCTGGCGCAGCATGCAGGAAGCCGCCCAGCTGTGCCTGTCGGTGCTGGACGAGCTGGGACTGGACGCCTACCTGAAGACCAGCGGCGGCAAGGGCCTGCACATCATCGTGCCGCTGCAGCGCAAGGCCGGCTGGGACGAAGTGAAGGCGTTCAGCAAGGCCTTCGCTCGCTTCATGGCCCACCAGTTGCCGGACCGCTTCAGCGCCACCTCCGGCCCGAAGAACCGCATCGGCAAGATCTTCATCGACTACCTGCGCAACAATCGCGGCTCCAGCACCGTGTGTGCCTACTCGGTCCGCGCCCGCCCGGGCCTGTCCGTGTCCGCGCCCATCGCCCGCGAAGAACTGCAATGCCTGCACAGCGCCGCCCAGTGGACCATCTTCAATTTGCGCGAGCGCCTGGATGCACTCCCAAAAGATCCCTGGCACGGCTACGAAAACCGCCAGACGCTGACCGCAAAGATGTGGAAGCAGCTCGGTGCCAAGCCCCCGGGTTGAACCGGTCGCAGCCAAGGCAGTGCTCCCACCGCTGTAGGGCCGGGATAAACCCGGCCCTACAGGCTTTCACCATCCCGTTGCGGCGGTGCCTGTCCCCTTGTGGGGCCGGCTTTACGCCGGCCAGCGGAGCTGAAATCCATGCGCCTCGTTTCTTGTCCGCTAGAGGCAAGAACGGCGGCGACCACCCACCACGCATCCCCAACCTCGAACCCCACGCGCCCATCCGAGTCCTGTTGCAAACACACCTGCCAATGGGAGCCGCGCCATGTCCGACCAAAAGCAAACCCTGCCACCGCAACATCAGGACCAGCGCCCCGGCTCCGAAGAAGAGATGACCCCGCAGCCGATCTACCTGTCCGCCACCTACCGGCCCGCCGGCAAGCTCAAGGACTGCGTCGCCATCATCAGCGGCGCGGACAGCGGCATCGGCCGCGCCGTGGCGGTGCACTTCGCCCTGGAAGGCGCAAAGATCGTGCTGCTCTACCTGAACGAATACCAGGACGCCGAAGTGACCAAGGCGGAAATCGAAAAACACGGCGGCGAGGTGATCGACTTCGCCGGTGACGTGGCGGGTGAGGACTTCTGCCGTAGCGTGGTCGACGAAACCGTTAAGCAGTGGGGCCGCATCGACATCCTGGTCAACAATGCCG
Organism: Pseudomonas sp.; assembly: GCA_035497635.1. Taxonomy (GTDB): domain Bacteria; phylum Pseudomonadota; class Gammaproteobacteria; order Pseudomonadales; family Pseudomonadaceae; genus Serpens. The sequence continues at coordinate 1,553 of DATJDB010000103.1, read as the reverse complement.
GCGAACAGCACCCGCAGAAGAGCCTCGAAGACATCAGCCCTGAGCAGTGGGAACGCACCTTCCGCACCAACATCTTCGGCATGTACCAGCTGACCCGCGCCGTGCTGCCGTATCTGAAGAGCGGGGCGGCCATCGTCAACACCACTTCGATCACTGCCTACAAGGGCAACCCGATCCTGCTGGACTACTCGTCCACCAAGGGCGCGATTACCGCCTTCACCCGCTCGCTGGCCATCAACCTCGCGCCAAAGGGCATCCGCGTGAATGGCGTGGCGCCGGGCCCGATCTGGACCCCGCTGATCCCTTCGACCTTCTCGGCAGAACAGGTGGCCAGTTTCGGCACCGATACCCCGCTGGGCCGCGTCGGCCAGCCGGCCGAAGTGGCGCCGGCCTTCGTCTATCTGGCCAGCGACGATTCCTCCTACGTCTGCGGCCAGGTGATTCATGTGAATGGAGGGAGTGTGGTGAATGGGTGAGGCGGTACTGCGTAACTACACCCGTCCAACCCGCCCATTGATGGGCCAGCAAACCTTCCGCTTTTCCTCAGTAGCACCCCACAGCTCGGCGAGATCGTCGGCAAAGCGTTGCAATATGTGCTCTTGCCCTTCCTCCCGGGCACGGCGCACCGCCGACCAGGTCGAGAGATAGCCGAGGAACTGTTCCAGGTCCCAGTCGAGACGGATCTGCAAATCGGGCAGCTCAAACGCTCCAAACGGGAAGTCGAGCGTGGCATAGCCACTGTCGACCAGCCGGCGCTCCGGTGGCCAGTAGAGGCCGATTTCTTTTTCATAGAAATGGTCGAAGCGCTCGCCTAGCTCGCCACCCAGGTGCAGCACGCCATAGCTGATCAGCGCCACAGCGGCCTCGGGCGCTGCGATTCGGCGAACTTCGGCGTAGAACGCCGGCAGATCGAACCAGTGCACGGCCTGGGCGGCGGTCACCAGGCTTGCGCAACGATCGGGGAGGGGTAGCGATTCGGCGGGCGCGCAGCGGTAGGTCAGGTTTTTCTTTGAAAAGGCGTGGACAATCTGCTCGGCGCTGGGGTCGATGCCGGTTACGGCGATGAAATGTTCGGCCAACTGCCGGGTGAGCTGCCCGTTGCCGCAGCCAACATCCACCGCAAGGTGCGCGTTGGGCGAGATCGACGCCAGAAAGGCGGCGAGTTCCGGCGGGTACTCTGGCCGAAAGCGGGCATAGGCCTGACCACCCTGGTCAAACCAGTTTTTCGACAATGTGGCGGGACGATTCATCGAGACAGGCTCAGATCCGGGTTGCCTAGCGTACCTCCATCCCCGCCAACCGATTCACCCCGACGATTCGCTGGTTCCAGATCATTTCGTAATGTGCGCTAGGCAGGATCGCGGTGACGGGTTTTGGGGTCAGCAGTGCCCAGCAGTGATTGCCGGGAGAGCGTACCGAGTGGTAGCGCAGGCCGGGGCAGCCGGCGCGTTTCAGCGCGTGGCCCAGTTGACGGGCGGGGCTGTAGTCGTCGGGATCGTAGATGGGATCTGAGAGCGGCACCGTCGTGGCGTCCTTCATGTCGGCATCGTTGA
>DATJDB010000102.1:0-3550 GCA_035497635.1 Pseudomonas sp. | reverse complement strand
CGCTCGCGGATGTCCACGGAAGCGGTCTTGTGGTTGATACCAAGGGCGAGGAAGGCCATGCACGTCTTAGGTCGGGTCAGGGAAGCACGCAATTCTCCTATGTCGCCCGAGTTTGAACAACTCCCATCCACCCTACCCCCGCCGATGGGCTTGCCGGCAGGCCTGTGTCATGATGGCGCAAAGCAGGTGAGTTACCCCTCCATGAAGATATTCGTCACGCTGTTGGCCAGCCTCTTGCTAGTGGGCTGCCAGACATTTTCCCCGTCTCCCCGCACCGCGCCCGACACCGCCAGTACGCCCGAACCGCCCGTGGAGTACGCCTCGTTCAGCCCGGACACCCTGTTTGCCCTGCTGGTCGCCGAACTGGCCGGGCAGCGCGGGCGCTTCGACATCGCCCTGGCCAACTACTTGCGCGAAGCAAGCGCCACCCGCGATCCGGGCGTGGCCGAGCGTGCCTACCGCATTTCCGAATACCTGGGTGCCAACCAGGCGGCACTCGACAGCGCGCGCATCTGGGCCGACAGCGACCCGACCAATACCGAGGCGCAGCGCGCCGCCGCCATCCAGCTGGCCCGCGCCGGACGCTTCGAACAGTCACTGGTGCACATGGAGAACATCCTGCGCCACCAGGGCAATCCGCACTTCGACTTCCTGGCCCTGTCCGCGGCGGAAACCGATCCGGACACCCGCGCAGGCTTGATGGGCAGCTTCGAACAGTTGCTGCAGAAGTATCCCGACAACGCGCAACTGCTGTTCGGCCAGGCATTGCTGCTGCAGCAGGAGGGCGAACCGGAAAAGGCTCTGGCCCTGCTCGACCACCCGGCGTTGCAGAAGGGCGACATTGGCGCATTGCTGCTGCGCGCCCGCCTGCTGCAGAGCCTGGAGCGTGGCGACGAAGCCTTGCCGCTACTGCGCAAGGGCATCCGCCAGCACCCGGACGACAAGCGTCTGCGCCTGGCCGAAGCCCGCCTGCTGGTCGACCAGCGCAAGCTGGCGGAAGCGCACAAGGCGTTTTCCGAACTGCTGGAACAGCATCCGGATGACGACGATCTGCGCTTCTCCCTCGCCCTGGTCAGCATGGAAACCGAGGACTGGCAGGAGGCCCGCACGCTGCTGGAGGAGCTGATCGAACGCGACACCCACCGCAACGCCGCCCTGCTGCACCTGGGCCGGGTTTATGAAGAACTCGACGAGCCGGACGCGGCGCTGGACGCCTATGCCCAGGTCGAGCCGGGCAACGAATACCTGCCGGCCCTGGCGCGCCAGAGCACCCTGCTGTTCGAGCGCCAGCGTGGCAGCGATGCCGCCCGCCTGCTGCGCGAAGCCCGCGCCAGCTATCCGGAATACGCCGTGCAGCTGTACCTGATCGAAGCCGAGGCCTGGTCCCGGCACAACCAGCCGCAACGCGCCAGCCGACTGATCGACCAGGCCCTGGCCGAATATCCCGGCGATCTCAATCTGCTGTACAGCCGGGCCATGCTGGCCGAGAAGCGCGGCGACCTGGCGCAACTGGAACGCGACCTGCGCTTCATCCTCGAACAGGAGCCGGATAACGCCATGGCGCTTAACGCGCTGGGCTACACCCTGGCCGATCGCACCCACCGCTACGAGGAAGCCCGCAGCCTGATCGAACAGGCCTACCACCTCAGCCCGGACGATGCGGCGGTGATCGACAGCCTGGGCTGGGTCAATTACCGCCTGGGCAACCTGGCGGAGGCCGAGCGCCTGCTGCGCATGGCCATGGACAAGATGCCCGACGCGGAAATCGCCGCGCACCTGGGCGAGGTGCTCTGGGTACGCGGCAAGCAGCGTGAGGCCCGCAAGGTCTGGGCCGAGGCGCTGAAAAACGACCCGCAGAACACCACCCTGCCAAGCACAGTGCAACGCCTGACCGGATCGGAGAAGCCCTGACGCCATGAAACACCTCGCGACCCTTCTCGCCATCCTCACCCTGCTCGCCGGCTGCGCCGCCCAGCAGCCCCGCGAACTCACGCAAGGCCTGGGCAACCCGGCCCAGTGGCAGGCCCACAAGGTGCAGATCAGCCAGATCGACGGCTGGCAGATCACCGGCAAGCTGGGCCTGAAGACACCGGACGATTCCGGCAGTGCCACCCTGCAATGGCTGCAGCGCCAGTCCTACTTCGACATTCGCCTGTCCGGTCCGCTCGGCCAGGGCGCCAGCCGCCTCACTGGCCGTCCGGGCGCCACCGAGCTGGAGATCGCCAACCAGGGCCGCTTTCAGGCCGAGTCCCCTGAAGCGCTGCTGGAGGAACAGCTCGGCTGGCAATTGCCGGTCTCGCACCTGCTGTGGTGGGTGCGCGGCCTGCCCGAGCCGGACAGCCGCAGCCAGTTGGTCCTCGATGCCGACAGCCGCCTGGCGCGCCTGACCCAGGACGACTGGCGGGTGGACTACCTGAATTACCTGGAGCAGGACGGTTTCGCCCTGCCCTCGCGCCTGAAGCTGTATGGCAAGGACCTGGAGATCACCCTGGTGATCAAGGACTGGCGTCCGCGCCTGCTGGGCCAATAGGCTCGTATTCCCTCTGCCATCAAGGGAGAGGGGAAGTATTAACCGCCGACGAACCGAACCCATGCACGACGCCCAACTGATCCTGCCCGCCCCGGCCAAGCTCAACCTGTTCCTGCACATCCTTGGCCGCCGCCCAAACGGCTATCACGAGTTGCAAACGCTCTTCCAGTTCCTCGACCACGGCGATGAGCTCGGCTTTCGCAGCCGCGTGGACGGGCAGATCCGCCTGCACACCGAGGTGCCCGGCGTGCCCCACGACAGCAACCTGATCGTGCGCGCCGCGCGGCGTCTACAGGAACAGTCCGGTACGCACTTGGGCGCTGACATCTGGCTGGACAAGCGCCTGCCCATGGGCGGCGGCATCGGCGGCGGCAGCTCGGATGCCGCTACCACGCTGGTGGGCCTGAATCATCTCTGGAAACTGGACTGGAGCGAGGATCGCCTCGCCGAGCTGGGCCTGGCGCTGGGCGCCGACGTGCCGGTGTTCGTGCGCGGCCGCGCGGCCTTTGCCGAAGGGGTCGGCGAGCAGCTCACCCCGGTGACTCCGGACGAACCCTGGTACCTGGTACTGGCACCGCAAGTCTCTGTTAGTACAGCAGAAATTTTTTCCGACCCAGAGTTGACACGTGATACTCCGGCCATTAGAGTTCGCAGCCTTCCTGAGGGAGGTGGTCATAACGACTGCCAGCCGGTGGTTGAGAAGCGCTACAGCGAAGTTCGTAACGCTTTGAAGTGGTTGAATAATTTTGTTCAGGCACGCATGACCGGCACTGGAGCTTGTGTGTTTGGGAGCTTCCCAAATCGCAACGAGGCTGATAGAGTCTCGCGCCAACTTCCAGCCACTCTGCCAAGCTTCATCGCTCGCGGCTGCAACCGGTCTCCGCTGCACCGTGTGATGGAAACCTTGGACAGGAAGTGAATGCCTGATTACGGGAATTCGATACAGGGGCGTCGCCAAGCGGTAAGGCACCAGGTTTTGATCCTGGCATGCGTTGGTTCGAATCCAGCCGCCCCTGCCAT
>DATJDB010000101.1:0-16571 GCA_035497635.1 Pseudomonas sp. | reverse complement strand
CTGGTTGTCGAACAGGGCGATTTTGCCGACCTGGTCGGCGGTGAGGCCGGCGTCGCCGGTGAGGGCGCCGAGGATGTCGCCGGGGCGTACCTTGTCCTTGCGGCCGCCGCCGATGTTGAGGGTGATCATCGGCGGGCGCAGGCGTTCGGTGGCGTTGTTCTTCAGGCTGTAGCTTCCAGTTCAGCGGGCGCTGCTGCAGTTCTTCGATGGCGCTGGCGCGCTGGGCTTCGGACGGGGCGACCAGGGAAACGGCCAGGCCTTTTTCGCCGGCGCGGCCGCTGCGGCCGATGCGGTGGATGTGCACTTCGGGGTCGCGGCTGAGTTCCACGTTGAGCACGGTGTTGAGTACGGGGGCGAGGTCTTGGGTGCCAGCGGCCTCAGAGCGTGGGATCGGCTTTCTCGACGGACTCCATCGCAGGCTCCGGTTCCGGCACGGCGAAGACCTGAACGTGCAGCAGCTGCTCCAGTTGGCTTGGGCTGTAATGGTGACGGAACCAGCCCATGGCGACGTGATTGCCGCTGTCGGAAAGTCGGGTCCGGGGATAGGCCCTGGTTGGCCCGGCAACTCTTGGTACCGTGACGGTCATGGATCCCAGCGGGACCGGCTCGGCCCCCTGAATGTCGAACAGGTAGCTGGTGGCCGACAGCTCGCCCGCGGAGGCGTCGGTTTGCAGGCCGGTCAGCAGGCGGCGGCCGTCGGGGCTCAGTTGCAGATCCTGGTGGATCTGGCTTTCGGAGACGATCTGCCGATTGTTCAGGGGCGGCATTGTCAGCAGCTCTATCCGCCGGGGTGCGCTGGGCTGAAGCCGGCGACTGCCGAGTCGACCCTTCCAGTCGAGTCGCTGACGCAGGCGCCACTGATGCTGTTCATCACGCTCCCAGATACTGATGGCGGGGAAGCCGGCGGCCACGGTCGAGGTCCGCACTTCGCCGTAGGCGCCTTTCAGCACTTCCTTATACTCGCTGACGGCAAGCGTTTGCCCGTCGCGGCTTAATGTCTGATACGCGGCAAGCGTGTCGCTGCCCGCAGCCCGAGCGCGCTCGGCGAAGCCGCGATCCAGGCTCAGCGTCTTGCCGGTGCGGGTCAACTCCAGTATCTCGGCGACGAAGTCGATTCCGAAGTCTTTGCTCTTGTAGAGGCCGAGGATCAGGCTCTCGGCTCGGGGCCCCACCGATATCGAGCCGAGCGAATAGCCGTTGTAGTCAGTCGGTAGATCCATGACCGCCAGCGGCGCCTTGGCCTGATCCACGGCGAAAACCGCCACCTGGGTGGCGCTGGCCAGCACTAGGAATTCACCTTCGGGGCTGAGCTGGTAGTGCCAGTAGCGGACGGGTGAGAAGGCGTCGAACTTCTGCCATTCCGGCAGCTCGTAGCTGATTGGTTGCCGGTCGGGATGCAAACGGTGCATCGACGTGCAGGCAGGCGAGCACATCGCCAGATAGAGTCCGCGGGGGTCGGTCTGCCACAGCGCCAGTCCATAGGATGCGTAGGATGTGCGCCGCTCGTAGGTCACCAGCGTCTCAAGCTCTCCGGTGAGCATGTTCAGGCGTGACAGGCGCAGTTCTCGGCCGGAAATCCCCAGATAGTCGAGGCTGCCCGGCATCCGAGTGAGAAGGCTGAGGGATTCGGGCCGGTCGAAGGCGCCGAAGCGGTGGTAGGGGAGGGGCTCTTTCTTTTCGCCGGCCCTGGTGCTCAGCGGATACGAGATCGAGTGATCGGCCCTGAACAGGGCCTCCAGTCGGGGAGCGGTCTCATGCCAGGCAAGCGTGCGGGGATCCCGGGGCGGCTGCTCCTTGGGCATTTCCCAGATGGGCGAATAAGCGGAACGGCCGGAGCATCCTTCCGTGATGACCATGATCAGCATGAACAGGGTAAATGCCAGTCCGAAGACCGTGGTTAGGCTGCTTGTCTGTGTCGTGGATGGGGCTGTGGCTGTCGGGGCCGGTGTCGTCGGGGCAGGTTGGGCCGAGACGCGGGCGGCCCTCTGCCGGGTCGGCTTGGGAGTGGGTTGATGGTGCGTGGGCCGGGCGATTTTGACCCGGGCGCGTGCGCAGTGGGGACATTCAGTCCCCCAGTGGCCATGATCGCTGTCGCTGGAACAGATTTTCAGCCGTACCCTTGCCTGCTCCAGCAGGTCCACCCAGTCCTGCGCCGACGGGCGTTGCGTGCCGGTGAAGCTGCGGTCGAACGTCTCGCGCAGAATCCGCGGGAAATCCCGGTGGACGCTCCAGGGTGAAGGTTTGATGTCGCGGTGCGGTTGCAGACCGTAGGGATAAAAGCCGCCGGCGATGCGGTTCTGGTTATCGCTGGGAATCTCGCGCTGGCCGTCAGGCACGCCCTGATAGGGGTGCAGGCCGCCGTTGATCAGCTTGAACAGGATCACCGCCAGGGCGAAGGCGTCCTGGGGCTGGCGCAGGGCCTGTGGGGCCTGTTTGGCGCGGAAGGCTTCCGGGGCGATGAAGCCGGCGGTGAATTGGTGCGCCGGAAAGTATTCGGTGGTGCCTTGGACGGCAAAGCCGTCGCAGTCCACCACGGCGACATCGGCGCTGCGCCGGTGGACCAGCAGGTTGGCCGGCTTCAGGTCGATGATGCAGTGGCCCTTGGCATGCAGTTCGGCCACCCGCCGGGCCAGGTTGATGGCCACGTCCAGACGCCAGGCGGTCGCCTGGGGCAATCCCTGCATCCGCCGGCCCCGGGCGCTGAGCACCAGATCCAGCGACACGTGGCTGGCCACGTCCAGCAGCGGCATGGCAAAGCCGACGAACTCCTCGCGCCGATTCAGCAGCAGCGCCTGGGGCCAGGCGAAGTGCCGTGCGGAGGCATCCTCGGGTGGGTGGAGGATCATCTGCCAGACTTTCTGCCGCCGCGTCGGATCCTTGCCCGGCTCGTGGTAGTACTTGAGTGCGTATCGCCCGTCCGGGGTGCGATAGATGGCGCCGTCGGCGCCGCGGTTGATGGCCTTGCCGGTGAGGGTCAGTTGTTCGGTTCGGCCATCGGCCAACCGAAGGGTGTAGCGCCCCTCACGGCTCACGGTGCAACCACACCAGCGTCTTGTCGTCGCTGGTAATGCGGTGGCTGCGCGGATCATCCAGTGTGGCTTGCAGAGCCTGTTCGCCGGCGTCTTGTGGCACGCCGCGCAGATAGTCGTGCACCGGTCGCAGGAAGCCGGCCTCGGGACGCCAGGGCTGGTTGCCGGCGGCAAAGCTGGCCGTGCCATCCGTCATCAGGAACCAGGTCCGAAAGCGAGCGGGCGCGCACATCACCCGCAGGTGGCGGCGCCAGTCGGGCAGGGTGAAGAAGTACGTGGTTTCGGCGAACTCGCCGTTTTCCGGTTCGCTGACCAGATAATCACCCCAGTTTTCCGGGTTGATACCGAAGATCACCCCATCGCCCAGGTGAAACGCCAGGCTGCCCGCGGGCGTCAGCACCACGCCGCACAGCGTGGCGTGGAATGCCGCCAGGTCGGCCAGAGGGCTCAGGGCATCGCGGGTGGCCTGCACGGCGGCGGCCACCTGTTCCCAGGCGTCGGGGCTGCGCAGCAAGGCGCGCGGGTCATGCGCCAGGGCATGGGCGACCCTTCGTGCCAGGGTGCGCGCGCCTTCATCCGAGCGGGCCGCGGAACCCGCGCCATCGCAGACGCAGGCAACCAGGCAGCCATCAGTGCGGACCACCTCGAAGGCATCCTGGCAGGGCTGTCCCTGAGCGACGTGGGAGGTGCCGGTCGCCGACGCGCCGACGGCTTGAACGGCCACCTCAGATTTCTACGGTCGCCCAGGAATCCGTACTGGGCAGGCTGATCCGGTCGCCGGGCACGCTGGCCGACACGGTCGACATGCTGCGGCTCAACCAGATGAACAGTTCGCGGAACTGCAGCCCCTTGAGCTTCTTCGGCGACTTGGCGGAAAACTGCCCGAGCGCGGTGAAATCGGCGCCTTCGGTGCCGATCGGAAACACCACCACGCGCTTGTCCGCCTCTTCCTGGCGGCAACGCGCGGCGGCGTTTTCCCAGTCGTAATCGTTCGGGCGGCCGTCGGAAATCATGATGATCCAGGGGCGGGTGCTGGAGATGCCGTTGGCGTCGTAGACGGCCTTCTGGTTGCGCACTTCATCCAGCGCCACGTTCATGCCCTTGCCCAGCGGGGTCATGCCGTCGGCCTTGATGACCGGCGGCTGAAAGTCCACGGCGTCCGTCCAGGGTTGCAGGATCTGCACGTCATCGTATCCGCCCACGGCAATGACCATGACCTGAACGCGCAGCGCCGCCAGCTCATCGTTCTTCAGCTCCTGGGCGAAGATCTCCAGTCCGGCGTTGAGCTGGGCTATCGGTTCTCCACTCATGGAGCCGGACGCATCCAGCAGCAGTACGCAGGGCGTGCGTTGATTGGTGTTGTCGATGAACTCGACACCGGGGATCTGCGGAACTGACATGCACAAAGTCCTTTTTCTGATGGCGTATTGCGTGGGACTGATCGAAAGACCGGGATAATAGCCAATTGCCTTGCCTGATGTCAGCCCACGGACGGCAGGGGCGACCCCTCTCCCTTTCTGCCAGTGCGTCTGGCAAGGGCAACCGGAGGGCCCGCCAGGCAGGCCTCACGGCAGGACGTCGGCTGCCCCGGCGGTATCCAGCGTGTGCTCCGGTTTCGGTACGGCGAAGACCTGAACGTGCAGCGTCTGCTTCGCTCCGTTCGAGGCGGGATTGTGAAGAAACCAGCCCATGGCAACATGATTGCCGCTCTCGGAAAGTCTCGCGTGAGGGTAGGCGATGAGACTGTTGGAGGCGTTTTCGACACTCATCGTCATGTGCCCCAGCAGGTCGGGTTGGTTACCCTGGATGTCGAACAGGTGGCTGGTGACAGTCAGGGTGATGAATTTGCGATCGGTTTGCACGCCGCTCAGGAGAAAACGACCGTCGGGACTGAGCTGCAGGTTCTGATGAATCTGGAAGGCAGTGAATGTCTTGTTCCCGTCAATTTGCCAGCTGGTCAGCAAGTCCGTCCGCAGTGGTGGTCTGATCTCGAGCTTGCCGCTGCCCTGTCGGCCCTTCCACTCGATTCGCTGGCGCAGACGCCACTGCATGTGTTCATCGCGCTCCCAGATGCTGATGGCTGGGTAACCGAGAGTCACGGTGATCGGAGAGCCCAGAATGGTGAAATCCGTTTTGTTGGTTTCCACACGTTGGTATTCGCTGACGGCTAGCGTTTGTCCATCGTGGCTCATGGTCTGGAATGCGCCGACCAGCTCACTGCCCGCGGCCCAGGCGCGCGGCTTGAAGCTGCTGTCCAGGCTCATCATCCTGCCGTTGCGGGTCAGTTCCAGTATTTCGCTGGTGAAGTTGGCCCCGAAGCGTTCGCTTTTGTAGATACCGAGAACCATCGTCTCCCCGTGGGGACCGACCGATAGCGATCCGAGTGAATAGCCGGCGTAGTTCTCCGGCAGGTTCATGACTGACAGCGGCTTGTCTGGCTGATCAACGGCAAAGACTGCCACCTGGCTGGCGCTGGCCATCACCAGGAATTCGCCTTCGGGGCTGAGTAGGTACCGCCATTCGGGGTAATTCGCGTCAGAGCCCTGGTGCTGCCATTCAGGCATCCTGTAGCTGAAGGGCGCCCGGCCCGGCTCCAGGCGCTGCAACAGCGTGCAGGACTTCAGGCACCGGGGTAGGTAAATCCCCTTGTGATCGGGTCGCGGGTCCGCCTGCCACAGCGCCAGGCCGTAGGGGGTAGAGGCATCATAGGATGCCAGCGCCTCCAGCTTCTGGCCGGGGACATCCAGGCGTTCAAGACGTATTCCCTGGCTGGCCGATTCCAGTAGGTTCAGGGATTTTGGCTGTCGGGTAAGGAGGCTGAGCGATTCGGGCTGGTCGAAGGCGCCAAAGCGGTGATAGGGGATGGGCTCCTCCGTAACGGATGGCGATACATAGATGGCCGAGCGATTGACTGTGTACAGGGGGGGCAGTTCCGGACCAAGCTCCTTCCAGGCTAGCCATCGGGGATTTTTATAGGAAGGCGGCGCCACCCCCGTAGGCGCATAGGTATAAGTGGTGCTGCTGGAGCAGCTGTTCATGACCACTGTGATCAGCAGCACTACAAAAAAGGCCATGCTGATGACCGAGCCTATACCGCCTTTCGCTGCAGGGGCAGCGCTCGGCGCATGAGCGGTGGCCGGTGCTGGCGGAGCCGGTTGAGCAACAGGTCGGACAGCCGCGTTGGGCGCCGGAGTGGGGGTGAAAGGCTGCCGCTTGGGTTTGCTTGCCTTGACCCTGGTATTGGCGCGCACACAATGGGGGCATTCGTTCCCCCAGTAGCCATGGTCTCCATCGGCGGCGCAGGTCTTTGACCGGACCTTTGCCTGTTCCAGCAGCTCCTCCCAGTCCTGGGCCGAAGGGCGTTGCATGCTGGTGAAGCTGGCGTCGAACGCCTCGCGCATGATTCGCGGGAAGTCCCGATGGACGCTCCAGGGGGAAGGCTTCAGGTCGGGATGCGGTTCGAGTCCGTAGGGATAGAAGTCACCGGCGATACGGTTCTGGTTGTCGCTGGGAATGTCGCGTTTGCTGTCCGGCACGCCTTGATACGGATGCAGGCCGCCATTGATCAGCTTGAACAGGATCACCGCCAGGGCGAACCTGTCCTGCGGCTGGTGCAGCGCCTGCGGCGCCTGCCTGGCGCGGAAGGCTTCCGGGGCGATGAAGCCGGCGGTGAACTGGTGAGCGGGGAAGTATTCGGAGTGGCCCCGGATCGCAAAGCCGTCGCAGTCCACCACGGCGACATCGGCGTTGTGCCTGTGTACCAGCAGGTTGGCCGGTTTCAGGTCGATGATGCAGTGACCCTTGGCATGCAGTTCCGCCACTCGCCTGGCCAGGTTGATAGCCACGTCCAGGCGCCAGGCGGTCGCGTGAGGCAACCCCTGCATCTGCCGGCCGCGGGTGCTGAGTACCAGATCCAGCGACACGTAGCTGGCCACATCGAGCAGCGGCATGGCGAAACCGACAAACTCGTTGCGGGGCTTCAGCAGCTGCGCCTGGGGCCAGGCAAAGTGCTGTGCAGAGGCATCCTCGGGGGCGTGGAGGATCATCTGCCAGACCTTGTGTTGCCGGGTCCGGTCCTTGCCGGGCTCGTGGTAGCACTTGAATGCGTATCGCCCGTCTGGTGAGCGATAGATGGTGCCGTCCGCGCCACGGTTGATGGGCGTGCCGAGGAGTTTCAGTTTCTCGGTTCGGCCATCGGCGAACCGGAGGGTATAGCGCCACTTGCCGCTCATGGCGCAACCATACCGGGAGCTCCGGATCTTCCAGGGTGGCCGGCGGCACGCCGCGCAGAGAGTCGCGTACCGCGGGCGGCGGCAATGAACTCGACACCGGAGATCTGCGGAACCGACATGCGCGAAATCCTTTTCTGATACGTATCGCGTGGAGGGGCCGGGATGGTAGCCAATTGCCTTGACTGATGTCAGCCCTCGTACCGAGGCGCAGGCGCAATCGGTTACAAACTCCGCACCTTGAAATTCCGCCCCTTGATCTTCCCTGCCTGCAACCGCAGCAGCGCCTGATGCGCCACGCTGCGTTCCACGGCCACGTAGGCCTGGTTGTCGAACAGGGCGATTTTGCCGACCTGGTCGGCGGTGAGGCCGGCGTCGCCGGTGAGGGCGCCGAGGATGTCGCCGGGGCGCACCTTGTCCTTGCGGCCGCCGCCGATGTTGAGGGTGATCATCGGCGGGCGCAGGCGTTCGGTGGCGTTGTTCTTCAGGCTGTCGAGGTTCTTCCAGTTCAGCGGGCGCTGTTGCAGTTCCTCGATGGCGCTGGCGCGTTGCGCTTCGGACGGGGCGACCAGGGATACCGCCAGGCCTTTTTCGCCGGCGCGGCCGCTGCGGCCGATGCGGTGGATGTGCACTTCGGGGTCGCGGCTCAGTTCGACGTTGAGCACCAGGTCCAGTCCGGCGATGTCGATACCGCGAGCCGCCACGTCGGTGGCCACCAGAATGCTAAGGCTGCGGTTGGCGAACAGGGTCAGCACCTGGTCGCGGTCGCGCTGCTCCAGGTCGCCGTGCAGGGCGGCGGCGCTCAGGCCGCGGGCCTTGAGGAAGGTCACCAGTTCGTCGCACTGGATCTTGGTCTGGCAGAAGGCGATGGTTGAAGTGGGCAGCAGGTGGTCGAGCACCTTGGCCACCGCCTGGTAGCGCTGGCTGGCTTCGACTTCGTAGAAGCGCTGCTCGATCTGCGCGTTGTCGTGCTGGCTTTCCACTTCCACGCGGGCGGGCTTCTTGAGAAAGCGCGCGGCCAGTTGTTCGATGCCTTCCGGGTAGGTGGCGGAGAACAGCAGGGTCTGCCGGCGGGGCGGGGTCAGCTCGATGATGGCGGTGATGGCGTCGATGAAGCCCATGTCCAGCATGCGGTCGGCTTCGTCGAGCACCAGGGTGTTGAGGCCGTCCACCTTGAGGGTGCCCTTGGCCAGGTGTTCCTGGATGCGGCCCGGCGTGCCGACCACCACGTGGGCGCCGTGCTCCAGCGAGCCGATCTGCGGGCCGAAAGGCATGCCGCCGCACAGGGTCAGCACCTTGATGTTGTCGGCGGCGCGGGCCAGGCGCCGGATTTCCTTGGCCACCTGGTCGGCCAGTTCGCGGGTCGGGCAGAGCACCAGGGCCTGGCAACCGAAAAAGCGCGGATTGAGCGGGTGCAGCAGGCCGATGCCGAAGGCGGCGGTCTTGCCGCTGCCGGTCTTGGCCTGGGCGATCAGGTCCTGCCCTTGCAAAATCAGCGGCAGACTCTGGGCCTGGATCGGCGTCATGGCGGCGTAACCCAGCTCGTTGAGGTTGGCGAGCATGGCGGCGGAAAGGGGCAGGGAATTGAAAGCGGTGGTCACGACGGCGGCCTGAAAACAGCGGAAAGGCGCGCAGTGTAACAGGGCGTGGGGTTCCGCCGTTGGGTGCGCAACCCCGTCGCCTCGGGTTACGCTGCGCGGCATGACCACGTATTTAGACTGACCGGTATGAACGACACGATTCTCGAACTGGATTCCCTTGGCCCCCTCGCCGAAGGGGTGCGCCTGGAGTGCAAGTTGGCCCAGGGCCGCGACGGGCAGGGCCAGCTGCCACGGGACTTTTGGCCGACCTATTCGTCGTTCGCCAATACCGAGGGTGGTGTGGTGCTGCTGGGCGTACGCGAACACGAAGGGCGGTTCAGCGTGGCGGGTATCGCCGAGCCGCAGCGTCTGCGCGACGAGCTGCTGGCCGGGCTGAACAATCCCGCCCGGGTGAGCGTCAACCTGCTGGACGAGGATGATCTGCAACGGGTGCGTATCGACGGCAAGACGTTGCTGCGCGTGCGCATCCCCGAAGCGCCGGCGGCCCTCAAACCGGTCTACCTGAACGGCGATGTGCTGAACAACACCTACCGGCGCATCGATTCCAGCGACATGCGCCTCACCCCGGACGAGGTGCGCACCTGGCTGGCGGCCTCTGCGGAGGGCCGCTCCCTCGCCTGATGCGCTGGTGTTGCGGCCGGGCTGCTGGTGTTGGTATTGGAGGGTGGTCGGCACCTGTGGCGGCGCCGTCGCTAGCGCGGTTATCCACGCGAATCCACAGGGTTATCCACAGACGCTTTCGGGGCTGCGGGGCTGTCGGCGCGGGTCACCAGCACCTGGTCGATCCGGTAGCTGTCCACGTCGACCACCTCGAAGGTGTAGCCGCCCCAGGTCACGCTGTCGGTGCGCTTGGGCACCCGGCGCAGCATGGTCATCAGGAAGCCGGCGAGGGTTTCGTATTCCTCTTCCTGCGGCGTGCTGTCGATGTCCAGGGCGCGTTTCACGTCCTGGATGGCGGTGACGCCGTCGATCAGCCAGGAGTTGTCGTCGCGGCGCACGATCTGTTCTTCGTACCAGGGCGAGACCAGGTCGCCCATGACGATGCTCATCACGTCCTTGAGGGTGATCAGCCCGACTACCAGGCTGTATTCGTTGACGATCAGTGCGAAGGTTTCGCCGGTCTGGCGGAACTGGCGGAGCATTTCCGCGAGGGTCAGGCGGTCCGGCACCACCAGCGGCTTGTGCACCAGTGACGGATCGTTGAAGGCGATGGGCTGGTTGTTCAGTACGCGCTGGAACAGCTCCTTCACCGTCACGTAGCCGACGATGTGGTCGATGTCGCCATCGCAGACCGGGTAGTGGGAGTGGGGCTCGCTGGCGATGCGGGTGCGGATGTGCTCCTCGGTGTCGTCCAGCAGGAAGTAGAGGATGCTGTCGCGGTGCGCCATCGCGCTGGGCAGGGTGCGGGTTTCCAGCTCGAAGACATTCTCGATGACCTGCTGCTCGCTGGCGGCCAGCGAACCGGACAGCGCGCCGGCCTGGGTCAGGGCCAGGATGTCGTCCTGGGTGACGCTTTCGTCACGCTGGCGCGGCAGGTTGAGTAGAGCAATCAGCCCGCTGACCAGCCACGAATAGAACACCACCAGCGGCTTGAACAGCGTGTTGAGCACCTGCATCGGGCCGATCACCAGGGTCGCCAGGCGCTCGGGAATCGCCATGGCCACCTGCTTGGGAATCAGGTCGGTGAAGACGATGAACAGCGAGGTGGTGAGCACGAAGGAGACGATGAAGCCGAAGGTCGCCGCCTGTTCGACCTGCAGCTGGGTCGCCAGCAGCTGGGTGAACACGGGGGTGAGGAAGCCCTGACCGACGATGCCGCCGAGGATCGCCAGGGCATTCATGCCGATCTGCACCACGGTCAGGTAATGGCCGGGCGCCTTCTGCACGTGGATGACGCGTTGCGCGTTGTGGCTGCCTTCGTCGACCAGTTGGCGCAGTTTCAGGGGACGCGAGGCCGCCAGGGCGATTTCGGCGATGGAGAAGAAGGCGCTGGCCAGGATGATGCCCGCCAGCAGCAGAAGACTTTGGGTCACGCTCATACACAACAGCTCTGAAAAGAAGACGCGCGAGGGTAGCACGCCGGACATGCCCGTTTGGTGACGGGCATTGGCCGTTCAACCCCGGTAATAGCGCTGCGCAACGAAGGGCATTTTGCTGACCGCCATGGCGACCTGTTTGCCGCGCACCAGTGCCTGGACCTGGGTGCCGAGGCCCGCCAGGTGACTGGCCACATAGCCCATCGCCACGGGCGCGCCGAGGCTGGGGCCGAAGCCGCCGCTGGTGATGCGACCGATCGGCTGCTCCTGGTCATCCACCAGCCGGGTGCCTTCGCGCACGGGAATGCGTTCGGCGGGCAACAGCCCGACGCGCTTGTGCGCCACGCCGTCGCGCAGCTGCTGGAAGATGCGCTCGGCGCCCGGGAAGCCGCCGGCGCGCGCGCCATCCGGGCGCCGGGCCTTGGAGATCGCCCAGCTCAGGCTGGCTTCCACCGGCGTGGTCTGGGCGTCCATGTCGTGGCCGTACAGACACAGACCGGCTTCCAGGCGCAGTGAGTCGCGGGCGCCGAGTCCAATGGGCTGGACTTCCGCTTCTTCCAGCAGCCGGCGCGCCAGCGCTTCCGCCTGGGCGGCCGGCACGGAGATTTCAAAGCCATCCTCGCCGGTGTAGCCGGAACGGCTGACGAAGCAGGCGTGGCCGAGCAGCTCGACGCGGGCGATCTGCATGAAGGTCATCTGTGCCACGCTCGGTGCCAGGCGGCTCAGTACCGTGACGGCCTGTGGTCCCTGCAGGGCGAGCAGGGCGCGGCTGTCGAACAGCGCCTCGATCATGCAGCGCCCGGAAAGGTGGCGCTGCAGGTGTTCCAGGTCCTGCTGCTTGCAGGCGGCGTTGACCACCAGCAGCAGGCGCTCGTCGCCGAGGTTGGCGACCATCAGGTCGTCGAGGATGCCGCCGTCCTCGGCAGTGAACAGGGCATAGCGCTGCTGGCCCTCCGGCAGGTCGAGAATGTCCACCGGCACCAGGGTTTCCAGCGCGGCGGCGGCGTGGGCGCCTTGCAGTACGATCTGTCCCATGTGCGACACATCGAACAGCCCGGCCTGGGCGCGGGTGTGCAGATGCTCCTTGAGAATGCCGGCGGGGTAGTGCAGCGGCATTTCGTAGCCGGCGAAGGGCACCAGGCGGGCGCCGAGTTCCTGGTGCAGCGCGTGCAGCGGGGTGTAAGCCAGGGTCATGCGATTCTCCTTGAGTTGGGTGGCCGGCACGCCGTCCTACGTAACGGCGCGTAACCGGGCGCTTGGTGGTCAACGCGCGCGTTGGCCACCAAGCGACCCGCACCGAGCTCCATCAGCACTCGATGATGTTGACGGCCAGGCCACCACGGGCGGTTTCCTTGTATTTGCTTTTCATGTCGGCGCCGGTCTGGCGCATGGTGGCGATCACCTTGTCCAGCGAGATGTAGTGTCGACCATCGCCGCGCAGGGCCATGCGCGCCGCGTTGATGGCCTTGACCGCGCCCATGGCGTTGCGTTCGATGCAGGGAATCTGCACCAGCCCGCCCACCGGATCGCAGGTCAGGCCCAGGTTGTGTTCCATGCCGATCTCGGCGGCGTTCTCCACCTGCTGCGGTGTGCCGCCCAGCACTTCGCACAGCGCGCCCGCCGCCATCGAGCAGGCCACGCCGACTTCGCCCTGGCAGCCCACCTCGGCGCCGGAGATCGAAGCGTTTTCCTTGTAGAGCATGCCGATGGCCGCGGCGGTGAGCAGGAAGCGCACCACGCCATCCTCGCTGGGCGACTGGGCGAAGCGCATGTAGTAGTGCAGCACCGCCGGGATGATGCCGGCCGCGCCGTTGGTGGGTGCGGTGACCACGCGGCCACCGGCGGCGTTTTCCTCGTTGACCGCCAGCGCCCACAGGTCGACCCAATCCAGGGCGTTGAGCGGGTCGCGCAATTGCAGTCCGGGTGTTTCGCTGAGCTGCCGATAGAGCGCGGCGGCCCGCCGGCGCACCTTGAGGCCGCCCGGCAGAATGCCCTCGTTGCGACAGCCGGCGGCCACGCAATCGCGCATCACCTGCCAGATTCGCAGCAGCGCCGCGCGGGTCTCGGCTGCCGGACGCCAGGCCATCTCGTTTGCAGTCATCAGCGCGCTGATCGTCAGGCCATGCCGTGCGCACTGATCGAGCAGGTCACGCGCGTTGTGGAAGGGGTAGGGCAACTCGGAGCGATCCTCGACGATGCGCCCGGCGCCGGCGGCGCTTTCGTCCACCACGAAGCCGCCGCCCACCGAGTAGTACGTGCGCTCGCGCAGTTGCAGACCGTCGGCGTCGAAGGCGCGGAAGATCATGCCGTTGGGGTGGTAGGGCAGCGGCTTGCGGATGAATTTCAGCTGTTCGCGTTCATCGAAAGGCAGCGGGTGAACGCCCAGCAGGCGCAGTTCGCCGTGGCTGCGAATGCGCTCCAGCCGGGCGGGAATGGTGGCGGTGTCGATGCGTTCCGGCTGCTCGCCTTCCAGGCCGAGCAGCACCGCCTTGTCGGTGCCGTGGCCGCGTCCCGTGGCGCCCAGCGAACCGTAGAGTTCGACCTCCAGCGAAGCGGTGGACGCCAGCAGACCTTTATTACGCAGGTCCTCGGCGAAGCGCGCGGCGGCGCGCATCGGCCCAACCGTATGCGAGCTGGACGGGCCGATACCGATCTTGAACAGGTCGAGCACACTGAGCGCCATGGGCGGCACCGAGGCAAAAGAGGCGTGTGTTCAGTGTAGGACCGGGGTTACTGATAGGCCTCCACCGGTGGGCAGCTGCACACCAGGTTGCGGTCGCCGTACACGTTGTCGACCCGCGCTACTGGCGGCCAGTACTTGTGTTCCGTCAGATGCGCCACCGGGTAGACGGCCTGGCGACGCTCGTAGGGGTGCGGCCAGTCGCCGGCCAGTTCGGCGGCGGTATGCGGCGCGTTCTTCAGGGGATTGTCCTCGGCGTCGAGGTCGCCGCGCTCGACCGCGGCGATTTCCTCGCGGATGCGGATCATCGCCTCGCAGAAGCGGTCCAACTCGGCCTTCGACTCGCTCTCGGTGGGCTCGATCATCAGCGTGCCGGGCACCGGGAAGGACATGGTCGGCGCATGGAAGCCGTAGTCGATCAGACGCTTGGCCACATCGTCGACGCTGATGCCGCTGCTGTCCTTGAGCGGGCGCAGATCAAGGATGCACTCGTGGGCCACCAGCCCGTGGGTGCCGGTGTAGAGCACCGGGTAATGAGCCGCCAGGCGTCGGGCAATGTAGTTGGCGTTGAGGATGGCCACTTGCGAGGCGCGGGTCAGGCCCTCGCCGCCCATCATCTTCAAGTACATCCAGGAGATCGGCAGGATGCTGGCGCTGCCGTAGGGGGCGGCGCTGACCGCGCCGTCGCGGCGTTCCAGGCAGCGGTGCCCGGGCAGGAAGGGCGTCAGGTGCGCCTTGACGCCGATCGGTCCGACACCGGGGCCGCCGCCGCCATGCGGGATGCAGAAGGTCTTGTGCAGGTTGAAGTGCGAGACGTCGCCACCGAAGCGCCCCGGCGCGCACAGGCCGACCATGGCGTTGAGGTTGGCGCCGTCGATGTACACCTGACCACCGTGCTGGTGGACGATGTCGCAGATCTCGCGGATGCCGGCCTCGAACACGCCGTGGGTGGACGGGTAGGTGATCATCAGTGCCGCCAGGTTCTCCGCGTGCTCGGCGATCTTGGCGCGCAGGTCGTCCAGGTCGACGTCACCGTTCTCCCGACAGCCGATCACCACCACCCGCATACCGGCCAGCGCAGCCGAGGCCGCATTGGTGCCGTGTGCGCTGGACGGGATCAGGCAGATATCACGATGCGGCTCGCCCCGGCCGGCATGGTAGGCGTGGATGGCCAGCAGCCCGGCGTACTCGCCCTGCGAGCCGGCATTCGGTTGCAGTGACACCGCGTCGTATCCGGTGATGCCGGTCAGCCACTGCTCCAACTGGCCGATCAACCGGCGCAGCCCGGGGGTGTCGCCGGCCGGGGCGAACGGATGCTGGCGGGCGATCTCCGGCCAGCTGATGGGCTCCATCTCGGCCGCGGCGTTCAGCTTCATCGTGCAGGAGCCCAGCGGGATCATGCTGCGGTCCAGCGCGATGTCCTTGTCGGCCAGTGCCCGCAGGTAGCGCATCATCGCGGTCTCGGTGCGATACCGGTGAAACGCCGGGTGGGTCAGGAATTCCGAGGTGCGGGTGATGACCCCGGAGGCGGCACCCGGCTGTCCCGCCGGGGTCACCCCGAACGCGTCGAGCACCGCGGCCACGTGCGCATCGGTGGTGGCCTCATCACAGGCCACCGAGACATGATCGGCGTCCACTCGCCACAGGTTGATGCCCGCCGCCTTGGCGGCGGCGAGGATCTGATCGGCGCGGCCGGGGACCCGGGCCAGCACGGTGTCGAAGTAGCGGTCGTGCACCAGCGCATCGCCCAGGGCTGCGGCGATCTTGCCGGCGTGGCCGTGTACCCGCCGGGCGATGCCGATCAGCCCATCGGGGCCGTGATAGCTGGTGTACATCGCGGCTAGCACCGCCAACAACACCTGAGCCGTGCAGATGTTGGAGGTGGCCTTATCGCGACGGATGTGCTGTTCGCGGGTCTGCAGTGCCAGGCGGAACGCCGGCGCACCATCAGCATCGACGGACACCCCGACCAGTCGGCCGGGCAGTTGACGGGCTTGTTTGGCGTGCACCGCCAGGTAGCCGGCGTGCGGTCCACCGAAGCCCATCGGCACCCCGAATCGCTGAGTGGTGCCGAAGGCGACGTCGGCGCCGATCTCGCCGGGCGGCGTAAGCACGGTCAGCGCGAGCAGGTCGGCGCCGACCGCGACCAGCGCGCCGCGGTCGTGGGCCGCGGTGATCAGCGGTGACCAGTCGGTAACCCGGCCGCTGGCGCCGGGCAGTTGAACGATCACCCCGAAGAACTCGCCGTCGGGCAGCTCCGGACGTCCACTGCCCAGGTCCGCGGTGACGATCTCGATGCCCAACGGCTCGGCGCGGGTGGCCAGCACCGCGGCGGTCTGGACGAACAGATCGGCGTCCACGATCAGCCGGTTGCTGCTGCCACGGGTCGCGCGGTGCATCAGTGTCATCGCCTCGGCCGCGGCGGTGCCTTCGTCGAGCATCGACGCGTTGGCGATATCCAGGCCGGTCAGGTCGGCGACCATGGTCTGAAAGTTCAGTAGCGCCTCAAGCCGGCCCTGGCTGATCTCCGGCTGATACGGCGTGTAGGCGGTGTACCAAGCCGGGTTCTCGATGATGTTGCGCCGCAACACCGGCGGGGTGATGGTGTCGTAGTAGCCCTGGCCGATCATCGACACCGCGACGGTGTTGGTCTGGGCCAATTCGCGAAGTTCGGCAAGTGCCTCGTGTTCGGCGGCGGCCGGCGGCAGCCCGTCCAGACCGGGGGCGATACCGTCGGCACCCAGCGCGTCGAGGATGGTGGCGGGCACGGCCCGCGCGGCCAGCTCGTCGAGCGATCCGACGCCGATCACACCCAGCATGGTGGTGATCGCCGCGCGGTCGGGACCGATGTGTCGGTCGGCGAACGCGCGGTAGCTGAATTCGGTGGTGTCGGGCACGGAAGACTCCTGCGGGGTAGCGGGCACCTACGGTCGGCCCTCCCCCTCTGTCTTCACCCTGCGCCGGGCGCCTGAGAGTTTCGGCTCCCACCGCTTACC
>DATJDB010000100.1:0-20663 GCA_035497635.1 Pseudomonas sp. | reverse complement strand
CGAACCCTGCTCGGCCAGCACCGGCGCGGTGGCTTTGATGATGTCTTTGGTGTCCTGGCTCAGCATGTTCCGCACTCCGTTGGCGTTTTAGCCATAAGCAAAGTGCGGCATGGGGCGATTGCCAGTGCGACCCGACGGCAGGCCGCTACTCTTCGCCGAGCCCGTCGTCCGGTTCGTGGCCCTGGCGCAGCTTGCGGCGTGGCGGGTAGGACGGCACCGAGGGGAAACGCGCCGAGGCGTAGCGCACCACCAGGATGGATACCGCCAGCAGCAGAATGGCGCCCGACACGTAAAGCACGCCATTGTCCGGGCGATGATGGTGGGAAATATCGGAAATCATCAGGCGGGTCAGCGCGGTGATCGCCACATAGATCAGGAAGCGCACCGGCATGTGGTTGGTCTTGAAGTAGATGCCGACCATGGCACCCAGCTCCAGATAGATGAACAGCAGCAGGATGTCGTCGATGCTCGCCGAGCCCTTTTCCAGCATGCCAAGGAAGGCCACTACCGCAGCCCAGGCGGTGATCGCGCCAATGGCGAACAGCGCCAGGTAATGGAAGGCCTCGGCCAGCAGGTTACCGAGCGACTCGGCCAGTTCATGCAGGGTGTTGCGCAGGGTATCGGCCCAGTTGGGTTTCACGACGTGGCTCCTTGGCTGGATAACTAGACGAAAGTCGAATGCAGGCAGCATGCCATGTCTTTATGTGCGGCAACCAGCGTCGCGGGGGTTTGCAGCATGATGGCAATTCCCTATACTGGATAAACAAACAGTATCCAACCAACCTTGAAAGAAGGCAGGAGAGATGAATGGCCGTCGAAGTGGTGTACCGCAGCTCGCGCAATCCGGAGCGCCTGTTCATGGATAAGGCCGAAGCCGATCGTTACGACAAGATGCTTGAACTGGCCGAAGCGCTCGCCGAATCGCTGGAAAAGGCCGTGCCCTCGCTGAGCGACGAGCAGCGCGAGGAAGTCGGCATCTTCCTGGCCCGCAATCGCGAAATATTCGCCAAGGCCTTCAAGGGTCCGGTCGATCTTTCCGACGTGAATTTCGACAAGGCCTGACCCCTTTTGCAGGAGGGCTTGGCACCGCCCGGGACACCCCCTCTCTGTCGCGGCCAATGTCTCTCCTGCAACTTTATCGATGGGCGCAAGCCGCCCTACGTGAACCTGTGGGGCCGGCTTTATGCCGGCCAGCGGAGTGGCTGGTCGCACCGAGGTATCGATCCGCACCTGTGTCGGCCGGGATAAACCCGGCCCTACAGATTATGCGGTGTGCCCACCGCTCACGCCTTCTCCAGCTCTGTCACCAGCGCCTTGAGAAAGCGTGCCGCCTCGCCGCCGGTGATCACCCGGTGGTCGAAGGTCAGCGACAGCGGCAGGATCGGGTGTACCTCCACCTCGTTGCCGCCGGCCACCGGCTCGCGGCGAATACCGCCGGTGCCGAGAATCGCCACCTGCGGCGGCACCACCACCGGACTGGCGTAGCGTCCAAATAGCGTTCCGTAGTTGGACAGGGTAAAGGTCGCGCCCATCATTTCCTGCGGCGGAATCGAACGCGCCTGCACGTCGGCGCGCAGGCGCGCCATGCCGGCCTTGAGGTCTTCCGCCGAACGACTGCCGACATCCTTCAGCACCGGCACGAACAACCCGTCCGG
This sequence comes from Pseudomonas sp., assembly GCA_035497635.1. Lineage (GTDB taxonomy): Bacteria > Pseudomonadota > Gammaproteobacteria > Pseudomonadales > Pseudomonadaceae > Serpens. The sequence goes on along the minus strand of DATJDB010000100.1, from coordinate 19,008 downwards.
GGTGTCCACGGCGATGCCCAGATCCAGACTGGCATGGCGCTTGAGCAGCAGGCGCTGGCCATCGAACCAGCTGTTCACGCCCGGCTCGACGCGCACGGCGGCGGCGATGGCCAGGGCCAGGCGCACCAGCGGATCGCGCGGCTCGGCCCAGCGCTGCAGATCGGCGTCGCCGAACAGCGTCACCGGCACCACCTCGGCATGCGCGCGGGCCATGTTCAGCGCCATGCTGCGCCGCACGCCACGAAGCTTCTCGCCCTCGAAGGGCGCCGCCGCACCCTGGGCGGCGCTTTCCACGTCGGCACGGGTGATCAGCCCGTCCGGGCCGCTGCCCCGGATGTCTTCCAGACGCACCTTGAGCCGGCTGGCCAACTGGCGCACCGCCGGCGTGGCGCGCGGCGCCAAGTGTTCCCGGGTGGACGGCGCCGCGCCGATGAAAAAGCGGTCTTCCCGCGCCCCGGCCGCGCCGCCTTCCAGACGCCCAACCACCGTGCCGCTGTCCTCCGCCTCGCCCTCGTAGGCCAGCAGCGGCTCGCCGACGTGCAGGATGTCGCCCGCCGCGCCGAAGGTCTTCAGCACCACGCCATCGTAGGGCGCGGGAATGTCGACGATGGCCTTGGCGGTCTCCACCGAGACCAGCAGTTGGTCGGCCTTTACCGTGTCGCCGGCCTGCACGTGCCACTCGACGATCTCCGCGTCCTGCAGGCCTTCGCCCAGGTCGGGCAACTTGAAGTGCTTCATGGGATTCTCCGTCAGGCGTAGTCCAGCACCGTCTCGCAGGCGGCCAGAATGTCTTCGACGCCCGGCAGGTAGAGGTGTTCCAGGCGATACAGCGGTGGCGGGATGTCCGGCGCGGTGACCCGCTGGATCGGCGCGCGCAGGTCGAGCCAGGCGCGTTCGTACAGGCTGGCGGCGATCTCGCCGCCCAGCCCGCCGCTCCTCGGCGCCTCGTGGACGATCACGCAGCGACCGGTCTTGCGCAGCGAGGCTTCCAGGGTGTCCAAATCCAGCGGTTTGAGGCAGGCGACGTCGATCACCTCGGCTTCCACGCCGCGCTCGGCCAACGCGGCGGCGGCCTGCAGCGTCTCGTGGATGCTGGCGCCCCAGCTGACCAGCGTCAGGTCCTGGCCTTCGCGCAGGGTGAAACAGCTGTCCAGCGGCAGACGCCGGCCATCGTCCGCCAGCGGCTGCGGATTCATGCGGTACAGGCGGGTGGGTTCCAGGAAGATCACCGGGTCGGGATCGTCGATGGCCGCCAGCAGCAGTCCGTAGGCGCGCGCCGGCGAAGACGGCACCACCACGCGCAGGCCGGGAATATGGGCGAACAGCGCTTCGGTGCTTTCGCTGTGGTGCTCCGGCGCGCGGATGCCGGCGCCCATCGGCGTGCGCAGCACCATTGGGCAGGCCAGCCGGCCGCGCGTGCGGTTGCGCAACCGGCTGGCGTGGGACACCAGCTGTTCCATGGCGGCGTAGATGAAGCCCATGAACTGGATTTCCACCACCGGTTTGAGCCCCTGCGCGGCCATGCCGATCGCCAGGCCGGCGAGCATGGTTTCCGCCAGCGGCGTGTCGATCACCCGCTTGCGCCCGAAGCGCTCGCGCAGGCTCAGGGTGGCGCGGAACACGCCGCCGTTTGTGCCCACATCCTCGCCGAGCACCACCACATCCTCGTCGTCGGCCATGGCGCGAGCCAGCGCCAGGTTCACCGCCTCCACCAGGCTGTAGGTCTTGTCACTCATGGGCCTGCCCTCCGCGCCGGGCGACGCGCTCGCGCATCTGTTCGCGCTGCTCGGCCAGCTGTGCCGGCCAGCGCGCGTAGAGGTGTTCGAACAACTGGTCCGGGTCGGGCTCATCGATGCGCTCGAAGCGCTCCACGGCCTGGCGCAACTGCGCCTGGCACTGCTCGATCAGCTCCTGCTCGCGCTGCTCGTCCCAGTTGCCGCGACTGGCCAGGAACGCCTGCAGGCGCTTGATCGGTTCGCGCTGCCAGGCGGCGGAGACTTCCTCGTTGGGCCGGTAGCGGCTGGCGTCATCGGCGGTGGTGTGGTCGCCGAGGCGGTAGCTCAGGCACTCGATCAGCGTCGGCCCCTTGCCCTGGCGGGCGCGTTCCAGCGCGGCGTGGATGCGGGTGTACACCGCCAGCGCATCATTACCGTCCACCTGCTCGCCGGGCATGCCGGCGCCGACGGCTTTCTGCGCCAGGGTCGGCGCGCCGCACTGCAGACTGCGCGGCACCGAGATGGCCCACTGGTTGTTGTTGACCACGAAGACCACCGGCAATTGCCAGGCGCCGGCGACGTTGAGGGCTTCGAGGAAATCGCCCTTGCTGGTGGCGCCGTCGCCACAGGTGGTGGCCACGGCGCGATGCTGCTCACGGATGCGCATGGCCGCCGCCACACCACAGGCATGCAGCGCCTGGGTGGCGATCGGCACGCAGATGGGAAAATCCTCGGCGGCCAGCGCGTCGGCAAAGGCGCTGCCGCGCTCATCGCCGCCCCAGTAGAGCAGCACCTCTTCCATACGCGCGCCGCGCATCAACTGCACGCCGGTGTCGCGGTAATAGGGCACCAGCACATCGTCCGGGCGCAGCGCGGCGCCCAGCGCCACACCGATGGCTTCCTGGCCGAGGCCCTGGGCAAAGGTGCCGATCCGTCCGGTGCGCTGCAACGCCACGGCTTTCTGGTCGAACAGGCGGGTCAGCACCATCCGCCGGTACAGGCGTTCCAGCAGCTCGGGGTCGTCGGCGCACGGCGGCACTTCGGCGCAGGGCCGACCCTCCGGGTCGAGATAACGGGTGAAGGGAATGTCGGGGTCGTGCATGCCAGTCTCCTCGGGCGCCTTGTGGGCGGTGGGCGGACCGGGGCTTGTGGCCCGAAGTCCGTGAGCGAAACCTGTCGTTCAACGGCCTGCCGTCAGCCGTACAGCAGCTTCTCCGCCTGCTGGTCGGCGACCCGCGCCGGCGAGCGTTTTTCCGCCTGGGCATGGGCATAGATGTCGGTGAGACGCCGGGGAATCTCCGCCATCTGCGTGGTGATGCGCTCCGGCGGCGCGCCGGCGTGCTGCAGGGAAACATAGATCAGCCCACCGGAATTGATCACGTAATCCGGCGCGTAGAGGATGCCGCGCGCTTCCAGTTCATCGGCGATTCCCGGATGGATCAACTGGTTGTTGGCCGCGCCGGCCACCGCCGCGCAGCGCAGCTGGCCGACGGTGTGGCTGTTGAACACCCCGCCCAGCCCACAGGGCGCGAGGATGTCGCAGGGCGTGGCCAGCAACGCCTCGCTGGGCACCGGGTGGGCGCCGAACTGCTCGACCGCCAGTTGCACCAGACCGGGGTCCAGATCGCTGACCAGCAGCTCGGCGCCGGCCGCCGCCAGCAGTTCGACCAGTGTGTAGCCGACATGCCCCAGCCCCTGCACGGCGATGCGCAGGTCCTCCAGATCGTCGCTGCCCAGGCGCGCCAGCGCGGTGGCGCGGATGCCGCTGAACACGCCCAGCGCGGTGTGCGCCGACGGGTCCCCGCCCCGGCTGGTGCTGGTCACGTGGGTGGTCTGCCGGGCGACGCAGTCCATGTCGGCGGCGGAGGTGCCGCTGTCGACCGCGGTGATGTAGCGCCCGCCCAGCGAATCCACCAGGCGTCCGAAGGCCTCGAACAGCGCCGCGCGGTCGCTCAGGTGTGGCGGGCGCATGATCACCGCCTTGCCACCGCCCTGCTCCAGGCCGGCCAGTGCGGCCTTGTAGCTCATGCCCTGGGCCAGGCGCATGGCGTCGCGGATGGCGGCATCCTCGTCCGCATAGGTCAGAAAACGGCAACCGCCGAGGGCGGGGCCGAGCCGGGTGTTGTGAATGGCGATGACCGCCCGCAAGCCGGTGCGCGGGTCGTGGGCAAGGTGCAGGGCCTCCAGCCGAACGGCTTCCATCTGGGCAAACATGGCATCCCTCCGCCGGGCCTGAATGTGATCGTGTGTGCAGCAGTATAGGTCGCGACCCGCAGGCAACTGGACGGCCCGGCGGCGCGCGTCTACAAGAGAAGGGGTCAACCGGAGACCCCGCATGGATGCCCGCCAAGCCTGCCTTTCCTGCCTGCGCCAGGGCACGGACGCCCTGTTCGAAGCCGCGCTATGGATTGCCGCCGAACACGATTCCACGCTGCAGCCCGCAGAGCAGCTCACCACCCTCGATAACCTGCACCAGCGCATCGCCAGCAGCCTGCCCGTGCGCCCGGCCGGCGAACAGGCGCAACCGCTGCTGCGCCTGCTCAACGCGCTGGACTACCACGAAGACGCCCAGGGACCGGACAGCATCCTCGCCCACCGGGTCCTGCAGCGCCGGCGTGGCCAGCCGCTGATGCTCGGCCTGCTGGCTCTGGAACTGGCTCGACGCCTGGACATTCCGCTGCGCGGCATCAACTTTCCCGGGCGCTTCCTGCTGCGCGTACCGGGCGCCGACCATCTGCTCGACCCGGCCGGCGGCCGGCGCCTGTACCTCAAGGACTGTCGCGAACTGCTGGAGCGCCGCTACCAGGGCCAGCTGCAACTCAATTCCAGCCATCTGCAGCCCTGCGCTCCCGCCCAGCTGCTGCAGCGCATCTCGCGAAGCCTGCGTCACCAGCATCAGAAGGCCGGACAGCTGCTCGCCGCGCTCAAGGACGCCGACCGGGTGCTGCAGCTCGGCGTGCCGACGGTGGCCGACCACCTGGCCCGCGCCGATCTCTACCAGCGCCTGGAATGCCCGCCCGGTGAGCGCTTCGATCTGCAGCACGCGCTGCTGCTCTGCGAGGATTCGGGCGAACGCCTGCGTCTGACCGAACGCCTGCGCGGCGCCAGTGCACCGGCGGTCATGCACTGAACGGTCGACGTGGCCGTCCAGGCCACTAGAATGGCGACTCCCCTGGCCTGGAAGTCTGCCCTATGCTGTTCGGCGCCCTGTTGGTTTTCACCTGGCTGATTCTGCTGATTCGCTACCCGCACAAGGCGCTGCCGGTCTCGCTAGCGGCGCTTTCCGGCATTGGCCTGCTGGCCGCCTGGGTGCTCTGGCAGGAGGCGCGCGACGAGGATCGTCTGGCGCGTCTGGAACTGAGCATCGACTATGCGCCACGGCAATGCCCGACCCATCGGCCACTACTGGTCAGCCTGCGCAACACCAGCTCACTGCCACTGCGCGAGCTGACCTGGCACACCGCGGCCTATCGTCCCGGGGACGACCTCAATCTGGTGCGCTCGGCAACGCAGGCTCGCTACCATGCCGCCGCCCCCCTAGCGCCCGATGCGCAATGGCAGGACTGCCTGCCCCTGCCGGCCCTGCGCCCCGGCTACACCCCCGACTCGCTACAATTTCGCGCCGAACGCCGGCGCGGGCACTTCGCCGACTGAGGCACTAATCGCCGCGATAGAGATTGCCAAGTTCCGTTCGGACGGCTGCGTGGGCAAAGTACACGCCAACGCACACCGATTTCCCGAGGAGAAACACCATGCATCTGATCGCCCGCCTGCTGACTCCCGCGCAACCGAACCAGACCCGCGCCTGCCAGGAGCATCCGAATTTCTGGATGTATCCCTGCGGCTGATTGACGAGGGCCCGGCGGCCAGAACCAGGGTTTTGACCGCCCACATGCGTACCGCACCGGGCGGCCGGCGCCTTTCCGGCCGTCTCTCGGGCACCGCTGGCCCTGTGACGGCCAAAAAACGGGTTCATCGCGCTTTCCCGGGGAAGGCGGCCTTGATTTTCAGGAAGAAATAGTCCGAGTCCCGAAAGCCATAGGCCATGCGTTTGATCACCTTGATGCGGTTGTTCACGCCTTCCAGCACGCTGGTGTGCATCGTGAAGCGTGCGCTGGCGAGGATGCCCCGGGCGTATTTGCGCAAGTTCCGGGCAAAGCGTTGTAGCGGCGCGAGACCACTGTCCCGAGCATGCCGCAGCCAGGTTCGCCAGCGCCGCCAGCCCTCCCGCACACTGGGTGCGTACCAGACATCTTTCAGGGCGTCTTTGAGCACATAGACCGTAGCCAGCGGCTGGTTGGCAGCCAGCAGTTCCTGCAACTGCACGGCCTGGCCGTTCTTCAGGTTTTCGCGATTGCGCAGCAGCAGCCACCGGCTCTGCTTCACAGCCTTTCGTGCCGGTTTGTCTTCGCGTAGGAGGTTGGCCTGATCGACCCGGATTCGGTCGATCACCTCTCGACCGTAGCGCGCCACTACCTGAAACAGGTCGTACACCACTTCGGCCTGCGGACAATGTTGCTTCACCTCCAGGTCGAAAGCGGTGTTCATGTCCATGGCCACCGCCTCGATCTGCTGGCAGTGCTCGCCGAGCCGTTCGAAGAAGGGACGAATCGCCTCGCGGCTGTTGCCGTGGCCGACCCACAGCACCCGTGTTCGCTCGGCATCCATGATCACTGTGGCGTAGCGATGGCCCTTGTGCAGGGCGAACTCGTCCATCACCAGACGGCGCACCCCGCCTGGCTCGAAGGCGCCCACCTCGGCGTCCAGGCGGCGTTTGTCGAGCGTCTTGAGGGTGTGCCAGTGCAGGCCGGTGAGGCGGCTGACCTGGCTGATGGGCAGTAGGTGCAACAAGCTCAAGAGCCACGTCTGCATGCGCCGGGTCAGGCGCGAGGCCGGTTCCAGCCAGTCAATGCGCTCGGTCACCCGCCCGCAGCACAAGCAGTCGACACGCCGTACAGGCAGTTGGAGCAGAACGCGCTGATCGAGCAAGTCACGGTCACGCACCTGACGGATACGCCTCTCGTGAATCAATGGACTGGGTTGCAGGCAGCGTCCGCACCGGGGCACATGATCGCTCCGAGGTTGGAGCTCTATGCACAAGGTATTTTCAGCGATGGGGCGACAGGCAACAACTTCGTAGCCTGGCCAGAAAGCAGCAAGATCAATAGGATGCACGGTGACAGCAGGGACAGGTGATGGGTTTGTTTGGCGACTGCCAATTTACCTGCTTCCCTGACTGTCAACTCGCTCTTTCCCCAGATTCCGCGAAGAACCAAAAAACGCGCTGACCGCCCTGCGGCACTGATGCGCCGTCAGCGGTAGAATCGCCGCCTTTCCACAACCCTGCCGCCCGTTCATGCCCCAGCCCTCCTCTCCCATCGCCATCATCGGCGGGGGTCCCGCCGGCCTGATGGCCGCCGAAGTCCTGGCCCAGGCCGGGCTATCCGTGGACCTGTACGACGCCATGCCTTCGGTGGGCCGCAAGTTTCTGCTGGCCGGCGTCGGCGGCATGAACATCACCCACTCGGAAGCGCGCGAGCCCTTTCTGTCGCGCTACCGCGAGGCGCGCCCCGCGCTGCAAGCGCACATCGAAGCCTTCGATGCCGAGGCGCTGCGCGCCTGGATTCACGACCTGGGCATCGACACCTTTGTCGGCAGCTCGGGCCGGGTGTTTCCCAGCGACATGAAGGCCGCGCCGCTGTTGCGTGCCTGGCTCAAGCGCCTGAGGGACAGTGGCGTGCGCATCCACACACGCAGCCGCTGGCTGGGCTGGCACGAGGCCGGACAACTGCGCATCGCCACGCCGGACGGTGAACGTGCGCTCGACGCCTCGGCCGTGATCCTGGCGCTGGGCGGCGGCAGCTGGGCGCGGCTGGGCTCGGATGGCGCCTGGGTGCCGCTGCTGCGACAGCGTGGCCTGACTGTTGCGCCACTGCGCGCCAGCAACTGCGGGTTCGAGGTGGAAAGCTGGAGCGAGCTGCTGCGCGACAAGCATGCCGGCGCGCCGCTGAAGAACGTCACCCTGGCGCTACCCGGCCAGCCGGCGCGGCGTGGCGAGTTCATTCTTACCGCCACGGGGATCGAGGGCAGCCTGGTGTATGCGCTGTCCGCCGAGATTCGCGTTCGGCTTGAACAGGCCGGCGAAGCAACGGTGCTGCTCGATCTGCTGCCCGACCGTTCCGCCGAACAGATCGCCATCGCGCTGGCCAAGCCGCGCGGCTCGCAATCCATGGCCAAACACCTGCATCGCCAGCTCAAGCTGGATGGAGTGAAGGCCGCACTGCTGCGCGAGATGACCGATGCCGCCACCTTCCAGGCACCGGAACAGCTGGCGCAGGCAATCAAATCCCTGCCGATCCGCCTGCTGCGCACCCGTCCGCTCGACGAAGCGATCAGCAGCGCAGGTGGCGTACCGTTTGCCGAGCTGGATGAGCGCTTGATGCTTCGCAAATTGCCGGGTGTGTTCTGCGCCGGGGAAATGCTCGACTGGGAAGCGCCGACCGGCGGCTACCTGCTCACCGCCTGCTTCGCCACCGGCCGAGCGGCGGCGCGAGGGGTGATTGCGTGGCTGGGCGAGCGCTGATCCGCTTCTTGTGTGGGGCCGGGTTGATCCCGGCCGACGAGGGTGGGCACGGCACCAGCGCATGGGAGTTCATCTCAGCTGGCCGGCATGAAGCCGGCCCTACAGGGCGGCCCCAACAGCAGCGCCGACCTACTTTTTTGTGGGGCCGGGTTGATCCCGGCCGACGAGGGTGGGCACGGCACCAGCGCATGGGAATTCGGCTCCGCTGGCCGGCATGAAGCCGGCCCACAGCGGGATCCCAGGACAGCTAGGGCTTCTTGCGTGTCGGCTTGCCGCCGAAGCTCGGCGCCTTGCGGATCGGTTTGGCGTCGGGCTTTTCGCTGGCGTCGAACCAGTTGCCCAGATGGATCTTGCCCTTGCCTGCGGCCGGCGTGGCCTTGGATTGCTTGGGCTCCTTGGGTTTCTTCAGTACCTGCCCGCCAAGGGCAGTCTGCGGTACGCGGTGGTCGGGGATGAAGTCCGGCTCGTCGTGACGCGGCAGCACCTGGCCGATCAGGTTTTCGATGGCGGCCAGTTGATCGACTTCGTCGGCGCAGACCAGCGAGATCGCCTCGCCTGTGGCGCCGGCGCGACCGGTGCGGCCGATGCGGTGCACGTAGTCCTCAGCGACGATCGGCAGATCCAGGTTCACCACCTGCGGCAGGTCGTGTATGTCCAGGCCTCGCGCCGCCACGTCGGTGGCAACCAGAATCTTCACCTCGCCGGCCTTGAAGCGCTCCAGGGCGCGCAGGCGCGAGGGCTGCGGCTTGTCGCCGTGGATCGAATCGGCGGCGAAGCCGGCGCCGTGCAGCTCCTCGACCAGTTGATCGACGCCCTTGCGGGTCTTGGCGAACACCAGCACTTGAGCCCAGTGCTTTTCGGCCAGCAGATGCAGGAACAGTTCGCTCTTGCGCTTCTTGTCCACCGGGATCAGCCATTGCTTGACGCTTTTGGCGGCGGTGTTGCGCGGCGCCACCTCAATGTTCAGCGGGTCGCGTAGCAGCTCGCCGGCCAGTTGGCGGATGGCGTCGGAGAAGGTCGCCGAGAACAGCAGCGTCTGGCGCTTCTTTGGCAGGGCGGCGAACAGCTCATCCAGCTCGCGGGCGAAGCCCAGGTCGAGCATGCGGTCGGCCTCGTCGAGTACCAGCACCTGCAACTGCTCGAAGCGCACGGCGTTTTGCCGGTACAGGTCGAGCAGCCGGCCCGGGGTAGCGACCAGCAGGTCGATGCCCTTGCGCAGCGCCATCATCTGCGGGTTGATGCTCACGCCGCCGTATACGGCGTAGCTGCGCAGCGGAAGGTTCTCGCCGTAGCGCTGGATGCTCTGCTGCACCTGCTCGGCCAGTTCGCGGGTCGGCGTCAGCACCAGCGCGCGCACCGAATTGCTCGCCACCTTCGGGCCTTCCATGGTCAGCTTCTGCAGCAGCGGCAAGGCAAAGCCGGCGGTCTTACCGGTGCCGGTCTGCGCGGCGGCCAGCAGGTCGCGGCCTTTGAGCACGGCGGGAATCGCTTCCTTCTGCACCGGCGTCGGCGTGCGGTAGTCGAGGGCGTCCAGGGTCCGCAGCAGCGGATCGATCAGGCCGAGGGATGCGAAGGTCATGACAGGCTCGTGGCGCGGGGAAAAGGCGCGCGATTCTACCAGTTCGGCTACAGCAACAGCGCGCCTTCCACCGGCACAAAGGCGCCGGCGGCGCGGATCAGCGATTGCGCGGTAAGAGCCGGCACGCCGTACACACAGCTGGTCACACCCAGGTCAGTAAGACGATCGAGCAGCAGGTCGAAATCGCCATCGCCGGAGGCCAGCACCACTTCGTCCACGCGGCTGGCGGCGTCCAGCACGTCGATGGTGATGCCCACATCCCAGTCGCCCTTGGCCGAGCCGTCGCTGCGTTGTATGAACGGCTTGAGCTTCACGGTGAAACCCAGGTTGCGCAGGATCTGCTGGAACTGTTGCTGCTTGGCATCGCCGCGGTCGATGGCGTAGGCGTAGGCCTCGACCACCTCGCCACGCGTCTGCAACTGACGCAGGAACACGCCGTAGTCGAAGTGCCGGCCATAGGCCTGACGCACCGTGTAATAGAGGTTCTGCACATCAACGAATACGGCAAGCTTCTTCACGGGGTTCTCCGGCTGATGGCGGCGATTATGCGCCCTGGCGGGCGAATCATGTTTTCCTTGGCCGCCGTCACGCTGGAGCCACGGTCGGCGGCCGGAAGAACGTCGATCGCCCTACGCCCCCCGGGGCTTTGTGCCGGGATCCGCGTCGGCTACAGTGGCGCCCCCGTTGTATGCGGTACGGACTGATGAACGTTTTGAGCATTTTGCGCGATGCCTGGTACTTCTATCACCGCCACGTGGCGTATCTGGCCCTGCTGTGCCTGCCCCTGCTGTTGCTGGAAAGCCTGGCGCGCAACCTGCTAGCGCCGCATGTCGGCGACTGGCAGGGTTCGGCCGATCTACTCGCCGGGCTGCTGTTCTACCCCGTCTACGCCGCCGCGCTGATTCTCTACCTGGACACTCGCAGCCGCGGCCTGACGCCCGGCACGGCGGCGCTGCTGGCCATGGCGCTGCGCCTGTGGCCGTCGCTGGCGTTGCTCACCGCGCTGAGCAGTCTGCTGATTCTGCTGGGCGCCTCGCTGTTCATCCTGCCCGGCCTGTGGCTGATGGTGCGCCTGGCCTTCGCCGACTTTCTGGTGGTGCTGCAGGGCTTCACGCCGCTGGCCGCCCTCGGCGACAGCATGGCGCTGACCCGCGGGCAGTTCTGGCGCATTTTCCTGGTGATGATGGCGGTCATGCTGCCGCTGTGGAGCCTGGAAGCCTGGCTGTCCGGCCTGCTCGGCGAGGGCGATCTGGCGCCGCACGTGCTGCTGGAAAGCCTGATCGGCTTTGCCCAGCTGTTCGTCGTCGTGGCGCTGTATCGCGCCTTCATGCTGACCGTCAGCGGGCCGATTACCGACACGCCCTAGGCTCTACTTTTCGTACAGACCCCAGCTCAGCCGCTCGGCCGGCGCGCCAGCACCAGGCGCTGGAACAGGCGCGGAAAGCCGCGCGCCAGCAGTTGCCCGCGCCAGCCGACATTGGAGATCACCAGTTGCGTGCGTCGACGCAGCGCCGCCTGAAAGATCGCCTCGGCCACATCCTGCGCCGAGGTGACCCGACCCACGATGCGCAGCGGCGGCACGACACCCACGCCGGTCAGCTCGTGGCTGTGCATGTCGGTGGCGGTGAAGCCGGGGCAGACCAGCAGCACGTTGACGCCCGCCTCGCGCACTTCCTGGCGCAGGGTGTCGAACAGCCCGTGCAACGCGTACTTGCTGGCGCTATAGGCGCAGCGCAGATGCAGCGGCACGAAGCCGGACAGCGAACTGAGCACGATGATCTGCCCCTGGCGCGCCAGCAGGCTGGGCAGCGCCGCCTGGGTGCAGTACAGCGCGCCAAAGTAATTGACCGCCATGATCTGCTCGAACACCGCGCGCGGGGTATCGACGAAGCGGCTGCGGTGAGCAATGCCGGCGTTGTTGACCAGCAGATCGATGCCGCCGCACTGGTCGATCACCTCCTGCATCACGCGATCCACGGCCTGCGGATCGGACACATCGCAAACCCGGCCGATGGCGTCGCTGTTCAAATGCTCGCGCAGGTGCAGCAGCAGGCTGTCCAGTTCCTCGCGATGCAGGTCGAGAATCACCGGTCGCGCCCCGGCCTGGGCGAAGCGCAGCACCAGCGCCCGGCCAATGCCTGAACAGCCGCCGGTGACCAGCACCACCTTGCGTTCGAATACCTTGCTTGCAAAAACCTTGCGATACATGACATGCCACCTCTGCTGTTGGCTTGCAGGCAGCATAGACAAGGGCGCAAGGCGGTCGGCGGGGAAGGTTCTGGTGGGGCCGGCTTTATGCCGGCCGACGGGGGTGGGAACGAAGCCTGAGACGGGAATCGACACACCGCTGGCCGGCGTAAAGCCGGCCCTACAGGGTTCGGAGGTCGCGCGCCGCTTGGGTAGGAGGCCTAGCGCCGAGGCTTGGCCCGCGCGGTCGGCTCGGCGATCAGCGGGTCGTCCGGCCAGTAGTGCTTGGGATAGCGTCCCTTGAGGTCTTTTTTCACCTCGGCGTAGGTGTTGGCCCAGAAGCTGGCCAGGTCCTGGGTCACCTGCACCGGGCGGCGGGCCGGGGACAGCAGGTGCAGCTTGAGGCCCAGCCGCCCGCCGGCGATGCGTGGCGTGGCGGCCAGGCCGAACAGTTCCTGCAGACGCACCGCCAGCACCGGCGGCGACTCGCTGTAATCGATGCGGATCTGCGAGCCGGATGGCACCGTCAGGTGCTTGGGCGCCAGCTCGTCGAGGCGCTGTGGCAGCGGCCAGGGCAGCCGGTTGTGCAGGATCGAGGACAGCTCCAGGTTGGCGAAATGGCTGAGGCGGCTGACCTTGCCCAGATACGGGCCCAGCCAGTCGTGCAGATCGGCCAGCAACGTCGCGTCGGACACATCCGGCCAGACGCTTTCCTGACCCTGCGCCAGATCCAGGCCGTGCAACAGCTCAATGCGCGCCTGCCACTGGCGCAGCTCCGGCGTCCAGGGCAGCAATTCCAGCCCCTTGCGGCGCACCAGTTCCACCAGCGCCCGGGTGCGCGCCGCCTCATCCAGCGCGGCCAGCGGCTCGCGACTCAGCACCAGCGCCCCGATGCGCCGCTGACGCTCGGCGCGCAGCACGCCTTCCCGCTCGTCCCAGTCCAGCACGTCCTGCGCGCTGACCTGTTCGGCGAGCACCGTGTCGAACAAGGTCGGATCGAGATCGGTAGCTAGGTAGATGCGTTCCTCGCGCTGGCCCTGGCGGCTGCCGAGGTCGGCGATCACCAGCCATTCGTGCTTCATCAGTGCATCCGGCTCGCCAAATTGCGCGGCCCGGCCATTGGCCAGCCGGTAATCGCCACCCTCGGCGCGACGCTGGCGGGCGATGCGGTCCGGGTAGGCAAAGGCCAGCAGCGCGCCGAGCCAGCGTGGATGGTCGGGATCGGCCACCGCCTCACTCGCCGCGCCGCGCACCTGCTGGCGGTACTGGCGCGCCAGTTGGCGGATGCGTTGCGTGGCGCCGCGATTGCCGCCGCGCACCTCGCCGGACAACAGCGCCAGGCGGCTGTGCAGGTCGGCGCCGGCACCGCGCACAATGTCGCGCTCGCCGAGCAGCGCCGCCAGCTGGCAGGCCAGTTCACCCAATCCCAGGGCCTGACCGCGCAGCAACAGGTGAGCAATGCGTGGATGGGCCGGCAGTTCGGCCATCGCCTGGCCGTGGCGGGTCAGCACGCCGCGTTCGTCCAGCGCACCGAGGCGCTGCAGCAGTTCGCCCGCCTGGGCGTAGGCGGCGGACGGCGGCGCATCCAGCCAGCTCAGCTCGTCGGGTGTCACGCCCCAGCGCGCCAGTTGCAGGGCCAGACCGGACAGGTCCGCCTGGACGATCTCCGGGCTGTCATAGGCGCTGAGATGGTCATGCTGGGTTTCGCTCCACAGCCGGTAGCACACGCCCGGCTCCAGGCGTCCGGCACGCCCGGCGCGCTGGGTGGCGCTGGCCCGGGAGATGCGCTGGGTGGCCAGGCGGGTCATGCCGCTGCCGGGATCGAAGCGCGGTACCCGCGCCAGACCGGCGTCGATCACCACACGCACGCCGTCGATGGTCAGGCTGGTCTCGGCGATATTGGTGGCCAGCACGACCTTGCGTTTGCCGGCCGGCGCCGGTTCGATGGCCGCGCGCTGGGCATTCAGTTCCAGCTCGCCGTGCAGCGGGCAGAGCAGCACCTCATCGCGCCGGCCCAACTGCTCGGCCAGTTGTTCGTTGACGCGGCGGATCTCCGCCTGGCCGGGCAGGAACACCAGCAGGCTGCCGGGCTCTTCATCGAGCGCTTGCATCACGCCGGCCACCACGCGCGGCTCGATGAACTCGCCGGGCTGGCTCGGCCGGCTCCAGCGCATCGCCACCGGATACATACGCCCCTCGCTGCGCACCACCGGCGCGTCGTCGAGCAGCGCGCTCAGGCGCTCGCCTTCCAGCGTGGCGGACATCACCAGCAGCTTGAGCGGCGTGTCGCGCAGCAGTGCGCGGCCGTTCAGGCACAGCGCCAGGGCCAGGTCGGCGTCCAGGCTGCGCTCATGGAATTCGTCGAAGATCACCAGACCGACGCCTTCCAGCGCCGGATCGTTCTGCAGGCGCCGGGTGAGGATGCCCTCGGTGACCACTTCGATACGGGTACGCGGGCCGACCTTGCTGTCCAGGCGGATGCGGTAGCCCACGGTTTCCCCGACCGCCTCGCTCCGCTCGCTGGCCAGCCGCTCGGCGGCGGCGCGCGCGGCCAGGCGGCGTGGTTCCAGCATGAGGATGGTCTGCCCGGCCAGCCAGGGTTCATCGAGCAGGGCCAGCGGCACGCGGGTGGTCTTGCCGGCGCCGGGCGGCGCTTCCAGCACCGCCTCGTCGCGGGCGGCCAGCGCGGCGCGCAGCTCGGGCAATACGGCGTCGATGGGCAGGGACTGCATGGGGTGTTTTCCAGGGCAACGCGAAGGGGCGCAAGTATACGGGCGCCGGAAGTCCGCTGCGGCGCAGCGCCCCGAACTGTGGGAGCGAATTCATTCGCGAGCTTCTGGTTTCGGCCCTGCAGCCTAGCCGGTTGCCGAAAAGCTCGCGGACAAGTCCGCTCCCACAATAAGCGGCAGCCTTCGGTGGCCCAATTGCAGTCAGCGGTGCGCAGGGCATCGCGGACAACTGCGCATTGCGCCGGTCTACTGCGGCACACCCACCCGCAAGGAGAACCACCATGCGCACCCCGCCCCGCCTGCTCTGCGTCACCCTCGGTGGCGCCCTGCTCACCCAGTTGGCCGCCTGCGGCACGTTGTTCTATCCGGAACGGCGCGGCCAGATCGACGGTAAGCTCGATCCGGTGGTCTTCGCCCTGGACGCCGTCGGCCTGCTGCTGTACATCGTCCCGGGGCTGATCGCCCTGGGCATCGACTTCGCGACCGGCGCCATCTACCTGCCCGGCGGCGAGAAGTATTCGATCGCGCCGGAAGCCTTACGCGACGCGGTCGATGACCAGGGACAGGTGAACCGTCAGCGGCTTCGTGCCATCATCCGCGAGGCCAGCGGCCTCGACTTGCCCCTGGACCAACCCGGCGTGATCGAACAGCGCGGCGGTGTGGAACAACTGGCCGCCCATGGCCTGCAACCGTCCGCCTGACATCCCCCCGAAGGAGCCCCGCGCAGCATGAAGGTCCCCGAACAACACGCCCGCCTGCTGCGTCTGGCTACCGGCGCAGCATTGGCTACGGCGCTCACTCTGGCGCTGATCAAGTCCGTGGCCTGGTGGTTGAGCGGTTCGGTGAGTCTGCTGGCGGGGCTCACCGATTCCCTGCTGGATGGCGCCGCCTCGCTGCTCAATCTGTTTGCCGTGCATTACGCGCTGCGCCCCGCCGATGACGATCACCGCTACGGTCATGGCAAGGCGGAAGCCCTGGCCGGGCTGGGCCAGGCGCTGTTTATCGGCGTCAGCGCGGTGCTGGTGGCGATTCATGGTGTGCAACGCCTGCTCGATCCGCAGCCGCTGGGCGATACCCAGGTGGGCATGGCGGTGATGGTGTTGTCGATCCTGCTCACCGGTGTGCTGCTGGTATTCCAGCGCCGTGTGGTGCGGATCACCGGCTCCACGGCGATCCGCGCCGATTCCCTGCACTACCGTTCCGACCTGCTGCTCAACGCCAGCATTCTGGTCGCCCTGCTGCTGGCCAGCAGCGGCCTGCTCTGGCTGGACGCCGCCTTCGGCATCGGCATCGCCGGCATCATCCTGTGGAGCGCGCTGAGCATCGTGCGCGAAGCCGCCGCCGTGCTGATGGACGAGGAATTGGCGCCGGAACATACCGAACGCATGCACGCGCTGGCCTGCGGCGTGCCCGGCGTGCTGGGCGCCCATGACCTGCGCAGCCGGCGCTCTGGCACCCTGTGGTTCGTGCAGATGCACGTCGAGCTGCCCGCCGAGCTGAGCCTCGAAGAGGCCCATGCGCGCTGCGAGGCGGTGAGCGAGGCAATTCGCGAGGAGTTTCCGCAGAGCGATGTACTGGTGCATGCCGATCCGTGCCACACCCCGGAAGGCATCGCCCTGCAGGACCTGTAGGAGCGACCGGTAGCTACTTTTCCGCCAGGCATAAAAAAGGGGAAGCCAGTCGGCTTCCCCAGTCAATTCTTCATCGCCCCGCTCCCGGCGAGGGTCTCGCCGTTGCCTGTCACCCGTCTGGTTGGACGGATGGACCCGGGTGCCGTGCGACAGGGTAAGTCGCCGGCGACGGTGCCTCTGGTTGGAGACGACCGCTGGAGGTTCCGGGCCTTCGAAGTTGGAGCCAGTGTACGCCGACGGGCGCGACGCAGGATTGCGAAGATTGCGCGACCAAAGGCCACTTGCGCAACGAGAGAGATGGATTGCATGATTCCGCGCAATCTTTCCCCAGGAAGGCCTTGCCCATGAGCACGTTGGACCGCTACGACCTGAACATCCTCGCCGAATTGCAGCGCAACGCGCGCATCTCCAACCAGGAGCTGGCCGAACGCATCGGCCTGTCGCCCTCGCCCTGCTCGCGGCGGGTCAAGCAGCTGGAAGACGAGGGCTATATCGTGCGCCAGGTGGCGCTGCTGGATCGCAAGAAGCTCGGCCTGACGCTGACCGCCTACGTGCTGATCGGCATGGACCGCCACACGCCGGAGCGTTTCGAGCATTTCCAGGAAATGATCCGCCAGCACCCCGAAGTGGTGGAATGCTGCGTGATCACCGGCATGGAGGCGGACATCCTGCTCAAGGTGGTGGTCGAGGACATGGACCACTACCAGGCCTTCCTGCTCGGCAACCTGACGCGCATCGAGGGCGTCAGCAGCGTGCGTTCGAGCTTCGTGCTCAATCAGGTGATCGCCAGCACCGAGCTGCCGTTGCACCACCTGCGGGGCTGAGACCAACCGGCGTATACTTCGCGACCATTTTGATTACCTGACATGAGGCCCGCATGGAAACCGAACAGTTCGAAGCCCTGATGATGTATGTGCTGGTAGGCGGACTGATCCTGTTCATGTTCTTCATCATCTGGGACCTGGCCAAGAAGTCGAAGGCCGGACGGCTGGGCACCGCCATTCTGTTCCTCGGGCTGGGCCTGTGCCTGGTGGCCTTTCTGGCCAAGCCGCTGATTACCTATGTGCTGGAACTGATGCTGGAATCCTGAGACACCCGCACCACTGCGGTGTACACCGATGCCGTGTCTGGTGGCCAACGCTGTGCGTTGACCACCGTGCGGATCGGCGCAAGCGCCAAAGCGCCGGGCGCCGATGCGCGGGGCACGAACTCACTCCAGCCGCGCCGGCAGCTCGCGCCACTCGCCGGGCTGCAGGCCCTCCAGGCTCCAGGGGCCGATGCGCACGCGCACCAGACGCAGCGTCGGCAGACCCACGGCGGCGGTCATGCGTCGCACCTGACGGTTGCGGCCCTCGCGAATCACCAGCTCCAGCCAGGCGGTCGGCACGCTCTTGCGAAAACGCACCGGTGGATGGCGCGCCCATAACGCCGGCTCATTGAGCAGCCGCGCCTCGGCCGGCAGAGTCGGCCCGTCGTTCAATTTCACCCCCTCGCGCAACCGTCGCAACTGTTCCTCGCCTGGCTCACCTTCCACCTGCACCCAGTAGGTCTTGGCCAGCTTGTGCTTCGGATCGGCGATGCGCGCCTGCAGACGGCCATCATTGGTCAGCAGCAGCAGGCCTTCGCTGTCGCGGTCCAGTCGACCGGCTGGATAGACGCCGGGCACCGGCACGAAATCCTTGAGCGTGGCGCGACCCTGGTCATCATTGAACTGGGTGAGCACGTCGAAGGGTTTGTTGAGCAGAATCAGTCGCGGCTCGGCCGGCTGCGCCTTGGCCACCCGGCGCGGCGCGGGACGGCGGGAAACGGGGGGACGGGAAGGACGCGACATGCGCGGGAACCTGCGACAGCACAACGGGGCACGCAGTGTAACCCGAGTCTGTGGGAGCGGCTTCAGCCGCGAAGCTCTGCGGGTCCCCATCGCGGCTGAAGCCGCTCGAATCCGCCACAGCCGCCTCAGCGGTTGAAGCGTTCCACCAGCGCATGCATGGCGCGCGAGGTTTCAGTCAGCTCGCGGCCGACCTGGGCGGATTCTTCCGCCAGCCCGGCGTTGTGTTCGGCGGCCTGGGCGATGGCGGTGATCTGGTTGGTCATTTCATCCACCACCTGCGCCTGTTCTTCGGTGGCGGCCGCCATCTGCAAGCCCATGTCGCGCATGTCGCCGACTGCCTGGCGAATATCCTGCAGCGCCTGCTGGCTGGCGACCACCTGGGCCAGTCCGGCACTGGCCTGCTCACGACCGACGCGGGCGATGCGTACCGCGCCATCGGCACCATCATGCAGAGTCTTCAAAATCGACTGGATGGCCTCGGTCGCCTCGCGGGTGCGCTGCGACAGCTCGCGCACCTCACCGGCGACCACGGCGAAACCACGCCCCTGTTCGCCGGCCCGCGCCGCTTCGATGGCGGCATTGAGCGCCAGCAGATTGGTCTGCTCGGAAATCGAGCGGATCATGCCGGCGGCTTGGTCAATGCTGCGGGTTTCCCGGGCCAGGCCTTCCACCGTGTCGCTGATCTCGGCCACCTGGCGCGCCAACTGATCGATCTGCTCGCGGGCATTGTCCGCCTCGCCGGCGCCCTGGGCG
>DATJDB010000099.1:0-2195 GCA_035497635.1 Pseudomonas sp. | reverse complement strand
TTGTCGGGGTGGTAGGGCTCGTGCTCCTGGCCTTCGAGGGGGAACCAGAGAATCAGCGCGCCGCTGGTGCCGGCGCCATAGGGGCCGAGCTGGGTGGCGCTGGGGGCGATGGCATGCACCCGCTCCCAGGGCACGAACCAGAAGCTGCCATCGGGACGGGTGACGCAGACCTCGCGGCGCTGGCGGTTGAAGCGTAGGGGCGGCCTGAGCGGCTGGCGCCAGGCACGGCTGTATAGCCACCACATAAAAGCCATGAAGGCAGTAATGGGGATGACCATGATCAGACCCATGGGCATTCCCATGTAGAAACCAGCCAAGACTCCTGGAATTCCCGCCACAACGGTCCCGAAATGCAGCACCAGCCATCCTGCGGCCATAGCGAAGCTGCCAACGTCCAGATAGACGTCGTTCTTGCGCCAGATCAGATTGAGCAGATCCTTGGCAGGCTGGCCGGTGGGGATGGGCAGGGGTGCAAGGTGTTCCTGTTTCCAGAGCAGGCCCTGGCGGGTTTCGCCGGCTTGGGTGGTCATGGGCGCTCCTTGGGCGTCAGCAGGGTGGGTTTGACTTCATGGTCTGGCAGGTCGTCGCTGGGCAGCTTGCCGTCGGCGCTGAGATGCTCGGTGACCCGATCCGCGCGAATCAGATAGCGCATGCCGTGGGCGCCGCCGATTATCAATTCGTTGGTTTCTTCTTCCAATACGCCGACGCCCATGGCCAAAGGACTGTGATAGCGCACTCGAAGCTCCCAGTTGCCCACGGCTATGGGTGGCTTGCCGCTCAGACGCAGGCCCATACCCTGTTGGGCCGGCAGCCATTCGCTGCGCAGCGATGCCAGAAACGCTGGGGTGTAGTCACGGGGCGTGTGGCCGTCGATATTGGCCAGGCACAGGTACAGCAGGGTTCGCTCGGGATCGGCGCCGGGCAGGGTCAGATGGAGCTCCTTGGCCTGGTAGCCAGCGATGAAGATACCCTCGGAACTGCCATGTTCGACGCGGTTGAGGCCCTCGGCCTGCAGCTGGGGTTTGAACAGCAAGGTGAGCAGGGCCTGCAGTTCCTTGCCCCGTTGCTCGGGCGAGTCGGCCCAGCGACGTGCCCGGCCCCAGCAGCACTGTTCGAGGAACAGCTGCATCTCGCTGTCCTTGAGCCATTTGTCCCAGGCGAAGTACAGCCCTTCGACCAGCAGCACCAGCCAGCCAACCGGCACCATGCGCAGGCTGAACCAGCGCACCGCCTGGGCGGTGGTCCATTGGTTGGTGATCACCATCCAGGTGGCGTAGCCGCCCAGCCCGGCCTGCATGCCCATCAGGCCGCTCATGGCGCCTTCCCGGCCCAGACGCGCCCAATGGTCGGCGGTCCAGTAGGCGTCTTCCCTCTGCATTTCGAAGCCGAGTTTGGCTAGGCCAGCAATGCTGGCGATACCCGCAAAAAAACCAGTGGTGAAGCCCAAGAGCGTGATGGTGGGGGCTTTCAAGCTAGGCAATTGGAATTCCGTTTTCCCGCGCGCATCCAAAGCCATGGCCGTCGCCGCGGACAGTGCCGCAGCGGTGAAGAAGACGGCCGACACATGCTCACTGAGCCGCACCCCATCATGCTCCCGGCCCTGATCGCGCAGGATGAGCTGGTTCAGGTTTGCGCCGTTGAGCAGCAGCGCGGCCACCGGTAGCACGCCGCCGTAGCGGTTGATGCCATTGATGACGTTTGGCCTTAGGCCGCGCTGTACCCGCTTGCCGGTTTCCAGCGCCCAGGCATTCAGTTTGCGCGCATTCTCGCCAGCCAGACGCAGGCCGTCGCGGGCCTTTTCGAAGACGAAGTC
Organism: Pseudomonas sp.; assembly: GCA_035497635.1. Lineage (GTDB taxonomy): Bacteria > Pseudomonadota > Gammaproteobacteria > Pseudomonadales > Pseudomonadaceae > Serpens. The sequence continues at coordinate 382 of DATJDB010000099.1, read as the reverse complement.
CTGGGTGGTGGCGCGCATGCGCAGAAACAGCGCCTGGATCGGCTTGGGAAACTGCTCGATGGACATCGCGGGCAGGGTGCTCAGACCCTTGAGGTGTTCCTCCAGGAGGCTGACCAAGGCGGCCGACAGTCGAGCAATCGTCAGGTTCAGGGGATGCTCGGTGGCTGCTGCGCCGTTCAGGCCGTTCAGCCATTCCAGCTTGCCGGCGGCAACCAGGCCGGCAAGCAATTCGCGGGCGGCGTCGCCGGTTGGAGCGGTGAGTGCGTCCTGAATGTTGTTGGCGCGGCCGGCGCCGTCCAGGAAATTCACCAAGGTGGGCGAGAAGCCGGTGGTCAGCAGGCTGAACGGTAGGTCCGGGTGCGGGCTGCGTAGCAGGTTGGTC
>DATJDB010000098.1:0-9652 GCA_035497635.1 Pseudomonas sp. | reverse complement strand
CTCGATCTTGTGGCGATTCTGCTCAACCAGAGCGGACAGCCAAGCAGCGTCATCCGCCCGGCGATCAGGGGTTATTTTGCAAATGGTCTGCATGGGGATGATTCCGGGTGGTGGGGCGCCATTGCGGCGCCCGGACTGTCTAGAACGGAATATCGTCGTCGAAGCTGTCGTAGTCGGGGGTCGGCTGCTGGGCCGCCTGCTGCTGACGTGGCGCCGGCTGGCGTGCGGCCTGCTCCTGGGGGTGCGACTGGCGGGGAGCAGCATCGCCACGGCCGCCAAGCAGCTGCATGGTGCCGCCCATGTCCACCACGATCTCGGTGGAGTAGCGCTTGATGCCGTCCTTCTCCCACTCGCGAGCCTGCAGGCGTCCTTCGACGTAGCACTGCGAGCCCTTGCGCAGGTACTCGCCGGCGATTTCGGCGACCTTGCCGAACAGCACCACGCGGTGCCATTCGGTGCGTTCCTGCTGCTGGCCGGTCTGCTTGTCCTTCCAGCTGTCGGTGGTGGCCAGGGTGATGTTGGTCACCGCGTTGCCGTTGGGCAGGTAGCGGGTTTCCGGATCGCCACCCAGGTTGCCGACCAGGATGACTTTGTTGATTCCTCGGCTCATGCAGCCTCCCCGAGAGCTTCAATTGCGTCGTCGTAGCCATCCCAGTTATCCACGCCGGCAGCCTGCAGGGCGCGCAGCAGGCGCTGATCTGCCAGCAGCTGGTCGTACTCGGCGCGGGTGATGGTGATGGTTTCCGCCGGAGCCGAACGGCGCGGCGCCAGACCGATCTGCTCCGAAAGCTGGGAGACGAACGACTCGTCGTCCATCACCGGAGCGGGCGCCGGCTTGGCCAGCTTCGCCTGCTCCTCTGCCCGGATGCGCTCGCGCTCGACATCTTGGCGGCGCTGCTCGGCCTGCTGGTGGTCGGACAGGCGCTGGGCCACGATGGCAGCCACCGCCTCGGGATCCTTCTGGGCCAGCTCCTGCAGGTCGTTGAACAGGAAGCCGTGATCGGGCGCCTTCTCGCGGACAGTGCGCACGTTGGTAGCGATCCGCTCGGCGATGGCGCCGGCCTCGATCTTGGCCTTGGCCAGCTCGGTGTCGGCTGCGTCCTGCAGGCTGGAAACTGTCTTCTTGCCCTTCATGGCGCCGGCAATGTCGGCGGCGATGCGGGGTATGCGAACTGGCACCAGGGCCTTTTCCAGCTCGGCGATATGCGCGGCCAGAGCCGATTCGGCCTTGGTCTTGATCTCCAGGCGGATGGTTTCCTTGCGCGCCTTCACCAGCTTGTCGAGCTCCAGGCGCTTGGCTCGGGTCTCTTCGGCAATGGCGTCCAGCGTGCGGAAAAGCTCGTCGATGCTGGCGGTCTGGCTGAGAGCGTGGCTCTTGGCCGCTGCCAGGCGATCTTCGACGTCCTTGCACCACTTGACCGTCTTGTCGGCGTCGGCGAAGTCCTGGTCGTCTGCGAGCTTGGTCTTGATACCACCCAGCACGGCCATGGCGTGATCACGGAAGGCCTGCAGGTTGCTGGCGGTCACCATGCCGGTTACTTCGATGCGCAGAGCGGGCAGGTTCTCGGGTGCGCGGCCAACGGCGGCAGGCTCGGCCGGCGCCCGCACTTCGAATGCGTCCAGATCCTGCTCGAACTGCTTCCAGCCGGCCACCAGCTGCTCGGCGCGGCCAGGCACCGGGCGGTATTCCATGTGAGCGAAGCGCTCCCGGGTGCCGTCCGATACCACGAAGACCACCCGCTCGGCGCCGCTGACCAGCAGCTGCTGCTCAAGCTGCCAGTAGTAGTGCGGATCCAGCTCGCCGGCGCGCACCTGGGCGGCCAGCTCTTCATTCCACAACTTGTGCTCGAAGATGACGTCGCCCAGCATGGTCAGGCCGTCGAGGCTGGCCAGCAGGTTGCCGCTGGTGCCAACCACCGGATACAGGTCCTCGCCCAGCGTCTCTTCGACGATGGGGCGGGCCAGGGCCTCGGTTTCATGGCCGCGATCGAACAGCGCCTGCTGGGCTGTGGTCACCTCCGGCACCAGGCCGGACTTCTTCGTCTGCAGCAGCTCTGTCCGGCTTTGGTACTTCGAGGCGCCCATCATCGCGGGCGCCTCGGAGGCGGTGAAGTGATCGGCGCGCAGGGCGTGCCACTCCGGGGTGCCTTGGGCTACGTCATGAATGGTCATGCTCATTGTGCGGAGCCCTCCAGGGCCGGCTGTAGGCCCATGATCTTCTGGCGCTGGTCATCGGTCAGGACGTGCTTCGACTGCACCATCTTGATGATCCGCTCGGGGGTTGTTTTCTCTTCCGCGATAGCGGCCTGCCAGGCCGGCAGCATCTCGGCCAGCTTCTCGTCGGGGTAAGCCGGCAGAGCTGCGGGGAGCTGATTTTGCTGCGGCGTGGTGCGCGGTACCGAGCCCATGTCGCGCTCCGCCGGAACCATGTCCTGCACTTCCTCGGCTACCGGCATCCCGCGCAGCACGTCCGGGAACACGTCGCGCAGGGCGAAGGCCCGGGCGCGCATCTGGCGCATGCGCCGGGGGTGCTGCGTCCAGGGGCCAGCCTTGCCCAGCAGGCCGGCGACCTTCGCGTCGGCCATGCTGAATGTGCGGACCTGCTCTTCTTCGCCACGGCGCTTCACCCGGCAGGTGGCCGTCTCGCCGTCGTCGGTCTCGTAGATGTACTCGCACAGCGGGGAGCTGCGAACCAGGGCGATTACCGCGTCGCCCCAGAGAGCAGGGCGGCCGTTGATGACCGCGATGTTCTGCATCGCCTGCATAGGCTGCAGGCCCAGCTCCAGACCCCACTGGATGGCCACCAGGATGTTGCCGGGGTTGCCGGAGAAGTCCTTGGGCACGATGCTGGACTTGGCCAGGATGTCAGCGAAGCGCATGGCCTCGTCGAGAGATTTCGGGGTGAGGCTGAACCCCTGCTGCGGGGCAGCGGCGGTAAGGTCGGACATGCTTTTCTCCACGCGCAGCAACCCCTACGGCGCCGCGCATTCGTGAATGTGATAGGGGAAAGGGTCAGGCCAGGCCGAGCGCCCAGCAGTAGCCCAGCCAGTAGCGCTGGGTCTCTTCGCTGTCGTAGTCGTGGCCGTTGCCGAACTTGGCGATGTCGAGGCCGTAGACGATGGCGCGGGCCTCGAAGTGGGCGCGGGCGCGTTCTTTGTCAGGCATGGGCAGCCTCCACGCGCTTGAACTCGATGACCCAGGCCCATGGGTTGGCGTCCCAGTCGCCGCCGGTGGAGTTCCATAGGTCGCGGAACGCGGTGATCGGTGTTGCGCGCCCATCAGCCCCGGACCCAGCCAGAACCATGTCGTAGCGATCCTGGGCATCCGCCAGCGCATCCAGGTCGATGCCTTCGGCGATAGCCTGCTCCTCGGTGATGTCCTGCAAGCGCTCGACGCGCACGGCAGTCACCTCCAGCAGGATGCGGCTGGCCCAGCGTGGCATGTGGATGCTCGGCCGGTGGCGCCAGACGACGTCAGGGTCGGCAGCGGTGTATCCCTTGGGAGCCCCACTGGGGAAATGACGATTGGGTTCGTTCGGCGGGACACCATCGGCGGAGTAGAAGACGCGGCTGCCGCCGTGCCATACGCACTCATCGACCATCGGGTAGCAGGATTGCCATTCACCGGCTTGCCACCAATTCTCCCGCACCCACAGACGGTCGCCCTCATTGCCAAACGGGCAGCAGCGGGGGCCGTCCTCGTTGTACTGCGCCATGCACTCGGCCTCAGTGGCCCCGAACACGCCGAAGCCCCACCGAGGGTCGCGCTGGGCGACGGACATCCAGCGGAACTTGTCACCGTCAGCCTGACTGGTCTCGGTCGGCAGCTGCCAGCTCGGAACAAGGCGCCGCGTGACCGTCTTCCGGCCATCCAAAATGGCGCGCACCATGTCGCCGTTGAGCAGGATCGGACGTTCACGCATGGCGCACCTCGGGCCGCTCGTAGCGATGAACCCAGATGGATCGGCCGCCGCGATGTTCGCGCCCGGCACTGCGGGGCCAGCCGGTCAGGCCAAGCCCTTCGGCTGCCCGGATGGCGGCCTCGGGCGTCTCGCCGACGGCCTCGTGGATGTCGTAGCTGTCCAGCTCGGCCAGTTGGTCGTCGATGATGCTGGGGTAAAGCGGGGCGGTGGCGGTCATGACTGCTCTCCTTGCAGGGCGGGCGGGGCTGGGAGCGGCATCCAGTGCGAGATGTCGCCCTCGGTGACAGGCAGGTGGCTGTATTCCTCCCAGTTATCGATGCGCTCATACCAACCGGGCAACCAGTAGTACTCGCCCGCCTCCTCGTCGTACTCGACCGATTCCGTGTCAGGGTCCGACAGCTGGTCGGCCACGCGCGACTTCGGCGCAAGGTACTCAGCACAAATGCGCCGCCCTTTGCCGATCTGGTTCCTGTAGAACGCAAGCACAGGCAGACCGGTCTCCGGCAGCCGATCCTCCACGCCGACCCACGGCTGCGCCGCCTTCAGCGCATCCCGCTCAGCGAGAAGGGCGTCGCGCTCTGCAATCAGGCTGAGGACTGTTGCCGGGTCTGCGGCTGAGATGTATGCAGCGTTAGCCTCGGAGCATTGAAGCTCCCCGGTAATGACAACATCGCTCCCGCGTTCCTGGATCAGCCATGGGGCCTCGTTTTCAGCGTCATAGCCCCATACCGGCCCGTCCCAGCCCCAAGGTCCTGGCGTCGCCGCCTCAGCTAGCGCTTTGAGTTCCTTGCTCATCAGAACATCTCCATCAGCAGTTCTTGTTCGGCCTCGGCGGCGTGCGGCGCAACCAGGCGCTCGGCGACCTCCTGGGCCAGCTTCTCGAAGCGCTCCGTGCGCGGCGGGCGGCCGGCGGCCAAGTCCTGCTCAAGCTCGAAGTCGGTATCTGCAGCCATCAGCTCGGCGGCGACCGGCGCAAACTCCAGCAGGAAGTCGCGGTGCGAAACCTTCACCTTGCCGTCCAGCTTGAAGTCGCGGCCGTGGCGAAGATCCAGCGCCGTGCCGTGCAGCCAGTTGGCGCCCTCGGCGGTTTCCAGCCAGGGCGTCACTTCCTCCGGCGGCTCAGCGTTGTCATAGGCGATCTGGGCAGACCGCATGGCGCGGTTGCTGCGTGCTACTGCGTACATGGGGAACCTCCGTGGTCGCGTCCTTTCTGCTGGGCACTGGCTATCGCGGACCCTGGTTTCGTTGATGGAGACCAGTGACCAGCAGGAAGGAGGCGAGGGGGAAAAGAGGCCCGGCCGGAGCCGGGCAAAGCCTGAGGGTGAGGCGATGCAGGGAGCATCGGGGAGTGATCTGCGCTTTTTGAGTTGCTGCTGCGGCCTGTTCGCGAAAACCGTCCCGGTAGTCACTTGGCTCTACTTAGCTTCCGGTTACTGTCCGGCGGGCGCCCACCTTTCGCATTCACCGTCAGATCACTCTCCGATACGCCCTTGCGGGTTTCTCGGGCCGTCTCTCCGGCTGTCCCACGCTCCGAGCTGGTGGCGCTTGTGCGGCATTACTGAGGCCTGCCGGGGCGGCGAGCTACATAGCTTATCCCTCCAGCTATCGTTACCGGCTGGGAAGGCAGCCGTCACCTATGGAATGGGCATCGGTAGAGCGACCTGCCGGTGATGTGCCCGGCGCTAACTCAGCAGCATGGCGAACGGCCACGCGTGGGATGTTCAAGCAACCAGCTGTACGTCTTCGATCCGCTGCACCCTGACCATCTGCACCGACCTGGGCGCTTCAGGCCGGCGCACCGGCTGGGCTTGCTGCAGGTTTCCGCCGAGCATCAGCATCATGCAGAGCGGGGCGATCAGCCCGCGCAGTGCCGCCTGTACCAGCAGATCGCGCAGGCTCGGCAGGTAGCCCAGCTTGTCGCGGGCATGCAGCCAGCGGTCCTTGATGGTCTCGGGTGAAACGCCCAAAGCGCGGGCGGCTTCCTTCGCGGTCTTGCCGGCCGCAGCCAGGGCGATGGCTTCGGCTTCCTTCGCAGTCAGGCGGTTGGCCAGCTGGACACGCCAGCCGGCGAGTTCGATGTAATCGGTCATGGTGGGGTCGTCCGTGGAAAGTCTTCCCAATAGCCGCTGTCGCCAACGGCCATCAGTGAAAACTTCGGTCTTGCTCGGCAGTGAATTGCTCAAGCCACCGAGTCTTTCTCGTACTTTTCGCCGCAGAACATGCAGAAGTTGGCCACCATGCTCATCGACTGCTTTTTGTCCCTCATCACTCCAGCCCTGGTTGGCGCCTGGTAGGTAATCTCGATAGGCATTACCTGTCGTGATTTAGCCACACCCCCGTCCATCATCAGGGCGTATCCGGTTAGTCGAACGCTAAGTCCGGCATGACCTTTTGGAAGCTGCTCAGGTATCGCTTTAAGCAGCCGCGCCTCAGTTTCTTGCCTGCAGTTGCACATGCTTGCTCTCCAGTGGATTCCCCCTGATGCGCCCCGCTTGAGGCGCACCGGGGAATCGTCTGTCTTGCTCGCCGCCCGCAGCTACTGGCCTCTTGGGCGGCGAAACGCATGTCAAAGAACTCCCTGACTTTCCTTGTCGTGGGCCGCTCGGTCTCCCTGGACGAACCGTTGAGAGGGCGGGATCAGGTTTCCCCCTGACCGTGGTAGCCGGCGAGCCTCCGGCTTGTCTGCCGGTGTGTGCCGGCGTTGAGGTGATTAAACGCAATGTTTATTCGCTCGTCAACACTTAATGTTTATTTTGTTTATCGCGGGCACAAAAAAGCCCGCGCAAGGCGGGCCGGGGAAGGGTGTCGGGTCAGGCGGTGGCTGTGGCGCAGAAACAAAAAGCCCCGCGAGGTGCGGGGCTTGGTTATGTTTGCGCGCGATGAGGCTCGACTTGCCAATCAATCATTTCGGCAGGCTCGCCACCAGCGGAGCCAGGTACTGCTGAACAACCCACCAGCCGGCGCCGAATACAGCAATGCCGCCCGTCAGGGCGTAGATCGCCATCTGGCCCTTGGTGAGCATGTTCTGTTCGATGTTCGCAAGGCGAGTCTCCACCTTGCCGAGCGTCACCTTCACGTCGGTCATGTCGCGCTCAAGGTCTCGGATGCGGCCATCCATTCCATCACCTCCCGGTGGATTTCCCCCAGTATGGCGCCGCAGGGCGGTTTCGGTCCACTCACCGTGCCGCACATTGTTGACCGCCAGGCGCAGGTCACGACTCATTGCGAACTCCTTTTCTATGGTACATCACAGCAAAGAGGCTGGTTTGCTGTAGAAAGCCGCAAGTAGGGCATTCCATGTAGGCGACAGGCATATAGCCATCATCCATGCCAAAGTGCTTGGCGGCGTAGATCGCCACCGTTTCGTTGTCGGGCATGGTGTGGAAGATCCAGTCGCCTTGGTGTGGGCAGACCGGGCACTTGCTGCTGCGCCCGGTAGCAGCCAGGAACTCCATGAATTCACTGACCGTGAATGTCACGTCATCCTGCGTAATTGGCATGCCGGCTCTATCTTCCATGTGCAACTCCTATGGCTATGTCTGGCTGCGCGATTACTTCGCCAGCCTCAGCCCGTTCCGGCGCCGGATCGTTGACCACCAGAACACCCAGCCCAGGATGCGGACGTGGCTGAGCTGGTCGGGCTCGATGATCTCGTCCGGGTACTCCTCGCTGTTCTCGCTGCGCACGCGCAGACCGCCGCCAGGGATGCGATAGAGGTATTTCACGCGCAGCATGCCGTCATGGTCGAAGGCGTAGATCTCGCCATCGATGATGTTCGTGGTGCCCCGGTCGATCCCGATCGTTGCGCCATCCATGATCAGGCGTTCCATGCTGGTGCCGCTGATCGTGGCGCAGGCGGCGTTGTGCTCCTGGACCCCGGCCTCGCGCAGGGTGGATTTGGCGAACCGCAGCAGGCGCCCCGGCACTTCCACGACCTCAGTGGCGCCATGGCCGGCGGCCAACTCGACTTCCTTGAACAAGGGGATCGCTACCTCGTCGTCATGTAGCGGGGTGCCGCTATCCCAGCCGGAAAGCATGCCGATCAGTTGAGCGTTCGATTCGATAGGCCTGGCTGGCGCTGTGGCGTCGCCGGCCATTTCGCCCTTGCCTTCCTCAAGCCAGTCGAGGCTGAGGCCAAGCAGGGCGCAGACAGCCCTAGATTTTCCCTTTGGCACTCCGCGCTTGAACCAATTGTTCACGTTCTGCGGCTCGACGCTCATGGCCGAGGCAAATTCGTTGAAAGCAATCCCTCTATCCTCAAGGACGGAGCGGAGGCGTGCGCCTGAATGGTTGGTATCCATAAACATAGAGTTTACGGGCCTTGCGCTCCAAGTTAAATAAACGTACCGTTGATCGGTGTTTATCGCTTTTGCGACGGGACGTTTATGAAGAAAACCCCTCTGGAAATCGCCATCAATGCCGCCGGCTCGGCCAGGGCGCTGGCTGAGCGCATCGGCGTTACTCCGATGGCGATCACTCAATGGAAATCTCGGGGCGTGCCTGCGCGCCGGGTTCAGGCTGTTGTTATGGCCTGCAACGGGGCGGTCTCCGCAGAGGATTTGCGCCCCGACATCTTCCGCGCGCAGGTCGCTAGCCCCGCCGCTTGCTGCGCCGACCGCCGCGCCCAGCTCGCCCCCGACGACCACCACGGGCGCCGCACCACCGATCCCACCGACAACGAAATCCAGGCCCTGCGCGAATGCGGAGAGAAGGCCGTCGAGCTGGCTGGTCGTTTGGCGGGATGAGGTAAGGGCTGTCTTTTCCATGCCTCGCATTCTGCGGGGCTGGGGAGGGCAGGAGTAGATCACCCGGACTGGGTGGACGGTTATCCAGTGGTTTCCCTGGATGGCAGGCACAAAAAAGCCCGGGGGCAACCGGGCTCTCTGGAACAGCAAGAAGTGGGAGGAATAATGCAATTCTCACAACATCAAGTCAACCAAGCCGCGCCACGATTTGCACTGAGCGAAAACGTGGCGCGCAACGGCATGAGTAGCATTGAGCTGCTGGCCCTAGTCAACGAAGTGCGCGCCGAGTTCGGCGAGTCCGAGGTTCGGCACAACGACTTCGTGAATCGCTGCCGCGATGAGCTGGAAGGGGAATTTTACGAAACTTTCGTAATAAAGCCGGACGGCCCGGGACGCCCATCGGAGGCCATCGGCATGACTGCCGACCAGTGCAAGCTGGTAGCTATGCGAGAGTCCAAGGGCGTGCGCCGCCGCGTCCTGGCTCGACTCAACGAGCTGGAATCAAACGCTCTGCCGTCCTACCCGGAAGCGCTCCGCCAGCTGGCCGACAAGATCGACGAGAACGCCCGCATCGCCGCCGAGCGCGACCACGCCGTCGCCACCAAGGCGCAGATCGGCGCCAAGCGCGAAGCAACCGCCATGGCCACCGCCTCGGCAGCCGCCCGGAAGGCCCGCCAGCTGGAGCAGGAGCTTGGGCGCGGCACTCAGCACGCCACGATCATCGCCGTGGAAAACGTCACCGGCCGTAGCTTCGGCAAGCAGGCATTCCAGCCGCTCAAGCGCTGGTGCCGGCTGCACGACGTGCATCCGCCCAAAGTGCCGTGCCCGCGCTTCGGCAAGGCCGTGAGCTGGCCGGCGCAGGCGTGGAAGGAAGTCTACGGCGTTGACCTGGGCAAGCTGTTTGGCGAGGTGCTGGCATGAGCACCATCATCATGTCCCAGTGCTGGCCGCTGCAGGGTATGTCTCCCGTTCAAAAGGCCGTGCT